>JAWVYW010000011.1:0-42379 GCA_033722535.1 Promineifilaceae bacterium (SeqCode)
ACGGGGCCGAGGGTCTCACCTATGAAGAGACAGAAACGGTCGCCCGGACACTGGCCAATCTGCTGTTACTGAAGAATGGCGACGGCGCAAACCACGCTGGGCGGGCCAACAACGGCCTGCTCCCGGTCTGGTCGCACGCCAACACCCAGGGCGCCTGGGACATGGGGATCAACCCCCGTCTCGCTCCCGGCTATCAGGAGATAGAGAACCCGGGGCTCGGCGCGCGGGCCATTTATGGCGATGGCGGAGGCAGCATCCGCGCGCTGTATGTGATGGGCGCCGACCCGGTGAGCGACGGCCTGATGGATGGACGCGACGGACTCGATTTTCTGGTCGTCCAGGAGCTTTTCCTGACGCCGACTGCCGAACTGGCCGACGTCGTGCTGCCAGCCCAGAGCTGGGCGGAGCGGGAAGGAACCTTCACCACCGGTGAGCGCCGCGTGCAGCGCTTCTTCCCCGCGATTCCGGTCATGGGCAACGCGCAGGCCGACTGGCAGATTCTGGCCGCCATCGGCGAGCGGCTGGGCCTGGGCGATGTGCCCTTTGCCGCCGGCCTCGCCTTCCGCGACGTAGCCGCCGCCGTACCACAATACAACGGCATGACCTACCGCACGCTGACGCGTGTGGTGGAGCAGTGGCCGCCGGTTGGCAACGACGATCTCTACTACGCCGGCACCTCCTACGACAACAAATCCGGCGTCGGCGAGCAGTGGCGCACCGACGCGGAGATGGCCGCCGAAGCAGCCGAAGCGGCAAGCGGTGCGGTGGAGATGTACACGCTGCCCCCGCTTGCGCCGTTCGCGCCCGCTACCGGCCTACAGGCTGTCGCCGTGCGCCCACTCTACCGGCCGGGGACGCTCGTCGACAAAACAGAGCTGCTCTCCCAGCGCGTGGTTGAGCCGACCCTTCTCCTGCATCCGGAGGACGCTGCCGAGCACGGCATTAACGGCGGCGAGATCGTCACCGTGCGCGTCGACGGGGCCCGCAGCGCCGGTGCTGGCAAGGAGCTACACCTGGAGGCGGCGATTGGATACGAAACAGCCCCGGGGCTGGCGCTGTTGCTCTCTATCGGCGGGCGCCCGCAGGGAATCGTCCCGATTGAGCTTATGAAGATCACCGCCCCGTCCGCAAAACAGGACGTCAAGATCCGCGAGGTAGCGGTTCGCAAGTGAGGAAACTATGACCGTTGGAGAAATCGTCCTCAGGGCGCTGATCGTCGGCTTTATCGTCAGCTTTGCCGTCATTACCGGCTTCGCCTATACGACGCTGCTGGAGCGCAAGCTGCTCGCCCGTCTGCAGCATCGGGTGGGGCCAAACCGTGCCGGCTACATCCCGCTCCCCCGCCGTGGCGGCGGCGAGGTACGCCTGCTGGGCGGTATTATGCAGCCCGCAGCCGACGCCGTAAAGCTCTTTTTCAAGGAAGATCCTACTCCGGGCCAGGCGGACAAGTTCGTCTATAATCTGGCGCCGATGCTGGCGGTCATTCCTGCCGTTCTGATTCTGGCCGTCATCCCCTGGATGCCCGCTTTCGAGCTCTTCGGCGTCGTCTTTGAGCCTTATTTTGCAATTGCCCCCGGTGTCAATGTGGGCGTGCTCTTTATCATCGCCGTGACCTCGATCGCCGTCTACGCCGTCGTCCTTGGCGGCTGGGCCTCCAACAGCAAATATGCCATTCTGGGCGGCATCCGCGCCTCGGCGCAGATGCTCAGTTATGAGCTGGCCCTCGGTCTGAGCCTGCTGCCGCCAATTATGCTCGCCGGCTCGATGGATCTTGGCGTTATCGTCGAGGAACAGGGCTGGCTGTGGTATGTCTTTCTGCAGCCGGTGGCGGCCGTTATCTTCTACATCGCCATGATGGCCGAGCTGCAACGTGCGCCGTTCGACCTTCTGGAGGCGGAGCAGGAGCTCTCCTCCGGCTACAACGTCGAGTACGGCGGGATGCGCTTCGGCATGTTCTTCATGGCGGAGTACATGAAGATGGTTAGCCTGAGCGCCATCGCCGCCGTCCTTTTCTTTGGCGGCTACTATGGGCCGATTCCGGGTGCCAGTGTGGTGCCGGTGATTGGCCTGCTGAACATGATTATTAAGATCATCATCAGCCTGATGCTCATGATCTGGATTCGGGCCTCAATGCCCCGTTTTCGCTATGATCAGCTGATGAGCTTTGGCTGGAAGCGGCTGCTGCCCATCTCGCTGGCCAACGTCATTATTACGGGCGCAGTTATCGTGCTGGCCGAAGAAGGGCTATTTGAACCACTTATCGGCGCCGTGCTCTCGCTCTTTTAGCAGCGCCAGCATTTATTTCTACTATCCGGTCGCTAGCAGACCGGGTGCACTCATAGGAGTTACAGGATTGCCATGATTGGTGCAATTTTAAGAGGAATGGCGACGACGCTGAAGCATGTCTTCAAGCCGCCAGTGACCATTCAATATCCGGAAATAAAACGGCCGGTCCGCTACCGCTTTAAGGGGCGCCACGCGCTGAAACGCTACGACGACGGTCTCGAGAAGTGCATCGGCTGCTCGCTGTGTGCCGCCGCCTGCCCCGCAGATGCCATCTTTGTCGAGGCATCGGAGAATACGGACGAAGAACGCTACTCGCCGGGCGAACGCTACGCCAGCACCTATGAGATCAACATGCTGCGCTGCATCTTCTGCGGCTACTGCGAAGACGCCTGCCCGACAGAGGCGATCGTATTGGAAGATAACTACGAATTGAGCTTTTACGACCGCGCCAGCGCCATCTACACCAAAGATATGTTGATCGACCCGGTGCCGGAAGGAGGCCAGCCGACGCCGCAGGAGACGGAGGCGGGCCGCTTCGACCGTTCGATCCCTGACATGGCCGATCCTGCCTGAGGAACTGCATATGGGAAACATCTTTGTCTTTATTCCGCTCGCCCTGATCGCCCTCACGGCGGCTGTGGGCACGGTGACCAGTCGCAACGCCATCCACAGTGCCCTCTTTCTGATTTTGAACATGGCGACGCTGGCCGCTTTCTACGTCGTCCTCCAGGCGCCCTTTATTGCCATGGCCCAGGTGGCCGTGTACGCCGGCGCGATCATGGTGCTCTTTCTTTTCGTTATCATGCTGCTCGGCGCCGAACAGCTGGAGGGCGTGGTCGCCCGGGGGCGGGCTCAGGTCTGGCTGGCCCTGTTGCTGGGTATCGGCCTGATCGTCTCCTTTGGCGCGGCTCTTTTTGTGGCGGATACGCCCAGCGCAAATGAGGGGCTGCTGGATGTCATCGACGCCAGCCCGGTGGCGGTCGGCCTGCGCCTCTTTGAGAACTACGTCTTTCCGTTTGAGGTGACCTCGTTGCTGTTGCTGGTCGCCATGATCGGCGTGGTCGTGCTGCGGACCTACGAGCAAAGGAAGTAAAAGAGAATGGCCGAAGTAACCATTGAGTGGTACATTGCGCTCAGCACCGTTTTGTTTACCATCGGTGCACTGGGCGTGCTGATGCGGCGCAACGCCATTATCATCTTCATGTCGATCGAGTTGATGCTCAACGCGGCCAATCTCGCTTTTGTGGCCTTTGCCCGCCATCTGGGCGACGAGCTTCTCGGCGGGCAGATCTTCGTCTTTTTCGTCATGACCGTCGCGGCGGCGGAGGTCGCCGTGGGCCTGGCCCTGATCGTCGCCATCTTCCGCAGCAAGCAAAGTATTAACATCGACGAAGTTAACGTCCTGAAAGGATGAACTGTGTGGCGCGCATCTGTGCCAGGCGCGCTGCACGTCCCAACCGTGGACGTAGGATGAAACAGAACAATGACTGAATACGCCTTCGCTCCTCTCCTCCTCCTCTTTCCGCTCATCGGCGTGCTCTTTAATGCTCTTTTCGGGCGTCGTTTTGTGCAGCCGGCGCTGTATGAGGGAGAGGATCAGGAGGAGCCGGTCGCTCATGATCACGCAACCGAAGTCCATGTGGACGTCTACGAGGTCAAGACGGAAGCCGGCGAGGGCGTAGACGTCGACCACGAGGAGGTCGACGTTCACGTTCACGATGCAGACGCGCACGGGGCCCTCGATCAGCAGCACGGCGAGATCCACAACGATCCCACCGGCGAGCGGTGGTCCGGCTGGTTTGCCAGCCTGATGTCGCTCTCGGCGTTTGGCGTCGCAGTCGCCCTCTTCTTCAGCCTCATGGGGCATGACTTCCACGGCGCCGTCGTCCCCCTCTTCGACTGGTTCCGCATCCCGGCCGCCGATTTTCACGTGCCCTGGGCGATGCAGATCGATACTCTTTCGGTGACGATGATGCTCGTCGTCACCGGCGTCGGGTCGCTGATTCACATCTACTCCATCGGCTACATGCACGGCGACCCCAACTTCTCTCGCTTCTTCACCTACCTCAACCTCTTCCTCTTCTTCATGCTCATCCTCATCTCGGCGAACAACTACCTGATGTTGTTCGTCGGCTGGGAAGGGGTGGGGTTGTGCAGCTTCCTGCTGATCGGGTTCTGGTTCGACCGAGTGGACGACGATGGCGTGCCGATGAACGCCAATGCGGCGCGGAAGGCGTTCGTAGCCAACCGCGTGGGCGACTTCGCCATGATCCTGGCGATGATCCTCCTCTTCTGGACCTTCCACACGCTGAACTTCAATCCCATCTTCGACGAAGCCATCCATCTTTTTGAAGAGGGCCAGGCGGTCAGCCTCTTCGGCATGCAGTTCAGCATCGCCACAGTGCTCGCCGCCGTGACGACGCTGTTCCTCATCGGCGCCGCCGGTAAGAGCGCCCAGATTCCGCTTTACGTCTGGCTGCCGGACGCTATGGCCGGCCCGACGCCGGTTTCGGCGCTCATCCACGCGGCGACGATGGTAACCTCCGGCATCTATCTCATCGTGCGTAGCAACGTTCTCTTCGAGATCGTGCGCGTCGCCGCCGAGGCAGGCGACGTCTTTCCGGCGCCGACGCTGGTCGCCTACACGGGCGCAATCACGGCCCTCTTTGCCGGCCTGATCGCCTTCACGCGCTTTGACATCAAGAAAGTGCTCGCCTACTCGACCGTCAGCCAGCTCGGCTTTATGGTTGCCGCCGCGGGTATGGGCATCTACGTCGCCGCCATGTTCCACCTGATCACTCACGCCTTCTTCAAGGCGCTCCTCTTCCTGGGCGCCGGCTCTGTGATTCACGGCGTGGAGCACGGGCACCATTCGCTGCACGACCACCTTCAACACGACGATCTGGAGCCCGAGGAGCACGGCTTCGACCCCCAGGATATGCGCGTCATGGGCGGCCTGCGCCACCAGATGCCGGTTACGTTCTGGGTCTACCTGATCGGCGCCCTCGCCCTTTCCGGCATCTTCCCTCTGGCCGGCTTCTGGTCGAAGGACGAGATCCTCGCCCATGCTTACAATCCCGATTATGGTTTCTTCCCGGTTTACATCATCCTGACACTGGCCGCTATCGGCACTGCTTTTTACATGGGGCGCCAGGTCAAAATGGTCTTCTTCGGCGAGCCCCGCCATCCGGCAGCGGAGGAGGCGCACGAAAGCCCGTCCATCATGACCATACCGCTGATCATTCTGGCCGTTCTGGCCGTCGTCGCCGGGGCGATCAATATCCCGTACATCCCCTTCTTACAGGAGGTACCCGACCATCCGCACGGCTTTAATCTGTTGCTGGAACAGTGGCTCGAGCACTCCATCCCGTCCTTCCATCTGTCGGCAGAAGGGCTGTTAAACATGCCGTACAAGCCGCCCGTGTTCTCCATCTTCGTCGGCGCCCTATCGCTGTTGCTGGCGCTCGGCGCCTTCTTCCTGGCCTATAGCGTCATCTACGGCAAGCGCCCCACCGAGCAGCACGAGGAAGATCCCATCCGCGAGGTCCCCGTCTTCGGGCCCATCATCAGCGCCTTCGGCGTTCTACCCCTGGACACGCTTTACATGCGCTACCTGATACCGGGCTTCAACCGCTTTGCCGACTGGGCCGCCTACCGGCTCGACTGGGCGTTCTGGCACGACTTTGTCCACGACAACCTCATCCGCGACTTCTTTGTCGGCTTTTCGCGCTTCGCGTCGGACGTGCTGGACGACCGCGGCGTCGACGGCGCCCTCGTGGAGGGCAGCGCCCGCTTTACGCGCGCGGTCGCCGGCGTGCTGCGCCTCACCCAGACCGGCTACGTGCGCAACTATGCTCTGGGGCTTTTCCTGGGGGTTGTCGTTTTACTCGCTTACTTCCTGCTTGTAGCGGGGTAATGTTAGAAAGAGGCGTTCGCGCGGCGCGCCGCGGGTCTGCCTCCAACTGTTTGTTGCTGGAGTAACGTATGAACGTAGGATTTGATGGCATACTGACCCTTCTCACCTTCTTTCCGCTGGTCGGGGTAGTTATTATTTTGCTGCTCAAGCCGTTTGACCGGGAAGATGACGAGCTGATCAAGAAGATCGCCGTCGGCACGTCCGTCGCGACCTTCATCATTTCGCTCTTCGTTCTCGGGAGCTACAATCCGGGCACGGCGAACCTGCAGCTTGTCGACCGCGCCGTGTGGATCGACGTGCTCAACATCCACTACTTCCTCGCCGTCGACGGGCTGAGCATCCTGATGGTCCTGCTGACAACCTTCATCTCGATGCTGGCAATCGCCGGCTCGTGGACCGCCATCGGCGAGCAGGTGAAGCAGTACTACGTCTTCATGCTCCTGCTGGAAGCGGGCATGCTCGGCGTCTTCCTGGCCCAGGATCTCTTCCTGTTCTACATCTTCTGGGAATTTACGCTGGTGCCGATGTACTTCCTGATCGGTATCTGGGGCGGCAAGGAGCGTGTTTACGCTTCAATCAAGTTCTTCCTCTACACTATGGCGGGCTCGCTGTTGATGCTGCTGGCAATCCTGTACATGGGGCTGACCAACGACACCTTCTCCGTGCCCGACCTGATCGCCGGTCGCGCCGCCTTTGCCGACGTGCAGACGTGGCTTTTCCTGGGCTTTGCCATCGCCTTCGCCATCAAGGTTCCGCTCTTCCCCTTCCACTCCTGGCTGCCCGACGCTCACACGCAGGCACCGACTGCCGGCTCGATAATCCTCGCCGGCGTGCTGCTGAAAATGGGAACCTACGGCTTCATGCGCTTTAATCTGCCCCTCTTCCCCGAGGCATCCGATCTCTTCGCGCCGCTGATTGCCACTCTGGCGATTATCGGCATCATCTACGGCGCCATCGTCAGCTTTGCCCAGCGGGACGTCAAGCGGCTGGTCGCCTACTCCAGCGTCAGCCATCTTGGCTTTGTCATGCTCGGCATCTTTTCCTTGACCGAAGCAGGGCTACAGGGCGCGATTCTGCAGGGAGTAAACCACGGTCTCAGCACGGGGGCGTTGTTCTACCTGGTCGGCGTGCTCTACGAGCAGCGCCACACGCGCGAGATGAGCGAGTACGGCGGCGTCTGGAAGGTGATGCCGATCTTCAGCGCCCTGACGCTGATCATTACCCTCTCGAGCATGGGCTTGCCGGGGCTGAACGGCTTCGTGGGCGAGTTCACAATTCTGCTCGGCTCGATGGGCGCCTACGAGGCGCTGGGGCCGAACCCGTGGATCTACACCGCCTTTGCCACCACCGGCGTCATTCTCGCCGCCGTCTACCTGCTCTGGATGTACCAGCGCGTCTTCATGGGACCGCTTGACAATCCGGCCAACCAGACGCTGGAAGATGTCAACACCGGGCAGCTGGCGATCATTCTCAGCTTCCTGCTCTTCATCGTCTGGATCGGCATCTACCCCGCGCCCTTCTTCGAACTGATGAATGATACGGTCGACTTCTGGATCGACTATGTGCATACCGCCGTCGCCATGGTCCCCTGACTGCGCCGTTAGCGACGACATGCGCCTCGATTATAGGAGGTAAAGGAACACGCCGCCCTCACTTTGCGTGAGGGCGGCTTTTTGTCAGAGAGATGGATATAGCGCCGCGCCAGCCGCTCTACTTCGCCCACATCAGCGATACGCACATCGGGCCGGATCCGGGCTACACGCGCCACGGGCATGCGCCCCTGCCGTGCGCCGAGCGCGTGGTGGAAATCATTAACGACCTCCCGACGCGGCCCGACTTCGTGATCCACACCGGCGACATTGTCGCCGACCCCGATCCTGCCGCCTACCGCCTCGCCGCCCGCGTTTTTGAGCGGCTGGAGGCGCCGGTCTACTACGTCGTCGGCAACCACGACCGGGCGCGCGATATTGATCATTTCCTGCCGATGGGGCCACGGCAGGACGCCTGTTCCGACCGGGACAGATTGGCCTATACCTTCGACGTCAAAGGCTACCGTTTTCTGGTCCTCGACGCGCGCGGCCCGGATGAGATCGATCCCCGCGGCCTACTCCCGGAGGCGCAGATAGCGCTCGCCCAAGAACAGGCCGACGACGACGGCCCTCCGCTCAGCCTCTTCATCCACTCTCCGCCGCTGCCCATCAATTCGCCATGGATGGACGCCAACATGCTCGTGCAGAACGGACACCGCCTGCACGAGGCGCTCCTGCCGGCGCGGGGACGGGTGCACGGCGTCTTTCACGGGCACGTTCACCAGCCGCTGCAACTCGTCCATGATGGAATTCTCTACTGCGCGGCGGCGAGCACCTTTGCCCAATTCCATGCCTGGCCCACTGATTTTGACGTGCAGTTCGATCCTGGCCATTTACCAGGGTACAGCTTCGTCCACCTGCTGCCCCAGGTGAAGACGATCGTGCGCCATCACACCTTCCCCCGACCGGAGGAAAACAGATGAACGGAGCGACGACCGAAGCGATACGTGTAACAGGCGCCTGCCCCCACGATTGTCCCGACACGTGCGGCATTGTGACCGAGGTCGTCGATGGTAGGGCGGTCGCCATCTACGGCAACCCTGACCATCCGGTGACCGAGGGCTGGCTCTGCGTCAAGGTGCGCCCCTACCTGGAGCACGTCTACCACCCGGACCGCCTTCTCCACCCGCTGAAGCGTGTTGGGCCGAAGGGGGGCGGGCAGTGGGCGCGCATCAGCTGGAAGGAGGCGCTGGCGACGATCGGCGCGCGCTGGCGGGCGATCATCGACGAGTATGGGCCCGAGGCGATCTTACCGTACAGCTACAGCGGCACGCTGGGCCTGGTGCAGATGACGGTCGCCAGTGCCCGCTTCTGGAACCGCCTCGGCGCCAGCCGGCTGGTGCGCGCCATCTGCGGCGCGGCGGCGGAGACGACGGTGGAGGCGACACTGGGCGCCCGCTACAGCCAGTCCTACGCCGACGTCCTTCACAGTCGGCTGATCCTCATCTGGGGCCACAATCCAGTCAGCACCGCCCCCCACTTCATGCCTTTCCTGCGCCGCGCGCAGCGGGCGGGGGCGCAGCTGGTGGTTGTCGACCCGCGGCGGACGCGCACGGCGCGCGGCGCGGACTGGCACCTCGCGCCGCGCCCGGGCAGCGACGGCGCACTGGCCTTTTCTCTGGCTCACATTCTCGCCGCGGAGGGCGCGCTCGACGAGGCGTGGCTGGAGCGGCATGCCCTCGGCTGGCGCCCCTTCCTGGAGCGGGCGGCGGCCTTCCCGCCGGAGCGGGCGGCGGCACTCACCGGTCTCGACGCCGACGATATCGTTGCCCTGGCTCACCTCTATGCAAAGACGCGCCCCGGCCTGATCAAGATCGCCGACGGCATCAACCGCAACCTCAACGGCGGCGGCACTGTGCGCGCCATCTGCGCCCTCCCGGCGCTGACGGGACAGTACGGTCAGCGCGGCGCCGGGCTGGCCTATAGCACCAGCGGCTATCTCTCCTGGGACGCCGAGGCACTTAACTACTGGGCGGGGTGCCCGCCGTCCGGGCGGCAGATCAACATGAATCGCCTCGGCGCGGCGCTGACTGGGGAGGCGGACGACCCGCCGGTGAAATCACTCTTTGTCTTTGGCGCCAACCCGGCGGCGGTCAATCCTAACGCGGGCCTCGTGGTCGAGGGGCTGAAACGCCCTGACCTTTTCATCGTCGTCCACGAGCTTTTCCTGACCGACACCGCGGACTATGCAGACATCGTCCTGCCGGCGACTTCCCAGCTGGAGCAGACCGATCTGCACAAGGCCTACGGTCACACGATGCTGACCTACAACCGGCCGGCGATCCCGCCACTCGGCGAGTGCCGGAGCAACTGGGACGTGATGCGCGCGCTCGCCAAGGTGATGGGCTTCGACGAACCGTGGCTCCACCAGACTGAGGACGAGGTCATCGCCGAGATCCTCGAGGCCACCGCCCGCCACACCCCTACTCTCGCCGGAGTTACGCTGGAGCGGCTGCAGGCAGAGGAGACGGTGCCCTTGAATGTGAGCGACGACCCGCCCTTCGCCGGTGGCAACTTCCCGACGCCCAGCGGAAAGATCGAGATCTACTCCCAGACACTCGCCGACCAGGGATATGATCCGCTCCCTGCCTGGGAAGCAATCTGGGACGACGGCGATAACGACGGTCGTTTCCTGCCGGAGATGGCGCTCGATCTCGTCACCGGCGCCCCCCACCACTTCGTTACCAGCAGCCTCGCCAACCAGGCTGGCCTGCGGCAGCGCGAGGGGGAGCCGTTTGTCGAGATCCACCCCCAGGACGCGCTGGCGCGGGGTATTGCCGACGGCGACAGCGTGCGGGTCGAGAACGGGCGCGGCTGGTGCGAGCTGCGCGCCGTCGTCACCGACGCCGTTCGCCCCGGCGTTCTGGCCTCACCCAAAGGGCGTTGGCCCAAGCTGACCGGCGGGCGCAACGTCAACTGGACGACGCCGGATACGCTGGCCGACATCGCCGGGCAGAGCACGTTTCACAGCAATCGCGTTTGGATACGGCGCGTGGAAGTGTAGGCGCAATCGATCGTCCGGCGCCCGCCTTGACCACTGATCGTCAGGGGCGTGCGGAAGCGCCGGGCACTGCAGTAACTTTACCGCTCAGGCGGCCTGTATGGTATGATTAGTGAAATTTGGAGCGAGAGAGGAAATAGGCTATGGAGTTTCAGGCACCCGCTGTTGATTTGATACCGATTTTACCGCTACTCATCGTCGTCGGTTGGGGGCTGTTGCTGATGGTCGTCGACCTCTTTACCGACGACGACTTTGCGGACAATATCGGCTGGCTCAGCCTGGTTGGCTACCTCGTAGCTCTGGTGCCTGCGCTCCTGCTCTGGGGGGAGAGCTATGGCGTCTTCACGCCGCTTGACGGCACACCGATGCTCGTAGTCGATAACTTCAGCCACTTCGTGAACGTTCTCTTCCTCGTCACCGGCGTGATTGCCGTGCTGCTATCGATCAACTACCTGGACAAGGCAGAGCGGCAGGAAGCCGAGTATTATTACCTGATCATGTTCTCCATCAGCGGCATGATGCTGATGGGGATGGCCAACGACCTGATCCTCGTCTTCCTGGCGCTGGAGCTGCTCTCCATTCCGCTCTACATCCTCTCTGGCTTTGCGCGCCCGGTGGTGACGTCGGAAGAGGCGGCGATGAAATATTTCCTCCTCGGCGCCTTCTCCTCCGCTTTTCTCGTCTTTGGTATCGCCCTGATCTACGGCACCACCGGCTCGACGGCGCTGCCCGTCGTGCTCGCCAATCTAGAGTTCGGCGACGCGCTCGGCGCCGCCGGGGTAGCGATGCTCCTCGTCGGCTTCGGCTTTAAGATCGCCGTCGTCCCCTTCCACATGTGGACGCCCGACGTCTATGAAGGGGCGCCGACCTCGGTCACGGCCTTTATGTCAGTTGGCTCCAAGATCGCCGGCTTCGCCGCCATGATGCGCATCTTTATCGCCGCCCTGCCGATGATGGGCGAGGCGTGGGTGCCGGCGATCGCCGTCATCGCCGCGCTGACGATGATCGTGGGCAATGTCGTCGCCCTGGCGCAGCAGAACATCAAGCGCATGCTCGCGTACTCCAGCATCGCCCACGCAGGCTACATCCTGATCGGCGTGGCGGCGGCGCTGGGCAGCGAGGACGCGGTGCCCGCCGCCCTCTTCTATATGCTGGCCTACCTCTTCTCTAACCTCGGCGCCTTTGCCGTGGTTATCGCCGTCGAGCAGCGCGAGGGACGCGGCCTGATGCTCGAAGACTATAAGGGGCTCGCCGCCCGCAGCCCGTTTATGGCGCTGGGGCTGGCCTACTTCATGCTCTCCCTGACCGGCGTCCCCCCCAGCGGCGGCTTCTCCGGCAAATTCCTGCTCTTTGGCGCCGCCATCGAGGCCGACCTCGTCTCGCTGGCCCTGGTCGGCGTCGTGACCAGCGTTATCTCCGGTTACTACTACCTGCGCCCTGTTTTCCTGGCCTTCATGTTTCAAGGAGAGGGCGAGGTCGAGAGCACGATCCCATTGAGCACGGTGGTCGCCGTTGCCGCTGTGGCGACGCTCCTCCTGGGCATCGTTCCCGGCCCCTGGTTTGATGCGGCGCAGCAGGCAGTGCTGAGCAGCGCGGAATTGCTGGCGGGGGGGTAGTCTTCCGCACCGCACCGGGCGCGAGGGCGCGGCAGAGGAGATGCAGAGCGGAGATCCGCTGTACATCCACCCCTACCCTCCTGCCGGCCTGCGTCTCTGGCGCCGCTACCACCTGTGACGCGAAATTCAGAGCAACCGCGGCTGGTGGGGCGGCTCCAGTGGCTCCGTGGGGAGACCGACGAGAGCCTTTAACCTCTGCGCCGTCGCCGGAGCATGACCAGCGTAATCGTCGTTGAAGAAGCCGTAGACGGTGTGAATCCCCTCATCCTGACGGGCGTGGACGTCCTCCAGCCACTCTCGTAGCCGCGGCGTGCGGTCTACCCGCTCGTGATCCTTGACCTGATAGGTGCCGTGGCGGCCGAGGAAGCGAATGTAGAGAAAGTCGGTCGTCACGTAGACCCGCTCCGGCATATAGATGTAGTCGCTGGAGACCCAGCAGACGTCATGCGTCTGTAGCATCTCGCCGGTGGCAGTGGCGTGCCAGCTTCGGTCACGAAATTCGACCGCATAGCGCAGGTCGTGGGGCAGGTTGCCCAGAAAAGCATCCAGCCGCTCCTCGGCGGCGCGGGTGAAGTCGGGCGGGAACTGGATCAGGATGGGGCCCAGACTGTCGCCCAGCAGGCGCATCGTATCCAGGAACTGCTCCGTCTCGGCCCCCACCTCTACCAGCCGGGCGTCGTGGGTGATCGCCCGCGGCATCTTAGGGCAGATGCGGAAGCCGTGCGGTACAATCTGCGCCCACCGTGCCACGACGTCGGCGCGCGGCGTACCATAAAAGGTGGAGTCCATCTCCACGGAATTGAAGAAGTTGCTGTAGTAACCGAGGTAGTCGCGCCTACTCAGCCCCTCCGGGTAAAAAGCCTCGATCCAGTCGCGGTAGCCAAAGCCCATCGTGCCGATATACCACGCAAGCTCGTCCACGCGGGGCTCCATCAGTGGGACGCCGCCGGCGCCGTCACCGGCCTTTCCACCGACGGCTCGGCATCCGCAGTAGCGGCAGGCTCCCGCGCCGCCAGCGTCACCGCCGACAGGAGGACCAGACCGATCCAGAGCAGGTCGGCGAGCAGCAGATGGAGCAACTGCATCGCCACCGGCGCCAGGAGCATCAGGTTGACGACGCCGGCGACGATCTGGACGACGACCATCACCTGTACGAAGCGCGCAAAGCGGCGCATGTGCGGCTCCGGACGCTGCTCTGCCAGGAAAGCGGCGGCGGCAAGAATGTAAACAGAAGAGAGGACGGCAAGAAGGGGGTGCCATACCCGCAGCCGCTCGAGGAAGTGGGCGGTGGGCGAAAAGTCTCGCGCCACCCCCTCCGCCAGGCTGCCGGCGGGAAAGAGAGTGTCGCCCAGCGCCGTTACCGCGCCTACGGCGCTGACTACCAGAATCAGGGCCATGGCGATCACCGGTAGCCAGCCAGAGCGCCCCTGCCCCCGCAGGCGCAGTGCCGGCCGTGCCTCGTCGGCAGGCAGCACTGACGCCCACCAGGCGGTCAGGGAGAGAGCGGCCACGAGGAAAAAGGTGTTAATCAGATGGGCGGCCATCCATACGGCGCGGGCCACGGAGTCGTTGTTGCCGACCAGCTCCAGCAGAACCAAGCCGGCCCCAACCGCGCCCTCGGTGATGATAAAGATAAAGGAGAGGAGGGCGGCCCGTCGCACAGGGTGGCGCTTCACGTAGGCGCGAAAGGCCCAGATAAGGAGTACGACAACCAACACGCCGGCGAAGCCACTGGTGACGCGGTGGGTAAATTCGATTAATGTCTCTGTGGCCGGGGCGCGGGGGATGATCTGGCCGTTGCAGGCTGGCCAGTGGCGGCCGCAGCCCGCGCCGGAGCCGGTGGCGCGCACGAAGGCGCCCCACAAAATGACGAGAAGAATGTATCCCAGCACCGCCCATGCATAGAGGGCAAACCGGTTGCGTTTCATAGTTCTGCTGCCTCCGGGAAGCATGACTTTTGGCGACCCTATTTTACCACAGCACGCGCCTGCGGGGAGTGCGTCTAACGGCGGTCATAGGTGGGCGAGCGCCCGTCTATGGAGAGCAGCGTTGATCACCTCGCCTGCTCGAGGAGGGCATCGGCGGCGGCGAGACCGGAGAGGGCAGCGCCCTCCACGCGCGGGCCGGCGAAGGCGTCGCCGGCGAAGGCGAGTGGGGCCGGGCGCGAGCTGTAGAGGCAGGGGTACGGGTAAGTGCGGGGTGGCTTGCTGTACTGCCAACGCACCAGACGCGCGGCCATCACGGTAGCTTCAAGCCAGGGGGAGGCTTCTTCGAGCAGCAGGCGCGTAACCGCTTCCTCTGCAGTCGCCCAGTGGCGGCGGCTGAAGGTAGGTGTGGCGTGAATGGTCACTGCCGGCATGGGCGACAGCCCTTTCTGAACGTTGTCAGCGATCCAGCCGATGGCGCCGCCGGAGGGCCACAGCCCGCCCGGTGGCGGGATGGCGCTGGGGCCGTCGAGGGACAGCAGCAGCGCCAGGCAGGGCTCATAGTCGATGGCCTCCAGCGCCTCCCACACATCGCCCGGCAGCGCAACATTGCCAACGCGCAACAGGGCCAGCGATCGAGGAACCGGCGGCGTCAGGAGCAGTGCCCCGGCCCGCACGGTGTCGCCATCTTCCACCTTGATCTGCCAGGCACCGTCCCAGGAAGCGGCGCCAACCGCTCCTTGTAGCTGTACGTCCAGCCCCGGCGCTAGATGCTCGGCGAGCCGCTCCATGCCGCCCACGGTGATATAACGTGGGTACCCGTCGGGCGACGCGGGCTTATCGCCGCTGGCGAAGCCCCTGCTCCACCGGCGTACGATGCCGGCGCCCTGCCATCGTTCAACCCAGGCGCGGAAGCGGTCGTCGCGCACGGTGAAGTACTGGGCGCCGGCATCGCAGAGAGCGGCCTGCCCGCCTTCATCGTGGGCCGGCAGGCGCACAGTGCATAGCCGGCCGCCGACGCGATCGTTCTGTTCAAGGAGACGCACACGCCATCCGCCCGCCTCCAGGGCGCGCGCAGCCATCAACCCGGCCAGCCCCGCCCCGACGATCAGGCAATCGATGTCGGACATGAGCGCACTATATCAGGTGCGGCCGTGCGGGCAACTGGCGGATGAGCTGGGGCTTGCGATGCGGCGAATCACGCCACAATTTATCGTTCTGCGCCGGTCATAGTTCGGCACGCATGTAGCGCTCCCATAGCGTGTGGGCCAGCCCGCGCGCGTCGGCCTGCACACCGTAGCCGGCGAAGTAGTCGTACACCCGTTGCATGTCTCGCTGCAGGAGTGAGAAGGCGTTAGGGTTGGTGCGCGCATCCACCACCTGCGGGAAGTCGATGATTGTGAGTTCGCCTTCCCAATAGAGGATGTTATAGGCGGAGAGATCGGCGTGCACGAGGTGGTGGGCCAGCATCAGCTCGACGTTGTACAGCAGGCGCTCGAACAGCGGCTGCGCCGCTTCCGGCGCCAGCGTAATCTCGTCCAGCAGCGGCGCCGGGAGCACGGCGCCGCCGAGATACTCCATGAGAATGGTATTGCCGCCGTAGGCCACAGGGCGCGGCACGTCGGCGCCGGCCTCGTAGAGCTGGCTCTGGATCTCGTACTCATGCACGATCCAGGCAGCGAGATCGAGCTGCTGCCCGAAGCGCGTTTTGCTAGCCATGGCGCGCGCTTCGCGCGAGCCGAGAAGGAGCTTGCCCTGCTCGTCACGCAGGAAGCGCCCCTCTTTGTAGAGGGCGTTGTTCTTCAGGTGGCGCAACATGCGCGGCCGGTAGAGCTTGGCTGCCAGGAGGTCGTGACCGGTACGCGGGTGGGCCTGGCAAAGATAGACGTTGGCCTCCTTGCCGCCCTTTACCAGACGCAGGACATCGCTGATCTGGCTGTTGCTGTAGAAGGGGGCGACGGAGTCTATTACCCACTGCCGCTCGTGGTGCTGCGGATCGAGGTTCTGGACGTACGTCGGCACGAAGCTCGCGACGCGGTCGCTCATCTGGGCCATGCGCTTCGCCTCGTGCCGGCGGCGCCGCCGCGCCGTCGGCGAGTGGTCCCGCCCGCGCCGGTGGCGGCGCGCCTCGCGGCTGTTGTCTTCGTAGGCATAATCTTCATATTGCTCCCATGCATCATACTTACTGCCGTTCATACTTGCGGTTTCTCCTGCCGTTTTTCTGTTTCTTTCGGAATGATCCGGTCGTCCGGTCGATCGGTTGTTCTGTAGAGACAAGGCTCAACTTCCTTTTCAGGCTCTTTTGCAAACAGAGATTAAGATCGGGGGAAGGGGTGCGATCAGCTGCGATGTGAGGAAGCCGCGTGCGGCGAACAGGGACGCTTGCGGATCATAGCGCGGGCCGGATGGTCAGAGGAACGAGTTCCGGTGGAACATTCCGTCGGAAACGAAAAGACCACAGGCAGTGCAGCGCCTGTGGCCCAAAGGGACAACGAAGAAAAAGGCGTCGTCAGGACACCGGGCGTGCAATCACAACACAGCGTATCGCTTTTTCAGATGTAGCCATTATCACTTGCATTATGCTGCACACCTCCTTTGCTGTAAGATGTAAAAACTATAGCAGAACTGTCTGCCGGCGTCAATGAGCAGTTGCCACAAAATTTAGAAATTGGAGCGAGGAATGCCAGGTGGGCAAGCACACCGGCGCGCCACGTTGACCCTGATGGTGCCGGCGGCAGCCGGCGGTTACGCGCTGGGGGGCTGGCTCGCCGCCTCGAGCGCGCTGGCGGGGGTGGCGGTAACGTTGGTGATCAATCCCGATCTCGACCTGCTGGAGAACTCAATCGCCGCCAAATTGCGGCGCGACTGGGCGCCCGCCTGGGCGCGGAGGGGACTCTGGCGCCTCTTCTGGTTGCTGCTCGCCCTGCCCCTGATTCGCGTCTTCTGGCTCACCTGGTACCCCTACGGTCGCCTCTTTCCTCACCGCAGTTGGGGCAGCCATCTACCGGTGGTCAGCACGCTGATCCGGCTGCTCTATATCTCCCTCTGGCTCTTTCTGATCCTGGCGCCGCTCGTCTACTATGATGTGGTGACGACCGCCGTTCTCGTGCAGCTTATGAGCGATCTGCCGCTGGTGGGCGTAGGCGGGGTCCTCGCGGGGTGGACGGCGAGCGACGTCCTACACTTCATCATGGATATCGCCAGCACGCGGATCAGGCGCGTCTTTTAGGAATGATTCAGAGATAGCGGACGAAGCGATTCTGCTCGTCGACGAGGATCATGCGGGCCTCGATCGGCTCGTCGCTGAGCCGGAAGGCCATGATGATGATCTCCTCTCCGGGCCGGATCAGGTGCGCAGCGGCCCCATTCATGCAGATCCCGCCGCTGTCTCGTTCGCCGACGATCACGTAGGTTTCCAAACGCGAGCCACTGCTGTTGCTTACCACCAGCACCTTTTCGCCGGGCCAGAGGCCTACCTTTTCAAGCAACGCTTCGTCGATCGTGATGCTGCCGACGTAGTCGAGGTTCGCTTCGGTAACCGTCGCCTTGTGGATTTTCGCGTGGAGCTGAATCCTCACAGCTGCACAACCCGCTGTTTCTCCGCCGATTCGTAGAGGGCGAGGACGGTGCGCACGTGGTTGCGCGTTTCAGTCAGCGACAGGTAGAGCGGCTCGCTGTCGAGGATGGCGTCGTGCATGTCCTCCACTTCGCCCAGATAGAGGTTTTTCTGCGGCGGGTGCGTCGTCTCTGGCTCGCCATCGGCGGGAAAGAAGGTGATCGACCCTTCCTCGACACGGGTGAAGGGACGATCGAGGAGCAGACGCCCTTCGGTGCCGACAACTTCGGCCATCGTGTAGAAAGGGGTGCGAAAGGCGCTCATGATCTGTGCCGTGCGTCCCCCGGCGTAATGCATCTGCCCCATGAAGAATTCGTCCACACCGGTATCGCCCAGCCACTGGTCGCCGACCACCCACCGCGGCGGACCACCCATTATGTACTGGGCAAAGCTGAGTGGGTAGACGCCTACGTCCCACAGGCAGCCGCCCCCCAACTGGGGGTCGAGGCGAATGTTATCCCGGCTCCTAAAAGCAAAGTTGAATGTGGCGCGCACGCCCATCACCTCGCCCAGCCGCCCCTCACGCACCCACGCGCCCACCTGCTTCATCTGCGGATGGTGGCGGTACATGAAGGCTTCGGCGAGTACGCAGCCGGTCGTCTCCGCGGCGTCGATCATCGCATCGACCTCCTGCAGCGTCAACGCGAACGGCTTTTCACATAGAACGTGGACGCCGTTTTCCATGGCGCGGATCGACCACTCCGCGTGGAGGTTATTGGGCAGGCTGACGTAGACAGCGTTCACGGCGCCGGACTCGAGCATGCTCTCATAGCTGCCAAAGGCCTGCGGAATATCCCACTCACGCGCATACGCTGCGGCCCGTTCCTCGCTGCGGCTGGCGACCGCCACCAGCTCCCCGCGCTCCGAAGCGCGAATCGCCGGGATGAGTGCTTTGTTGATATTCGCCGTAGAGAGCAGGCCCCAACGCACGTCGTTCATCGCTTTCTCCTTAGAAGTGACGGCTGTTCGATCCGGTGCCAGTCTACCCGTCTCCGTCGAAGGAGACCACCGTCAGATCCCCATAAAAGAGGGATAGCTCCCACGCCAGGCCATCAGCCAACTCGTCAAGCTGAAAAGAGCGGAAGCGGGGAACAATCCCACTCTCCGCACCAAAGCGCTTTTCGGACACGTGTTCGTGGAGAGTCACACGGGAAAAGCGGTAGGAGACCGCTTCCCACCCCGTGTTGTTCCACAGAATGGCGCGTGGCTGGCCCGTACTTTCGCTGTAGTGGACGCCAGCAGCGGTGAGCGTCTCCAGCAGCGCCCGGCGCTGGCTCGGCGAGAGGTCGACAGCGAAAGAAGCCAGCCGGCCCGGATCGTCCACAATCGCCTCCAGATCGTCGGCAATCCCCTTTTTGGCTGCCGTGTGCATGTGGAATGCGGCGAGCATCCGGCGCAGGCGATCCGGGCGCGGGTCGCCCTGGTGAAGCAGATGACCGGAAGCAGCGCGCAGAACCAGCTCCAGCCTCTCGTCGCGGGCCACAGAGAGCGAGCCGAGGCGAAGCGTTTTTGTCTCCTCGTCGTAGTCGTGCATCGCCGGCTGCTCCTCGCCATCTCGGCGCAGCGTCACGGCGTCCGGCTGGTTGACGCCGCGAACGTGAATGGTGTAGGCACGTTGCGGCGGCGTCTGGGCACCATCGCCCTGCACCGGCCCAATCTCGAAGTGGAGATCGCGCTCTTCCCACCGCTGGTGGAAGGGCGTCAGGGAATAGGCACCGTCAAGGTAGGCGTCTGTCGTTCCGTCGTCCTCGTACAGCTCAAAGTGGCCGTCCGCGCCGGGGAAGACGAAGAGGTCAAGCGTCTCCGGCGTATCGACGCCACCCCAGCCGACACGCGGCGCGAGAGGAACGATGGCGCCGGCGCGCGCAAAGACAGGAACTGCATCACGCTCGCCGTGCAGGGCCAGCCACTGCCCGTCTTCGTCATCCGCGCCGGCGAAGCGGGCGCCATCGAAGAAGTGGAACCAGTCACCCGGCGGCAGCCAGACGACCTGGCGGCTGAGACGGGTGTCGGGATCGGCCGGCGTTGTATAGGGGGCGGCAAGTAGCTCAGTGCCAAAGAGATACTGGTCGGGGCAGTGGTAGGCTGCCTCCAGATCGGGATAGTCGTGGTACATGGGGCGCAGCGGGGGAACGTGGTGAGCATAGTTGCGCCAGGCGGCGCTGTACAGGTACGGAATGAGGGCGTGTCGCAACTGCATCGCCTCGCGCACGATGCGCAGGGTCTCGGCATCGTAACCCCACGGTCGCCGCTCGTGATAAGGATTATTGGTGCTATGCAGACGCAGGATGGGGCTGAAGACGCCGAACTGCACCCAGCGCGTGTACAGCTCCGCATCCTCCATGCCGAAGGTGTGGCCCCCAATGTCGTGGCTCCACCAGCCGTAGAGCACATTCGCCGCCGTCGCCGTAAAGTAGGGTTGGAAAGCCAGGGTCTCCCAGGTGACGTGGGTGTCGCCGGAAAAGCCGATCGGATAGCGGTGGTGGCCCAGACCGCCCCAGCGGGAGAGGATGAAGCCGCGCCGGTCGCCGCGCGCGGCGTCGTAAAAATGTAGATGGTTCAACCACCACAGCGGGTCAAGACCCGGCAGCGCACTTTCCGTCCCCTGCTGCCAGTCGATCCACCAGAAGTCGACGCCCTGCGCCTCCAGCGGGTGGTGCAGGTAGCGAAAGTAAGCGTGCACGAAGTCCGGATCGGCGATGGCAAAGGGAACCGGCTGCTGCGAGTCGGGGTCGATGCCGACGACGCGGGCTGCCTCCGGATAGGCCGCTTCGTGGGGGTAGACCCCGGCGGCGGGATGGAGGTTCAGCGCCACCTTCAGCCCCAGCGCATGCAGGCGATCCAAAAAGTGCTCCGGCTCGGGAAAGAGCTTCGGATTCCACGTGTAGCCGGTCCAGCCCGGCGACAGGTTGCCGGTCTCTGTGATGTGCCAGTCCATGTCGACGACGCAGACGGAGAGGGGTACCTCCCGCTCGCGGAAGTCCGCCATGAGCGCCAGAAGCTCCTCCTGGCTGTAGGCCCAGTAGCGGCTCCACCAGTTGCCTAGCGCCCAGCGCGGCACCAGCGGCACACCTCCTGCGATGCGGGCGTAGGCGGCCAACCACGCTCGATAGTCCCGTCCGTAGCCGAAGAAGTAGACATCTACACTGCCTGCGGAGTCAGACCGCGGTTCCAGCCAGCCGTTCCGGTTAAAGAGCAGGCTCTGCGAATCGTCGAGCACGCCGTACCCGGCGCGCGTCAGCAGTCCGGGCTCCAGTTCGGTCGCGCCGTCGACCATGTCCAACGTGCGCCGTGTGCCGCCGAGATTAGCGGGCGCGGCATCGCCATAGTGCCAGATATCGCCGCTCTCCTGCAGCTCAATCGACAGATTGGCGGCTGAAAATGGCTGCCCCGGCTCCGCGTAGCGCAGGTGGAGGGAGGCGGTGATAATCTCTAGCATCTCCGGCGCGCGGCGCACCTCGAAGTCGGGGACCGGCTGCTCGCGGTACCAGACGCGCTGGCTAGCCCGATCTTCAAATTGGTCGTCCGGATCGTACTCCAGGCGAAGCAGACGCGACGTCAGGACGGTAAAGCGGGCGCATGGCGTGGTGACGGTAGCTTCAGGGCGGGCGACAGGAGCGAAGTCCGGCTGTAGGTAGGAGGGTATCTCAGACATAGGGGAGCCCGGGATCGTAAAATGGTAACAAATGAGCGGCGGGAAGGGAACGAAGTCAGGCGGGAATAAGCCCCAGCTGCCGGCCCGTCGTCGCTATAATTTCCAGCGCGCGATCTAGCTGCTCGCGCGTATGGGTGGCCATGTAGCTGGTCCGCAACAGCGACTGGCCGGGAGGAACGCCGGGGGTGACGACCGGGTTAGCGTATACGCCCCGTTCGAAGAGCAATTTCCAGGTCAGGAAGGTGGGGTTATCGTCGCCGATAATGATCGGAATAATCGGCGTCTCGGTGCTGCCGGTGTTAAAGCCCAGTTCGTTGAGGCAGCGGAGCATGTAGTTGCCGTTTTCCCAGAGCTGCTCCACGTGTTCGGGCTCCGTTTCCATAATCTCCAGAGCAGCCATTGCCGCCATCAGGTTCGGCGCGGGCAGGCTGGCGCTGAAGATCAAGGCCCGGGCGTGGTGCTGGATGTAATTCACGACGTCCGCGTCGCCGGCGATGAAGCCGCCAATCGAGGCGAAGGACTTGCTAAAGGTGCCCATGATAAGATCGACCTCGTCTGTCAGGCCGAAGTGGACGGCGGTGCCGCGCCCACCGCCGAGCACGCCCAACGAGTGGGCATCGTCCACATACAGGCGGGCATTATATTTCTGGCACAGGGGCACGACTTCGTCCAGCGGCGTGATATCGCCGCCCATGCTAAAGACGCCGTCGACGACTACCAGCTTGCCGGAATCGTGAGGAATGGTGGCCAGAATCCTTTCTAGATGGGCCATGTCGTTGTGGCGGAAGCGCTTCATCTTGCCCATGCTGAGCCGAACGCCGTCGACAATGCTGGCGTGGTTCTCCTTGTCGAGAATGACGTAATCATGGGGGCCGACGATGGAGGAGATGGCCCCCAGATTGGCCTGCATCCCCGTGCTGAAGACGACGGCCGCCTCCTTGCCCACGAATGCAGCGAGCCGCTCTTCCAGCTCTCGGTGCAGGCGCAGGGTGCCGTTCAAATAGCGGGAGCCGGTGCAACTGGTGCCGTAGATGTCAACCGCCTCTTTGGCGGCTGCGCGCACTTTCGGGTGGGTCGTGAGACCAAGGTAGTTGTTCGACCCGATCATGATCACCGTGCGGCCGTTCACGGTTACTTCCGTGCCCTCCGTGCCTTCCAGGGGCACAAAATAGGGGTAGAGGTCCGCCATTTTCGCAGCGCGGACGCGCTCCATCCGATCACTACACTCTATTTTTTCAAAAATATCCATCATCTGCCTCTTCACCGTATCGTAGAGCGGATTGTAAGCCGTGGGGAATGGTGCGTCAAGCAACGAGGCGCCGCAGCAGCATGGCCACGCACTGGTTCACAGGCGGCGAATGGCGTCGCGCGTGCTGGCAAAGGCAGTTTCCGGCAGCTCTTGGGGAGAGAAGAAGGCGACGTCGCCGGCATCGTCGCCGGCGGACAGCGTCCCCCCCAGCCGCCGGCCTCTGTAGAGAATGAAGACCGAAGCCCCGCCGTGTGGAGAAGGGGGATTGTAGTAGACGTCGACCAGCTCGCCCACCTCTACGCGCAATCCCGTCTCCTCCTCCACCTCACGCGCAGCGACCACACGCGGATCTTCGCCCTGATCCAGGAAGCCTGCCGGTATACTCCACTTCCCCCTACCGGGATTCATAACTCGGCGGACGAGCAAGATGCGCCCGTCTTCGACGACCAGGACTCCTACGCCCACTTTGGGATCGGTGAAGTAGACAAAGCCACACGCCGGGCAGGCGCGGCGCGGTCGATCGCCGACCTCGCGCGTGACCAGTGGCGTTGCGCATTGGGGACAGTAGACGTATTCCTCGGGTGCAGAGTCAGTCATTTTCTAGATGCGGTCGCTTAAAGCGAAAGCGCCGGGGGTCGGTCCCGGCGCTTCTGGCAAATCTTCTCGTTGCAGCACGCTATGGAAGGCGCCGCCGTGTCACAAGGGTCAAAACCAGCAGCACGATTACCGCCGCGGCGAGCACGAGTTCGACGATCAGCAGCCAGGGAAGCGGCTCGACTTCGTCCACATCCTCCACATCTGCGCCAGCGATATCCGTATCGGCCAGCTCTTCGACGGCAGCTTCTTCATCGATACCGCCGGCGACATCTTCCTCGACTGCGAGACGGCTAACCGGTCGGTCGGGCTCCGCATCGGGCGTCTCCAGAGTCTGTATCGACTCCTGATCGGGCGGTGCCGGGGCCTCTTCATCGGCCAGCTCGGCGGCAGAGGGCGCTTCCAGCGCCTCCTCCTCGACCACTGCTTCCTCGGCGACTTCGGCGGCCATTTCCTCTTCCACCTCGAGCTCGAATACCTCCACCTCCGCGGCATCCTCGGCAACAGGTGCTGACTCGGCGGGTGCTAAATCGGCCATATCTTCCGCCATCTCCACCTGCGCCACTTCGTCCTCGGCCACCATCACTTCTTCGACCGCAGCGGCCAGGGGACCTTCACGTCCGGCCTGGGCAATGCCGCCGCCGGGGGTGATCAAATCGAGGCTGACAAGCAGAACGAGGAAGAGAGCGGTGAGCGCTGTCGCCGTCCGCAAAACCGGGTAGTAGCCGAAGGAAGGCGCCGGCTTCTGGGCGCCATAGACGGCAGGATCGAGCACGTAGTTGCGTGGCGCGCGTATGCGCGGCAGCGCCTGCACACTGCGCTTGATCTGCTGGAAGGCCTCAAGATCGGCACGGAGCGCCGGCTCCTGTTCCAGAGCGCTCTCGAACCGCCCCCGCTCCGCCGGCGTCATTTCGCCGTCGAGATAGGCGCTTATCTGTTCCTGCCGCTTCTCGGCAGCAGATTTGCGTAGATTACGAAAGAAATCAAACATGTCCTTTACCGGCGTCCGTGAAAGATATCATACCCATCTTTATGTTGCGCCGCCTGAATCGTCTGTAATCGTCGTTGCTTATGAGGCCAGAGACGGTGACCCCCTCTATGTACTATGACGATAATTATCGGGCAAAAGTTCCCCAAAGCTCTGTAAACAATCCCTTAACTTCCCGCGTGCGCGGCTAATACGTGATTTCACCGTACCCAGGCTGGTGGCCATGATGTCGGCGATCTCCTGATAGTCTCGCCCTTCGACGTCGCAGAGCACGGCCGCCATCCGCTGTTCGTCCGGCAGCTCATCCATACAACGCTGAACCGCCTCCATCAGTTCCGACGTGTACTGATACTCTTCTGGACCCGGACTGTCGTCAGCCATGAATGAGGGGCTCTCGAACTCCTCGGTAATCTCATCGAGGGAGGATTGGGGGCGCCGTTTGTAGCGGCGCAGCTCGTCGTAGCAGGTATTGGTTACAATGCGCAGCAGCCACGACTTGAAGCTACCGCCGCGAAAACTTTGCAGCGCCCTATAAGCAGAAATGAAAGCCTCCTGGGTTGCATCGTCGGCGGCCGCCGGCCCTTTCATAATTCGGTAGGCGACGTTATAGACAATGTCCTGATACGCCAGGACGAGCCGGTTGTAGGCCTCCACATCCCCCTCTTGTGCCCGGGCAATTAACTGTTCTTCGTCCATCGCGTTGCTCTTCTATTCCCCACGGCGCCGATGGGAGCAACGCCGGGGCAGGTTGGTATGCAGTTGATTAGATCCGGTCTGATTCTTTGACAGTGGAAAGGTGGTGAATTATACTGTTAATTCGCTTGCCGAAGTGGCGGAATTGGCAGACGCGCACGACTCAAACTCGTGTTCCTTCGGGAGTGTGGGTTCGACCCCCACCTTCGGCACTCATCGTTACCTCCAGCCGGTTCCTTTCCTCATCAAAAGGGTGTGCGCAGGTGGTTAACACTTTCCACACCAGAGCCGGCGAGCGGCTTACTCCACTATCTTACCACTTAACAGATCTTCCTCAACTCGGCGCCTGTTCGACTACTTGACAGCCTCCCCTGAATCTATAAGATTCGAGTGCTATGTTTAAGGTAATGCGCGCCGTCGGCTGGACCGGGGCGGGATTGCTTGTCGGACTGGGGCTGGCGCTCTATATCGGCTGGGTAGCCTGGCCGGTCCAGGTCACCGACATCACACCGGAGCTCCTCGACCCTGTGCACCGCCAGGAGTACACGATCATGGTTGCCGACGCCTACGCCGTGGACGGCAATCTGCGCGCTGCCCGGCGGCGGCTGGAAAGGGTAGGCGGCGAGGCGGAGGAGCAGTGGCTGATCGAGGTTATGGTCGACGCCATTCTGGCGGGGCGCGACGAAGAGACGGTCATCCTGCCGCTGGTCGCCCTCGCCCGCGACCTGGGCGTTTCCTATCCGGCGATGACGCCTTATCTGCCCCAATTGGAAGAGAACACTGGCAAGGGAGCCGCACCAGACGATGTTTCGGAGTAGCCGCTACCGGGAGATCCGCGAACGGCTGGAGCGCGACCAGCCACCGGCGCGCGTCGCGGTGAGTAGCTACCTTCTTCTGGGTCTCGTGCTCGGCCTCATCGCCGGATTGATTTACACGTGGCTCATCGCGCCGCGGCTCTTTATAGAGGCCACCCCGGCGCGTCTCGAAGAACGATACCAGCAAGAGTACATCTTCCTCGTCAGCCAAAGCTACGCCCGGACCGATGACTGGGAAGCGGCGGAGCGGCGCCTACAGGCGCTCAACGATCCGGCGCTGCCTGAACGCGTCGCCTTGCTCTTTGAAGACTATCTCCGCCGTGGGGCGCCCGCCGGGCAGGTACACAACCTGGCGCGCCTGACGGAGCGGCTCGGAGGGGAAAGCCCGGCACTGGCCCTGTTTGCCCCTACGCCCCGGCGACCGCAGGTGACTGCCGTGGCCGCAGCAGCGGCCAGCGTACGGCAACCGACGAGCACACCAAGCCCTCAACCGACGGCCACGCCAACCGCGACGGCGCCCCCGACGGCCGTACCCACCCGGACACCGCTACCGACGGCAACGCCCCGCCTGCTCTACCGACTGTTGTCGCAGGAGCGATTATGTTCCGCCGCCGGACCTCAGCCGCTGATTGCGGTCGAGGTCGTCGATGCAGATCTCCAACCACTTCCCGGCATCGAGATCATCGTCACCTGGCAGGGAGGGGAAGACCGCTTCTTCACCGGCTTCCAGCCAGACCAGAGCGCGGGTTATGGCGATTTTACGATGGACGAGGGTGTATCGTACGCAGTGCGGGTAGCCGAGGGAAGTCCCGAGATCAGCGGGTTGCGCCTCGAGCCGTGCTCGGTTGCCGGCGGGGGGTACCCCGGCGGCTGGCTGCTGACGTTCCAGAATCTGGTACTGGCGGCGCCAACGCCGACTCCGGAAGGGTCAGGGCAGTAGAATATCAGGGCGCGGCCACAGGGGCGGTCGGCCCCCGTTGGCTGCTGTTGCCTCGGCCATCAGGCGCGCAGCCAGCGCCGCCATCGGCTCCCCCGTGAGCGGGTGAGCCAGATCTGGTGCGATGTCGGCGATGGGGACGGCGACGTGGGCAAACCGTACGATATCGGGATCGGGTACGGTATGGCCATCGTAGACGAGGACGTCGTCGTTAAATAGCGCCAGATCGACGTCGATGGTGCGGGGGGCGTTCCTGTCCGCCTGTCGCATCCGCTTCAGCCGGCGCTCGACTTCCGCCAGCACATTTTTCTTCAACCCCTGCGCTGTGAGCGAAGTTTCGAGCAGGACGGCGGCGTTAAAGAAGTTTGGCTGCTCCTTCAGCCCTACCGGTACCGTCTCGAAAACGGTCGAAACGGCGACGAGGCGACACATCCCGCCCAGCAGCGAGATGGCAGCCGGCAGGTTGTGCTCCTTGTTCACGTTTGAGCCGAGGCTGATAAAGGCGCGGTTCACGGAACGGCCGTCTAAGCGGAAGGATGCTCCTCAAAGTCGATGCGGGCGCGCTCTATCTCAACCCCAACCGAGGCCGCAAAACGAAGCGCGCCCGGCTTCTCCACGCGGAGCTGTACCCGCTCCACCCCCTTAAACTCCTCCAGGATGATCCGCGCCAGATCGGTGACCAGCCGCTCGACGAGGAAGTCAGAGGAGGCTTCGACGTGCTCGATCACACGTTTGGTTATCGCCTTGTAGTTGACGGCATCCTCGATGGTGTCACTCGCCGCCGCCGCCTGGATGTCGACGAAGAGCGTGACGTTGATCAGGATGTCCTGCAGCTTGACGCGCTCGTCCGGATTAATCCCGAGAATGCCCCGCACGAGCAGATCCTTAATGATGATTTTGTCCATTGGCGTGCACTCCTAAAAGATGATAGCGGCGGGTCGGATCCAACTTCTCATCATACCAGGCCCCAATGCTGGATCAACTCTGAATCAGGTGAGGAACTCGCCGCCGTCGATGCGGACGACGGTGCCGGTGAGGAACTCCTGCCGCACCAGGTAGAGAACGCTCTCGGCGACGGCGTCGGCGCTGCCAGGGCGACGCAAGGGAACACGCTCCCGCGCCACCGTTTCCAGGTATGCCTCATCCTCTCCCGGCGGCGGTAGAATCGCGCCCAGCGCGACGGCGTTTACGCGGACGCGGGGCGCCAGCGCCAGGGCCATATTTTCGGTCATCGTCAACAGCGCAGATTTTGTGAGGCGATAGGCAAAGTGGTCGACTCCCGGCCGGAAAATGCGGGCATCGGTGATATTGACGATGACCCCTTCTCGATCCTCCGGGAGAGCGACGGCAAAGGCTTGGCTGAGCTGGAAAGGAGCGCGCAGGTTGAGCGCGAACTGGTCCTCCCATGTCGCGAGCGTCGTCTCCGCCAGTGCTCCCTCAAGGTAGATGGCGGCGTTGTTGACGAGCACGTCGAGGCGACCGAGAGCATCGAGCGCCGCCGGCACCACGGAAGCGGCTTCGTCCGCATTCTGTAAATCGGCGGCGTAAAGGGCCGCCCGGCGACCCAGCGCCTCGATCTCCGCCTGCAGGCGGCGCGCCGATTCGGCCGAGGAACGATAGTGAATGAGGAGGTCATAACCGGCGCCCGCCAGGGCCAGCGCAATGGCGCGCCCGAGGCGCACGGCGCCGCCAGTGACCAGCGCCACCGGCGCTTCCGCTTCGGGTCGTCGTTCTGATTCAGCCATCGACAGGCGTCTCTCCTTTGCCACCCTCTTCGGGCGAGAGGATAGGGTCTCCCTCTAGGGGAACGATTCTAAAAAGTCGGCGAAGATGGGGAGGGTAGTCGTGTAGCGGATGCGCACGCGAAGCCACTCATAGCGATTGTCAAAGCCGTGCCACGTTCCGCCGCCCGTCGTCACAGCGCCCCAATAGTCGAGCGCCTCCAGAATGGCGATCGTCTCCTCGTCGTAACGGCCACCGGGGTAGCAGAGATAGCGGGGGCGCACACCGGTATGCGCCTCCAGTATCTGCTGCGAGCCGAGAATCTCTTCGACCGCCTGTTCATACGTTGCCTCACTGAGATCCGGGTGGGTCCGCGTATGGCTCTCCATCCGGTGGCCTGCCGCAGCCAGCTCGTGGATCATGGGCCACGACATGTAGCTGGGATTGCCGTCATCCACAAATCCTGTAATGATGAAAAAGGTGCCCTTGAAGCCGAACGATTCCAGAATTGGGAAGACGTACTCGTAATGATCGACGTAGCCGTCGTCAAAGGTGAGGATGACCGGTTTATCAGGGAGCGCTTGGCGAGCTGTGACCGCCAGCGATAGATCGTCGAGGTTGATCGGCGTGTACCCTTGTTCGGCGAGATATTGCATCTGGGCATAGAAGTTCTCGGGCGAGACAGAGAGGTCAACACGGTATTTGTCCGCATCCTCCGGCGGCTCGCTGACGTAATGGTACATCAGGATCGGGACACGCACCGTCTCGCTATAGATGCCGATCGGCGTCGGCAGCACTGCTAGCGTTGTTGCCGTCGGCGGCGGGCTCGGCATGTCCGGCGGTGGCAGCGTCGGCGGCATCGTTGGTACGGGAGACGGCGTCGCGGACGGTAGCGGGGTCGCCGAATTCAGGGGAACGAGCGTAAAGGTCGGTTCCGGTTCGAAGGCGGCGAGCGCCCCCGCTGTCGGAGGCGCCAGCTGCCCGGCGCGTCCTACCGGATTCGTGCGGCTGGCGGTACTTAATACACCCGCTCGCGCTCCACTCTCCGGGAGCACAGCGGCGATCAGGAGCGCCAGAAAGAGCATACCGAGAAGAAGATAGGCGACACAGCCAATGCCATCTACCGAGCGAGAAGAGGATTCTGCAGGGGTGGTTGCCATGACCTAACGAGCATAGCATCCGCCGTAGGGTCGTCAAGATATGGCGACGCTTCGGCCTTTTGTTATACTCTTTTCTAATGCTGCCATGGTCGCTACGCCCCTCACAATCCAGATCGAGCCGTAACGCAAAGAAGCTGTGTGTGTTATCTTGTATACCGTATGCCAGAGAAGACTGGTTTGGAAACAGTTGACGAGGCCGCGCTCCTGGAGCGCGCCAAAACCGATAAAGAGGCATTCGGAGCGCTCTACGAGCGTTACGTCGACCGGATTTACAACTACGTCTACTACCGCACCGGAAACCATCAGGAAGCCGAGGATCTGACGGCGCGTGTCTTTTTCCGCGCTCTGAAGCACATCCCGAATTATGAGGATCGCGGCTATCCCTTTTCCGCCTGGTTGTATCGTATCGCGCACAATCTCGTCGCCAACTGGTACCGGGATAACAGCCGCCGCCAGATCATCTCCATCGATCACATTATGCACTGGCGGATCGACGAGGATGGGCCGGAAGCGGCAGCCAGCCTGCTGGACGATCGGGAAATGCTCCTGGCGGCAATCCGTCGCCTTCCCGCCGACCGGCAGGAGTTGTTAATTCTAAAGTTCGTCGAGCAGCTTACGAACGCGGAGATCGGCGTCATTATGGGGCGCAGCGAAGGGGCGATCAAGTCGCTCTACTTCCGGACACTGGTTGCTCTGCGCAAGGAGCTGGCGCCGCCGCGAGAGGAGGGGCTGTCGTTCCGTGAGCGTTGGAACCGCTTCCGGCGCCGGGAAAAGGACGGATAAAAGGAGAGCGTATGCAAGTTGTAATCGACGGGGCGGGCGATCTACCACCGGCGCTGGTCGAGGAGCTGGATATTGCCGTCGTCCCCATCAACATCATGTTCGGTGATGAGCAATTTCTCTCGGGCGTGACCATGGACCATGCCGCCTTTTATACTAAAGTCCAGACGGTCGACAGCGATAACTTCCCCAAGACTTCACAACCTACGCCCTATCAGATGGAACAGGCCTATCGCCAGATCCTGACCACGGGCGAACGACAGCTCCTGGTGATAACGGTCAGCGAAAAGTTGAGCGGCACCTATGAGTCCGCCGTCGCCGCAGCGAACGCGCTGGCCGACGAGGCGGAGATAGAGGTCTTTGATTCTGCCGCGGGCTCTGCCGTCCAGGGGTGGATGGCCGTAGAAGCGGCGCGTATGGCCGGGCAGGGAGCCGGTTTTGACGCCATTCTGGGTTGCCTGGAACAGATGCGAGACAGCGCTTCCATCTACTTTCTCATTGACAGTCTCGAGTACGCAGTCAAGGGGGGGCGCGTCAGCTTCATCCGCTCCACAGTCGCTTCTCTGCTGAACATAAAGGCGATTATGACGGTGGAGGACGGTCTGATCGTCGAGGGTGGCCGCGTCCGCACCTATCGCAAGGCGCTCTCTTTCATGGTCGAGGCCACACGTAATGCCGTCGGCACTGCCCCGGTGCAGCTCGCCGTGATGCACGCCAACCGCGCCGAAGCGGGGCAGGCCCTGCTCGACATGGCCTGCGCGGCGTTAAACGTGAGAGAGCATTTTCTGATGGATCTGGCGATATCGGTGGCGGTGAATCTGGGGCCGGGCGCGCTGGGGCTGGTCGCCATTCCGGCGAACTCGAATCGGCTGGGGACTGTCGCTCGCCCGTCGTAAGGGTGCTCCGTCCGCCGCCGCGTCGGCCTGTCTTCAACGTAACAAGAGAGGGGGATACCAATGAAGAAACGGGAATGGATCGACCTGCTTGCGGGGCATGCCGAGCAGTTGCACGACTATAGCAACGGCGACTGGACCGACAGCCGTATGCTCTCCCATGAGCTGGCGTCGCTGCTTCGTCTGGCTTATCAGATCAGCCAGGCCCTTGTGCCTGTGCCGGTGGAACAGCAGTTCAAGCGCCAGCTGCACGACCGGCTGCTCTACGAGCCCGCCGTTGTGATCGGCGCCTCGCGCTCAATGGTCACTGGCAGCCGGCGCGTTCGCCGTTGGCTGGCCCTTGGCTCCGCTCTTTCCCTCGCCGGCCTATGGTTCCTCTGGCGGCGGCAGAGGGACGAGCTCACGCCCGCGCCCGCCTGAGCCTGTCCCAGACGCGCTGCACACTTCGCTGCAAGAGCGCCCTTTCTAACACGGATCTGTTGCTCTTTCGGCCTTCCCTCGGCTAAAATGAATAGTCGACAAGACCGGTTTGTGATAAAATGCACAGTGGTGGCTGCACTTTCCGAGGACTCTAATTTCTGAAGCTCCTGCTCTCCGAGTAACTTGCTGTTGAAGCCCTTTGCTCTTCGAGAGGTGCTCTTCGCGGCAGAGCAGGCACCACACAAAGCTTATCCAGGCGATATAGGAGTCAGATCATTCCCATGAAGTATCGGAAGCATTTCACGGCGATAATCGTGATTACCCCCGTCGTCGCCCTCCTCACCTATCTGGTGCTCAACGCCATCTATAAGCTCCCCATTGCCGCCAGCGAGGAAGCGGTGATCATCGAGGATATGTTCCAGGCTCACTTTATCCTCATCTCCGCCCTATTCGCGCTGGTAATGACCTTCATGTTTTACAGCATCTTCGCCTTCCGCCGCCAGCCGGGCGATGAGGAGGATGGGGATCATTTTCACGGCAATACGGTACTGGAGATTGTCTGGACGGTCGTCCCGCTGGTGATCGTACTGTTCTTTGGCTACTGGGGCGCCGTGATGTTGAGCGACATCACTGCACCCGAGCCGGATGAGATGGTGGTAGAGGTGTACGGGCAGCAGTGGTCCTGGTATTACATCTATCCGGAGATGGACGACATGCGAACCAGCGAACTCGTCCTGCCCGCGGGCGAGCAGATTCGGCTTGAGATGACGGCGCTGGACGTTCTCCATTCCTTCTGGGTGCCGGAGTTCCGGGTCAAGCAGGACCTAGTTCCGGGGCAGATTCACCATCTGCGTATCACGCCGACCATACCGGGCGAGTACAGGCTGCGCTGCGCCGAAATCTGCGGTGTGCAGCATGCCTACATGCTCGGCGACGTCATCGTCCTGAGCCCCGATGAGTTTGAGGAGTGGGTAGAGGAGAGTGAACTCGCCGGCGAACCGGTGCCCGCTCCCCGAACCGAATCCTCGGTCGCCGGTACACCTGCGGATTAGTTGTCCATGCGTCAGCCACCGCCTGGGCGTAGGCGGCTGCGGATCGTTTTCGGTTCAATGACTGGTATCATCATCCGTTTGAGCAAAGAAGAGACGAAATAAGGAGTCGGATAAGAAATGAGAACACTTGCTCTTTTGTTCTCTCTGGGAATCGTGCGGGCGCTTGTAGGGCAGGCCGTCGGTATGGCCTTTGGCTACGGACTCGTCGCCGTGCTCCGGCAGGCCCTCGGGCTGGAGCCATCTCCGGAAGCAGCCTGGGTCAGCGGCGCGCTGTTCAGCGTGCTGTTTGCTCTACTATTTGCGGGGGTTCTGACCGACTGGCTCAAGTGGGCCGTTGGCAAGGAGACGGAGTTGCGCCATGGGCCGCCCGAAGACAAGCCGGCATGGACGCGCTACTTTGGCGTCGACTACAATCATAAGGTAATCGGCATCCAGTACGGCGTCGCCAGTCTGCTGGTGCTGATGATCGGGGGCATTCTGGCCCTCATCTTCCGGCTCGAACTCTCCTTCCCGGGCATGCAGTTCCTGCAGGAGACGACATATAACACGATCTTCAGCGCCCACGGCATTATTATGATCGCCAGCATCCTCCTCGGCGTGGGCGCGATGGGTAACTATCTGGTGCCGATGATGATCGGTGCCCCCGATATGGCCTTCCCGCGCCTCAACGCCTTCAGCTTCTGGATCGGCGTGCCCAGCGCGGTGCTATTGGTACTGGCGATGTTTATCGGCAACGGCTGGGACACCGGCTGGGTTGCCTACCCTCCGCTGAGCATTCGTGGCCCGTTGGGAACGCAGCTTTTCCTGCTGGGCTTCTACATCAACGGCTTTGCCTCCATTGCCAGCGCAATCAACATCATCGTCACCGTGCTCACGATGCGCGCGCCGGGGATGAGCCTCTTCCGTATGCCGATCTTCGTGTGGGGCTCCCTCTCCGCGTCGCTGATTCAGGCGACGGCAACACAGACGGTGGGCCTCGCGCTGCTAATGCTCACGACGCAGCGGCTCTTTGGCCTCGGCTTCTTCGACCCGACGGCGCCGACAGCTGGCATCCCGCCGGGTGATCCGATTCTGTACCAGCACCTCTTCTGGTTCTACTCTCATCCAGTGGTCTACGTCTTTGTGCTGCCGGGCTTGGGCATTATCAGCGAGTTGCTGCCCGTCTTCGGGCGTAAGCCACTCTTTGGCTATAAGTGGATCGCCCTCTCCAGCGTGGCAATTGCCCTCGTGGGCTTCCTCGTCTGGTCGCACCACATGTTTACCTCCGGCATGAGCGAGTTCCTGCGCGTACCCTTTATGTTCTCGACGGTCCTGGTGGCAATCCCCACTGGCATCAAGTTCTTTAGCTGGATCGGCACCATGTGGGGCGGTAAGCTCGTCTTCCCGACGCCGATGCTCTTTGTCCTCGGCGCCATCTCCGTCTTTCTCATCGGCGGCCTCACCGGCCCCATTCTCGGCACCGTGCCCACCGACCTGCATCTGCACGACAGCTACTGGGTGGTGGGTCATTTCCACGCGACCATGTTTGGCGGCTTTGTCTTCCCCTTCTTTGCTGCCATTTACTACTGGTATCCAAAGATCACGGGGCGAATGTACAACGAGCGCCTCGGTCAGTTGCACTTCGCGCTGATGGTGCCCGGCTTCTGGCTGATGAGCCTCGCCCAGATGCGCCTGGGCCTGCTGGGCATGCGCCGCCGGATCGCCGATTACGAGGCCGGCCTGGGGCTGGACTTCACCCATGCCATCGTCACGATCTCTGCCCTGATTATCGCCTGGGCGATTCTCATCATGGTCTACAACCTGGTAGCCAGCGCACGCACCGAGCCGGTTGCGGCCCGCAATCCGTGGGGCTCACGCTCGCCGGAGTGGCAGGCGCCTTCCCCGATGCCCGAGTTCAACTACGACCGACCCTTCGAGGTTGTCGGCGACCCCTATGACTACGGTCTTCCCGGCTCTCGCTACGTCGACATGTCGCCGGTTGCGGCAGGGGACTGAGCGCGGTGACCAGTAGCCGTAAAGGAGATTAACTGTGGATAAACCCAAGTCAAAAGCGTACCGGCAGGTCGCCATCATCTTCGTCGTTCTGGTCATTCTGACCATTGCCGAATTCTTCGTGGCGACTGAACTGGGTTCGGCGATCTTCCTGATTCTGCTCGCTTTTGCCAAGGCGGGCCTCATCGTCTACTTCTACATGCACATCTACCGCCTGTGGCGTGAAGAGGAGGCCCACTGATGGCTGTCACCGCCGAAGGACATCACGAACATCATGACTTTCACGAGGAGCACGAGCTGGAGCTTCCCTACGCTCAGCGGCTGCAAAACAACCGCCTGGGGCTGTGGATCTTCATCATCTCCGAGCTTTTCCTCTTCGTCGCCATCCTGATGGCCCGCTTTTATCTGTGGCGCGATCCGGCCACGGGGGCCGTCATTCGTCCGGAGCTGGATCAGGTGCTGGGCCTGGTGACGACGATGATTCTGCTGGTGAGCAGCGTCTTCATGGCGCTGGGCGAGTCGGCGATGGAGCGGGGCGATCGCAAAACCTTCTCCTGGAGCCTGCTGCTGACCGCCGCGTTAGGCACCCTTTTCCTCATCGGCGTCGTCGGTCTCGAATGGCGCGGTCACGTCAGCCCCCGGGACGGCGCCTTCGGCGCTATCTTCTTCGGCATGACGGGCCTCCACGCGCTGCACGTCCTTAGCGGCGTCATACTGATTCTGATCGTGTGGTGGAACGGACGTAAGGGAGCTTTCACGCCGGAGCGCCATTGGGGGGTTGAGGCGACCGCCATCTACTGGCACTTTGTCGACGTCGTCTGGGTCTTTTTCTATCCGACGCTGTACCTCATTGGCGACGCGGTGCCGATTCACTGATCGTAATATTCCGGGTGACGGCGCTGGTCGTCGCCCGGAAGGTCGACAACTGAGACATGGACCCTGTCACCAGCGCGCTGCTCCGTTCGTGGGAGTGGCGCGCCGAAGTTTTTATACCGCTTCTCCTCTTTGGCGTCGTCTACACGCTGGGCTGGCGGACGCTGCGGGCCAAGGGTAGCCGTCTGGCCAATGGCTGGCGGCTCGTCAGCTACTGGACGGGTATCGCTATCATCGTCCTCGCGCTGTTGTCGCCGATCGAGACCCTCTCGGGCCAGTTTTTCTTCATGCACATGATCCAGCACCTTTTGCTGGTGATGCTCGCTCCGCCCCTGCTGTTGCTGGCGAATCCGATGCCCTTCCTGGTCTGGGGGCTGCCACCCACCCTGCGCCGGCCGGTCGCCGGGCTCCTGGCACGTCTTCTGCGCCGTAACGGCCCCTTCCGGGGCTATCTGCGCACGGCGACCAACCCCGGCATTGCCTGGATGCTCTTCGTGGCTTTCCTCATCGGCTGGCATGACCCTGGCGCTTATACGGCAACGCTGCGCTCCGAGCTGGTCCACGACCTGGAGCACCTCTCCTTTTTCTTCACCGCCATGCTCTACTGGTGGCATGCCGTCGGCGCGGCACCGCTCCTTCACCGGCCGCTCTCGCGCCCGGCGCGGATCGCCTACGTAATCGCCGTCATTCCGCCCAATATGTTTCTGGGCGTCGTTCTGGCCTTTGCCGGGCAGGTCATCTATACCTACTACGAGACTGTGCCCCGCGTCTGGGGAATTGATCCTATCAGCGACCAGACGATCGGCGGCATCATCATGTGGGTCCCCGGGAGCATGATGTATATTATCGCCGTCCTCATTTTGACCGCTCGCTGGCTGGAAGGGGAAGAGAGCAAGCCGCCCCTCCCCTTCTCGAAGTGGGCGACCGACGAGCGGATGATCGCCCCCGGATTAGAAAAGTAGCCGGGAGCGTCTTCGTGGGAGTCAACCTGAATATGCCAAGCTGTCTGTACGTTCGCAACCTAAACGTCCCGCAGGTGGTGCTGGGGCTTGCTCTTGCGCTGGTCGTCGCCACGCTGTTGCCGCTGTCCGCACAAGCGCACGGAGGTGGTGACGCGCGCCTGGCCAACGAAGCAGCGGGGCCCTACCTCGTAACAACCTGGATCGATCCCGCCGAGCCTCGGGTGGGAGAGCTGCATCTGACCGTCGCCGTTTCCGAACCTTCGGCGGGCGGCGAAGGGGTGGCGGGATTGCCGGTACTCGGCGCCGACGTCCTCGTGCAGCTAAATCCTGTCAGCGCAGATGCCGATCCCATCGAGGTCGTCGCCAGCCATGAGCAGGCCGAAAACCGGCTCTTTTATGAAGCCGACGTAACAGTTCCCGCAGCCGGCACATGGCTGGTGTCCGTCCACGTCGACGGCCCCCTGGGCACCGGAGACGCCGACTTCCCCATCGAGGTGGGCGCGGCGGCGGGCATTAACTGGCCGCTGGCCATCATGGTGGCGGGAGCCCTTCTGCTGGCCCTCTTCATTTTGCTGCACCTGTTTAGGCGCTACCGTCCGGCAGTCGGGGCAGCAGAAGCATAAGCAGGCCCCCGTCGCTTCAGGAGTGCGCGTCATAGATGAACCTTTTCCCCATTTTTTTCAGCCGCCGCTGGTGGTGGGTCACCCTGGTCGTGATTCTGGGGATGATCATCCTCGCCCGCCTCGGCTTTTGGCAACTGGATCGCCTCGAAGAGCGGCGAGCGGCGAACGCCATCCTGCTAGAGCAGTTAGAAGCAGAGCCGATCTCGCTTAACGATCCCGACCTCGACCCGCAGGCGCTGACTGCAATGCCCGATCGCGCCGTCACCGTCAGCGGCGAGTTCGACTTTTCAGAGCAGGTGCTGCTCACGCTGCAGAACTTTCGCGGACAGCCCGGCGGGCGCCTGATCGCGCCACTGCGCATCGCCGGGCGTGAGGAAGCGGTTCTGGTGGACCGGGGATGGATTCCCGCCGCAGAGACGGAACCCGCACAGTGGGCACAATTTGGCGAGCCAGAGGCAGTTACCCTCGCCGGCACGATCCAGCAGACAGAGGTCTCGCGCCGCGCCGAACCACCAGAAGGGCCGCAGGAGGTATGGTACCGGGTCAACGTGGAGGCAATTGAGAGACAGTTGCCGTACGAGCTGCTCCCGGTCTACATCGTGCAGGCGCCAGACGGGGCGGAGAGCAGCCCGCCGTACCGGGAAATCCCGCCGGTTGATCTCTCGGAGGGGCCGCACCTCGGCTATGCCATTCAATGGTTTCTCTTTACGTTGATGCTCGGCGGCGGCTACGTTTACCTGGTCTACAGCCAGGAGCGGGCGGGAGAGGAACTGGAATGACCCCATATTGCCCCCGTCATGCCCCCAAATTGCCGAAAATGAGCATTTACTAAAAAAGGATACCTCTCAACCCCGTGGGGAGGGAAAGCGTCATGTAGGGGCGAATGGGGCTGCTATAATCGGAGTGTCCTCTTTCCCTCCTTCGGGGGGGATCAACAGGCAGGTGCGGCGAGGTTGCCCCCCGCACCAGCAAGGTAGTGGTAGGGTATGCTGGAACGTATGAGGCTTGAAGAAGGCTGGTCGACGCTGTTCCTGGTCTGGCTGCTGATCGCATCCACGGCTGCTGCGCTCGGGCAGGCAGAGTTGACAGAGGGGCTCTACATTCTGGGCGTGGTCGGGACAGCCGGCGTCGGCACTGGTCTGCTCCTGGCGAAGAGCCGCTTTTCTAACCGCAGAGCCCACCTCTTCGCCCTGCTCTACGGCCTGGCAATCATTGTGTTTATGGTGGGGCGCACACTGCCGGAAGAGATGACCTGGCGGATGCGTATTCTGGATCTGTTCCAGCGCGAGGCCGACTGGCTGAGCAAGGCATTTCGCGGTGGTAGGAGCGCCGACAATCTGATTTTCGTCCTGCAGACGTCCATCATCTTCTGGCTCCTTGGCTACACAGCCGCCTGGTATACGTTCCGCAAGCCCCGTGTGTGGCGCGTCATCCTGCCGAGCGGGGTTGTGCTGTTGAGCGTCGTCTACTACTATCAGGGCCCGCGGCCGCTGACGATCTTCCTGGCTGTTTACGTCCTGCTGGCCCTCCTTTACGGCACGCGCTCCCATCTCATGGAGCGCGAAAAGGGGTGGCGCGCCGCCTCCATCCGTTATGAGGGCGACATTCAGATCAACTTCATGCGCGCCAGCCTTGTCATTGGCGTCATCCTGCTTCTGCTCGCCAGCAACATGCCTGCCCTCGGTGCCAGCCCAGAGGTACATGAGGCGCTCACAGACGTTGACCGCCCCTGGCGCCGGTTCCAGGATAACTGGACGCGCCTCTTCTCCTCACTCCGCTCCTATGGCTCGGGGGTCAACGACGTCTACAGTGACTCGATGACGCTCGGCGGGCCCCGTTCGGTCAGCAATACGCTGATTATGGATGTGTACACGCCGCGTCCCCTCCCCTATGCCTACTGGCAGGGCGTGGTGCTCGACACGTACAACGGCTATGGCGACTGGCGCAACAACACTGAAAAGACGCTGTTGGTCGGGCCCGAAAAGGGGGATCTGAACGTTCCTTTTAGCGTCGGTCGCAATGTGATCACCCACACCGTCGTCAACTACATCCCAAGTTCAAGCACGATTTTTGGGGCGCCAGAGGTCGTCGCGTCGAATCAGCCACTGTTGGTCGATCTGGCGCCCGACCGGGATGGTCGCTACGTCGTCAACTGGATTCGCTCTCGCTATGTGCTGAATCAGGGCGACAGCTATCAGGTCGTCTCGAGGATGAGCACCGCAGACGAGCAGAGTCTGCGTTTCGCCGAGGACAGTTATCCAGAGTGGATCAGCGAGAACTACCTCCAGGTTCCTGAGTCAGTCTCCAGCGAGACTCGCCATCTGGCGCGTAAGTTGACAGCGCCCTACGACAATCCGTACGACAAGGCGATCGCCGTGCGCGACTATCTGCGCAGCGAGATCACCTACAATGATCAGATCGCCGCGCCTCCCGGCGACGTCGAGCCGATCGACTATGTGCTCTTCGAACTCAAGGAAGGGTACTGCACCTATTATGCGAGCGCGATGGCCATTATGTTGCGCAGCGTGGGCATACCCACGCGCATCGTCAACGGCTACTCTCAGGGTGAGTACGTGGACGATATCGGCGCCTATCGCGTGCGCGCCAGCAACGCCCACACGTGGGTCGAAGTGTACTTCCCGCAGTTTGGCTGGATCCAGTTCGAGCCCACAGCCGCACTTCCTCTGGTCGACCGGCCGGAGACGCCGCCAGGAAATGCAGGCGATGCCTTCCCCGATCCTGATATCCCCGGCGCTGCGGATGGGGCTGAAACCGCAAACCGCGTGACCGGTGAGGAGCGGCTGGAAGACGATCCCACGAGCGAGGGTCTCGGCTCACGTGCGGGGTTGTTGCTGCACGCTGTGGTCGGAAGCGCGCTGCTCACGCTTGCGGGCGGCGTCGTCGTGGTCGCCAATCACTTCAACCGCGCGATCGAAACCAACGTCGAAAAGAGCTACGGGCGCCTGGGTAGCTGGGCGCGCTGGCTGGGCGTTCTCTTCAACCCCGGCGACACCCCTTACGAGCGGGCCGATCGGCTGACGGAGGTCGTGCCAGAAGGGCGAAAGTCGATCAATAATCTGACACAACACTACGTCGTGCGCCGTTTCAGCCCGCCCAACAGGGAGCCGGAGAAGTACGACGTCCAGAAGGAGTGGCAGATTCTGCGGCCACTGCTGTTGCGCAAGAGCCTGGCCCTGCGCTGGGAGCGTCTCAAGGAGCGGTTTAGCTGGCGGCTGTAACCCCCGCCGTTGGCTTCTAAAGCGAGGATGAGCCGGACTACTAGGGCAGAAGCGCCTGGTAGACGGCCATCGTCTCCCGTGCCGTCCGCTCCCAACTGAAGCGCGACGCTTGTTCCAGGCCCGCCTCGCGCCGCTCCCGGCACTCTTCGTCGTCGAGGAGTAGGCGTCTGATTACCGTCGCCATCTCCTCGACGTCGTGCGGATTAAAGTAGGCAGCCGCGCGTCCACCGACCTCGGGATGGCTGCTGGCCCGGCTGGCTGCCACCACCTGACCGCTCGCCATGTGCTCCAGAATCGGCAGGCCGAAGCCCTCATAGAGACTGGGCTGCACGGCGAGCCGGGCGGCGGCGAGAATGGCGGGCAGATCGGCATCCGGCACCCAGCCCAGCGCCACGACCACATCGCTCAGCTCCTCTGCCTCCAGGCGTGCAAAAAAACTGTCGTAAAGCCAGCCCTTCGCGCCAACCAGCACCAGCCTCAGCTCCGGAAAGTCGCGGCGCACCTGCTTAAGTGCGTCGACCAGCCGCCCCAGGTTCTTACGCGGCTCGATCGTGCTCAGATGGACGACGAAATCATCCGGCAACTGATACTGCTGGCGCACGCGCGCCACGGCATCCGCGCTTGGCGGGCGGAAGTGGGGAGCCGCTGCTTCGTAGACGACGTGAACCTTCTCCGGCGCCACATCGTAGTGCTCGATGATATCCCGTCTGCTGGCTTCAGAGACGGCGATGATCGCATCGGCACGCCGGCAGTAAAGAGGCATCGCCAGGTTAAGGTACCACTGGTTGAGGCGCTTCTGGTATTCGGGGAAGAGCTTGAAGATCAGATCATGCACCGTCAGCACAGCGGGCACGCTCCGCAGCGGCAGCAGTAGATGTTCGGTGCTGTGAAAGAGCCGCGCCTCCGGCAGGAGCGGATCTAAGCGGCCAAAGGCGAGGTGCGTCATCAGCACTGCCATCCGCCACGGCTTGTAGCCCATGCGTACGCTGCGCCGCGGGAGGTGAAAGAGCGATGCCGGTAACTGCCCCTCAGGACCCCGATTGTAAAAGAGGGCAATTTCCCCGGGATAGAGATCCGCGAGCGCACGCGCCAGCCGCTCACTATAGCGTCCCAGGCCCGCGCGAGCATGGACGGCAGCCGATACGTCGACGTAGTACATCAGGCGCCTCCTTCAGGCAATGGCTGCACCAGTAAGACAGTTACTGGAAATGTGCGCACGCTCTTCACGGTTCTCGACGCCGCGTCCGGAGCACACGCAGCGTAAAGTGAGGCAGGGCGAGCATCCGCCGCCAGCGCCACGGCTGGCGCAGCAGGCGATGCGCCCACTCCAGCCCCACTCGTTGTACCCACTCGGGCGCGCGCACAGTGCGCCCGGCAACGAAATCAAAGGCGCCGCCCACGCCGATAGCCACACGCACCGTCTCCAGGCGGCTCCGGTTACGGTCGATCCACTTCTCCTCCTGGGGCACACCGTAGGCGACGAAGAGTAGATCGGCGCGGCTGCGATTGATGCGCTCGACGATGGCCTCGTTTTGCTCCGGCGCAGGCGAGCCGGCATAGGTGCCAGCAATGCGTAGACCCGGGTAGGCAGCGCAGAGAATAGCGGCTGTCTCCTCCGCCACCCCCGGCGCAGCGCCCAGCAGAAAGATGCGCCATCCCTCCCGGGCCGCGTCCGCGGCGAGGAGGAAGATCTGTTCGGAGCCAGCGTCGCGCTCCGGCAGTGGATTGCCGAGCCAACGCGCCTCATAGTGAATGCCTACACCGTCCTCCAGCGATAGATCGG
>JAWVYW010000012.1:0-42168 GCA_033722535.1 Promineifilaceae bacterium (SeqCode)
AAAGCAACCGCCGCTATTTTATGGGCCTTTGTAATCGTCGCCGCCTATTTCTGGGCGCACAAGCCGTTTAACGCCCAGATAGTCCGCGGCGTGGGCGAGAGCGTGCTCAGCATTCTCCTCTGGCTGGCCCTCACGGCGCTGGGGGCCGCCCTCGGGCGGCGGCTGCTGCAGGCGCTGCCAGGCCACCCTCTGGCCGACGAAGCGCCAGCGATCCGGCTGGCGCTCTCCGCCGGCGCCGGTCTCGGCTTCATCTCCATCGTCGTCTGGGCGCTGGGCATGGTCGGCCTATTTCGGCCCTCGGCGGCCTGGGGCGCCGTGTTGCTGCTGGCCTTTCTGCTGCGCCACGATCTGCGGGCCCTCGTTGAACTGGCGCGCCGCCTCCGGCTGCCCCGACCAGGGAACAGGCTCCAGCGCTGGTTCCTCTTCTACGCCGTCCTGAGCCTCACGATGACCTTCCTGGTCGCGCTCGCGCCGCCGATCGCCTGGGATAGCCTTGTCTACCACCTCAACGGTCCCCGCCTGTACATCGAGAGCGGCCAGATCGGGCACCCCATCGACCTCCCCTACCTCGGCTTCCCCCAGCTGGGACAGATGCAGTTTGGCCTGGCGATGCTCCTCCTGGGGGACCGCGTGCCGGCGCTCTTTCACTTCGGCTACGCGCTCATGGCGCTAGCAGTGACGGTTGCCCTCACCCGGCGCGCCTTCGGGCGCAGCGCTGCCTGGTTTGCGGGCGCGATCCTGCTCTCCGTGCCCACCTTTTTCAGCCTTGCAAGCTGGCCTTACGTTGATCTGACGCTCCTTTTCTTCGCCACGGCCGCTTTTTACGCCTTCTTCCGCTGGCGTGAGAGACACGACGTGGGGGAAGTGGGAAGCGGCTGGCTGATCCTTGCGGGGCTGATGGTCGGCTTCGCAGGTGGTGTGAAATATACCGCAGTCATCATCCCCTTTGCCCTCGCCGCCAGCATCGCCTGGAGCTCGCGCCGGGACGGCCTGGGCGCCATCGTCCGCCGCCTGCTGCTGGTTGGGGTGCCGGCGCTGCTGGTGGTGCTGCCGTGGCCACTGGAGAACTGGCTGACCACCGGCAATCCCGTCTACCCCTTCTTCTTCGACGACGCCCGCTTCTGGGACGCCTGGCGCGGCTGGTGGTACGATCGGCCGGGGACGGGGTTGGCGGCGACGGCACCATGGCGGCTGCTGATCGTGCCGCTGGAGGCGACGGTTCTGGGGACACAGGGGAAAGAGCTTTACGAGGCAACGCTAGGGCCGCTACTGCTCATCAGCGTCGGGTTACTGGCCCTGGTATGGCGTGCGCTGACCCGGGCCGAACGCGCGGCTGCCGGCCACATGATCCTTTTCCTCGCTCTTAACTACTTACTATGGCTCAACGGCGTGGCCCGCACAGCGATGCTACTCCGCGCTCGCTTTCTATTTCCTGTCTTTGGTATTGTCGCTGCGCTCGGCGGAGTGGCCCTTGCCCGGCTACCGAGCATAAGCCGACCACAACTGGACGTCGGCTGGCTGGTGCGTGTGGTCGTCATCATGAGCCTGGCTCTGCTCCTCTTTGCCACAGCCGTCGATTTTATTCTTATCAATCCACTACCGGTGCTCGTGGGTCTCGAAAGCGAAGAACAGTACGTGGAGCGGCGGCTGGGCCCGTACCCGAACGTGATGGAGGCGATCAACACGCTGCCGCCCGACGCGCGCGTCATCTTTCTGTGGGAGCCGCGCAGCTACGGCTGTATCGTCGATTGCTGGCCCGATGCCCTGCTCGACCGCTTCCTGCACCACACACAGCACCTGGACCATGACGCCGAAGAGATCGCCGCCGCGTGGCGGGAGATGGGTTTTACACACGTCCTGCTACGCCACGGGCGTCTCCGGTTCATAATCGAGGCCGACTTCGATCCGGTAACGGAGGCCGATCTTCAGATACTGGAATCGCTGATCTCTCGCCATCTTGAGCCTGTCGCCCAATGGAGCGACGACTACACTCTGTACGCGCTTGAGGAGTGAGCGTCTGCACATCGGTCGTCCACCTTCTCACGCTTGGCAGCCGTCCGCTATGGTAGAATGAGCCGGCGCTTCCGTTCTAGCTGATACTGCCTGTCGAGGGCGCGGGCTACTAGCGGCCCGTCCACTCAGGACGGCGTTTGTTAATGAAGGCGTCCATCCCCTCTTTCTGATCTTCGGTTCCAAACAGCAGGTAGAAGAGGCGCCGCTCGTGGGCCAGGCCAGCGTGGAGCGGCATCTCAAAGGCGGCGTTGACCGCTTCTTTGGCCATCTGCAGCGCCACGGGCGCGCGGCCGGCTATCTCGGCGCCAAAGCGAATCGCCTCCTCTAAGAAGTTCTCTACCGGCACGATCTTGTTAGCAAGTCCGTAACGCACCGCTTCCTCCGCGCTCAGGCGACGGTCGGAGAGGACCATCTCCATGGCGATCGCTTTGCCCACCGCGCGCGTCAGCCGCTGTGTGCCGCCGGCTCCCGGAATGACGCCGAGGTTGATCTCTGGCTGCCCGAACTGGGCGCTCTCGCTGGCGACGATCATATCGCAGGCCATCGCGAACTCGCACCCTCCCCCCAGTGCATAGCCGGAGACGGCGGCGACGACCGGCTTGCGAATGCGCCGCAGCCGATCCCAGTAATCGATAAAGGGATTGTCCAGCATATCGACCGGCGATGCATCCACCATCTGCTTGATATCCGCACCAGCAGCAAAGGCCCGTTCGTTACCCGCCACCAGCAGACAGCCGACGTCGGGATCGACGTCGTACTGTTCGAGGGCGTCGATGACTTCCGACATCATCTCCCGGTTGAGCGCGTTGAGCGCCTGCGGGCGGTTGAACTGCACGACGCCGACGCCGTCTTGCTTGCGGGTCAGAATGTACTCATATGTCATGGGACTACTCCTTGCTCAATTTTTGGAAAGGTAAAGCGTCTGACCGCCGCACTTGCGATATACGCAGTCTCAGACGCGGTAGTCATCCTCCTCCCGCGGCCAGAGCCGCCAGATGAGGAGCAGATAGACGGTACCGGCAACGAGATAGAGGCGGCTGAATTGCTCCGGCGCCAGCTCCAAGGGGGGCACAAAAAGGTACCATGCCGTGAGGATCTGCATCGCCTGAATAATCACCATTCCCAATAGACTGCCGGTGCGGAGACGGATGACGCCGTAGAAGATACCCCACATGATGAAGTAGAAAAAGCTACTTCCGGTCTGGAAAAAGGAGGTGGTAAAGATCTGCGAGGCGATACCGCCAAAGAGGATGCCACTGAAGAAGGCGGCGGTGAGGGGGCCGCGCCAGTCGGCCATACTGCGGAAAAGCAGACCGAACAGCCAGAGCTGCACCGACAGCGCCTCGAAGAGAAAGAGGTAGACGAAAGGCTCGCCCAGACCGCTGCCGATTGTCTCGTCGGGGTTGAGGCTGACGAGCGCGAAGCGGGCGAAGAGGAAAGAGAGCCAGCCGAGCGTGGCGAAGCCAATGCCGGCGTAGAGAGGGCGCCCACCGCGGAGGCCCAGGCCGGAAAGGCGATACCAACGCAACCCCAGGAGCCAGGCGACAACGCCGATGCCGCCCAGCAGCAGCACGTTCGCCGCCCGCCCGGTGGCGGCAGCGCCGCTAACGGCGCGCACGACGGTAGAAAGCACCACACCGCCGATAAGCGGCGCCAGAAGGGAGAGCAGAACGCGTTGGAGGGGGTTGGGCAGGTTGTTTTTGCTACGCATCGCCGGCTATTGTAGCATCGTTTAGGCAGGGCGGCAGGGGTGGTTAGACAAAAGAGGGTCTATCCCCTATACTACCGCTTCACCGCTCCGCCCTGCGGCGGGTAGATCTGCCCCGCACATGGCGGGGTTGTTTATTCAGTGTCCTCATGCCGATGCAGAAAAAAGGTTTGTGAAATGACAAGTCAGAAAAGTGCGATGTATATCACCCAGGAAGGGTTAGAAAAGATGAAGGAGGAGCTGGAAGAGCTAAAGAACGTCCGGCGCCCTCAACTATCAGAGCGGCTACGGGAAGCGATCGCCCAGGGCGACCTCTCGGAAAATGCCGACTACCATGCGGCAAAGGAAGAGCAGGGCTTCCTCGAAGGGCGTATCAGAGAGCTAGAAGACGCCGTGCGCCGGGCAAAGATCATCAAGGAGAGTGGCCCCAGCGACGTCGTCCGGGTGGGCAGCACGGTGACGATTGTCGACGAGGAGTACGGCGACGAAGAGCGGTATCGTATCGTGGGCGGGCACGAGGCGGCTCCGACCGACGGCTTGATCTCCAATGAATCCCCGATTGGCGAGGCGCTGCTCGGCGCCAAAGTGGGGCAGACGGTGTCGGTGCGCACACCTGCCGGACAGGTGCAGTTTAGGGTGAAGACGATCGAGTAACGGAAGATCAGGTCGAACAGGTCTCGTTCGTTGCCCAAAATTGGTTGTGGATAAGTGAGCCTTTTTTGTGGATAACTATTTAAATCTGTGCATAATCACGGACAGCACCCGACTAGATTTGGGCAAAAGTTAGCTCACACGGGCGGGACAGCCGCTATCTGCCGCTCCCGATGAGGAGTTAGCGGTGCTCAGAAAGTCTCAGGCGGGGGGGGGGAAAGCATTGCCTAAATAGGTAGAGGCAGCAGATCCTGTCGCCCGCCGCAACAACCGGACGGGCAGCGCGTATGTTAGCGGGAATAAGGGTGCAACTTTATACCCACTTTATCCACCGCTCTCCACCAATGATCCCCAGGAAATCCACAAGGTTATCCACAGGTTATCCCCTGACTCCGGCGCCTGCGGCAGGCGCGCGCTTCGCTCGTCCGGCGGAGGTGCCCATCTCCGGCTATATTGCGCCAGAACCGGTCAGATCAGGCGCAGGCGGGCAGCCAGCGGCGCCGGGAGGAGGCTGCGGAGAATCTGTTTTTCCTCCTCGCCAAAGACCCCCAACACCCAAAGCCCGGCCGGGTAGACCACCATTCCCAGGGAGAGGCCAGCCGCGAGGTGGACCTGCGCCCCGACCCACAGAGCCGCTCCGGTGACCGCCGTGACCAACGCCGGACGCCAGAGCAACGCCACCCAGCCGACGTCGGGCATGCCCCGGCGCAGGTAGACACTGAAGGTTATTAGCAAGATCATCTCGGAGAAGATAGTAATCACAGCCGCCGCCTGATAGCCGTAGATAGGCATCAGAAGGAGGTTGGCGGCGACGTTGAAGGTGACGCCGATCAAAAAGGCGCGAACCTGAACCCGCTCCAGGCCGAGGGCGATCAGCACGTAGTTGGTGACGCTGTTGATCCAGCCGATCGGAATCGACCAGATGACGAGCTGGAGTGCGATGGCGCCATGAGGCAAAAACTCCGCTCCGCCCAATACGCCGATCAGGAGCGGAGCGAGGAGCGTGGTAAAGGCGGCAACTGGCAGCGCCAGCAGGAACATCAGCTTAACCGACAGCCGGAAGGTGCGCCGGGCGTGCGCGAGGTTATTCTCGATCTGGCGTGAGATGACTGGGAAGAGGGCGAAGGTGAAGAAGCTGGGGATGACGTTGAGTGCATTCACCCACTTGTAGGCGCTGTTATACCAGCCGACGGCGGTTTCACCGCGGATCTGACGCAGGAGGGGTACGTCCACAAAGAAGAAAATCGTCGCCAGCAGGTGGTTGAGCATAAGCGGGTAGCTCTGCCCGACCATGTGCCGCTGCAGCGAAAAGTCGATTCGCCACGGTCCGCGCAGCTTAAAGCTGCGAAAGGTTGCCAGCGCGAGCACAGAGAGGGTGACGATGTTGACCAGGATGCTCGCCGCCGCGAGCCCCACGAAGCCAAAACCGAGCAGAAGGGCCACCACGCCGAAGCCGACCTTGAGGATGGTCGTCAGGGTGGTGATCGCCGCCGGGACCTCCGCCGTCTCAAAGGCGTAGAAAAGGCCGGTAAAGCTCTGCGCCACACCGGAAAAGATCATACCCGCCATGAGCAGCAAAATGGCGGCGACCGCTTCCGGCCCCAGCGGGTTCGAGCCCAGCCCGGCGAGCCAGAGATAGAGGAAGATCGGCACCGCGGCGACGACAGTGATACCAAGTCGGAGGACAATCGTATTCAGAAGATAGCGGCTGCCGCTCTGCCGGTCCTGAGACACTTCCCGAATGACCAGCACGTTGAGGCCGAAGTTGGAAAGTATCTCGAACCAGGCAGCTACGGCAATGGCGTTGGCGTAGCTGCCGGCGTCGGCCGGACCGAGAATGCGAAGATAGAAGGCGGCAAAGAGAAAGTCGATGAAGCGGTTGAGCAAATTGAGCGCCGTCGGAACAATGCTATTCTTAGCGATGCTGTGAGTATTGCTCAGCTCCCCGACGGGCCTGTAAAGGCGGCGCCACGCCCAGACGCCAAGGGCAAAGAGCAGACTGACGGCGGCCATGGCGCTCGCCAGCCCCCCCAGCTTAAAGGTCAACGGACTATAGCGGAAACGGACGGTCCAGCTCCCTTCCTCCAGCAGTACACCGCGGAAGTTGGCGTTGACCCGGTAGATATCGACTTCCTGCTCCGCCTCGTCCGTGGCGCCGGCGGGGCGGACAAAGGCCTTCCAGCCGGGAAAGAAACTGTCGTTGAGCACCAGCCAGCTCGGCTCGTCCACGCGGGCCTCCACCGTGACCTCGATATTGCCGTAGCCGGTGATGTCGGCAGCGGAGAGCTGGGACGCGCGCGCAGCGTTGCCACCCCAGCCGGCCGGTAACTGCGCCTCCTCGACAAAGAGCAGCTGCCGCGGGTCGGCCTCGGTCATCGCCGCCAGCGGATCGGCGACGGCGGCGGTCGCCGCCCGCGCGATGGTGTAGGCACGGGGTGCAACGTCCAGATTTTCGTACACCCGCAGCCCCTCTCCCTCCCACACCTGCCTGAAATGGGGCAGCGAGAGCGTTTCGCCGGTGATGATATAGCGCACGTTGAGCAGGTCGAGCAGTGGCGACTGTAATGCTTCCTCGGTGGCAAGCGGCTGCACCCGATTAAAGAGCAACTGGTTCTGCGGCTCGAGCGCGTCCATCATCTGCGTGTACTGCCGGGGAATGATCGAATCGTAACCACGCACGTCGTGAAAACCGTAGAGCCAGCCGGCGTTGGCCGGGAACGGCTCCTCGCGGTGGGGATCGAAAGTGGTCAGCCGCCAGAGGCCCGGTTGTTGTTCCAGCCAAACGACCAAAGGCGGCTTCTGCGCCAGCAGCGCCGGATCGACAGCGGCATGAAAGCCCCAGTTGGCGAGCAGTAGATCGAGTAGGATGAGGCCAGCCGCCAGCAGGGGCCACACCGGCCACCGGCGTCCGAGGGCGTCCGAGCGCCGGCTGAAGCGCAGAACAGCCCCAGAGGCGATCAACATGAGCCCGAGGATAAGCAGATTCGCGAACTGATAGCTGTAAAAGGCGCGGGCGTGGGGGAAGGCATCGGGAGCCAGCGCCAGGGACAGAAAGAGTCGTTCGACCACGTCAGCCACCTGTCCGTAGAAGAGGCGCGAAAGGAGAAGGGCGACGAGGAGCAAAAGTCCAGCGGCAACGGAAAGGCGAGCCAGCCAGCGAGCTGCGGCGGGAGTGCGGCGCGGCTCTCTGGAAGCGGCATGCCACCGAAGTAGAAAGTCGACGCCATATCCTGCCAGCGCAGCCACCGCCAACGAAAAAGGAAAGACCCAGCGAAAGGGGGAGTGAAGCTGGTTGACACCGGGGAGCCCGTAGTAGAGAACCGCGTAGATGGGAATACCGAAGATAAAGGCGAGCGCCAGTAGCGCCAGCATGGCAAAGAAGAGGATCGAGGCCCGGCGGCGGGAGGCGCGAAAGAGAGAGCCCAGCCCCAGAGCGGCGAGGAGCAGGGGCAGAATGCCGAGATAGATTCCCCCTTCGACGTAGTTTTTAAGCCCCCAGACGCTGCTCCCGGCACCCCAGGGATTAGGGACGCCCTCGCTGTTGGTCGTAAAAGGGACGCGCCCCCCGGTGAATAGATCGAGGTATTCATAATGGGCAGGATTGCCAAAGAAGTTGGGCAGCAAGAGGGTCAGCGCGCGACGCGGCGGAAAAGCCCAGCTCCGCACCTCCGCCAGCGTCACCGCTCCTTCGCGGAAGTTGGTCTGTACCAGCTCGTATAAGGGGATGAGCTGGATCGCGCCCAGCATCAGGCCGAGCAACACGAGGGACAGCAGCCAGACCGCCGGCCTGACCAGGGACAGTGTGCTGTGCAAGCGGCTGTCCGTGCCCGCTTTGTTTCGATAGAGACAGAGGAGAAGGCGCCAACCGGCATAGGCGGCCATCACGAGCAGCGTATAGTAGGTGATCTCGACATGGCCCGCCAGAACCTGCAGCCCGAGCGCCACCGCACCCAGGACAACCCAGGGCAGCGTCTTGCCGCTGCCGCGCCTCTCCGTGCTGGTGCGGACGACCATTTCGACCGCCGCCAACAGCATCGGGAGCCAGGCGGCGGAGCCGACGATCATCGGGAAGACGCTGGCGCTGACCAGCATGAATCCGCTGCCCTGGTAGATGAGCCCGGCGATAGCCGCACTGCTGCGGCAGAGGCCGAGCACGCGGGCGAAGAGATACATAAAAATCCCGGCCAGCCAGAGTTGGCTCACCGTGTACCATCCGTAGGCGACGGGAAGGGGAAGCAAGAGAAAGATAACATTGAAGGGATAGTAGGCGCTGTGCTGGCCGGCGGCCAGGAAGGGAACGCCGGCGAAGAGATGGGGGTTCCACAGCGGCAATTCTCCCTGCGCCAGGCTCTCGCGGACAAACTGTTTCCAGATATAGTTCTGGAGGATGAGATCGCTGAGCAGGCTGTTCTGAGGGACCGATGCAGCCGCGGTTGTGCCTGCCATCTCTGCCCACGGCTGCCACTGAAAGAGGTTGTCGGCGGGCACCATCGTCCGCCCGCCAATGGTCACGTCGGCGAACAGAAGCAGCGGGAGAATAAGAAAGGCCGCCAGAAGTAGTAGATCTACTTTAAGAGCGCCCAGGCGCCTCATCATACGAATCAAAATGGGTCCACTGTCACCAGAGACAGAACCGGCGTCTGCCTTTAAACAGCAAAAAATCAGGGCCGTCCCGGTCCCTGATTGTGGCTGATTGTAGCAAAAGCGGCACTCCCTGCCAGATGGCTAACCCACCGTTAAGACCAGTCGCCCAGGGGTGCGGGTGCAGGCGCTAATCGAAGAGCCGGTTCAATGCCGCCCCCAGATCGCGCAGATTACCGTACGAGCCATCGGCGGAGGTAAGGGCGCCGACCCGGATGTTGAGCTGCTCGGCCGCCGGTATGCTGGCAATCTCCCCCCGCGCCGCCGCCGGATAAAAATACTGCACCGACGGTTCGAGCCGAAGCCGACAGCGCTCGGCCAGGGTGTGCGCATCCGCCTCGTCGGTAATGATCAGAAAGGCGTCCTGGCCGGGGTGACCGATAAAAGTCTCTGTCCCCCCATTCGTCTGCATCGCATTCGTCAGCATGAGGCTCACGGCGCGCGCGACATCGTCTGCGGCGACGAAGCCATATTGATCCCGAAAATCGCTCAGCCCTTCCATCTCCACCAGCACCAGTCCCCAGCCCCCCTCTTCAAGCGTTTCCTCGAGCTGCTCCTGCACCAACGGCCCTTCCGGCAGGCCAGTGACCGGGTTGTGCAGCGACTGCATGCCGCGGCGGCGGAGGGCGTTGCGCACGCGCAGCCGGAGCTCCTGGATGTCGAACGGTTTGGTGATGTAATCGACCGCCCCCAGCTTGAGCCCAGCCAGTCTGTCTTCCCGCTCGCGGCGTTCCGTGAGAAAAATGACGGGAAGATGGCGGGTTCGGCGCGACGAGCGCAGGCGTCGGCAAACTTCATAGCCGTCGATGTCCGGGAGGCGGACGTCGAGGAGGATGAGATCCGGTAGCTGCTCGTTGATCTTCGTAATTGCTCGCTCCCCCAGCTCAGCGCTCTCGATTTCGTAGCCCTGCGAGCTAAAGTAGGCCGTCAGCATTTCGGCCAGATCGACGTCGTCCTCGACGATAAACAGTTTTTTCGGTTCGGCATCAATCACAGATTGTTACTCCGTGGTCGGCGAGGGAGCTCCGGCGCCTGCCGCGATGAACTCTCGCCCGGACAGTGCGCCTGGTTGCAGATTCGCCGTCCCTCAGCGAATCGGCTCCTTGTCAATTCTGAACACGCCCGATTCCGCCCCCTGGCATATACACTCAAGCTCTTCAACACGAAATTCATCGCCGCCACTCACCCAGCGCAGCGTCTCCTGGAGAATGCCGACGGCGATATAGCCGGTTGGGCGATCGCAGCTCTCCTGCCCCCAGCACATCGAACAGCGATCGATGTAGTAGAGAAAGTGGTCGCCGTGATCTTCGACGCGACTGGTCTGGTCGCTGAACTGCGTAAAGATGCGGGCCACGGCGGGAACGCCGATGCGCAGCTTCGTCTTCAGCGGCAGAACCTTAAATGCGAGATCGCCGACCCCCGCCAGCGCGCCGAATCCTTTGAGGCCCCGGGCGAAAATAGCTCGTCCCCCACGTAATGCCAGGCCACGCCCCCCGCGGGGACCGTAGATATCCTCCAAACCACGATTTAGGTTGGAAATGTGCGAGAAGTCGAACTCTCGTTGCAGGTTATCAGGCGGGAGATCGTGAATGTACTCGCGCATATCGATCAGGTTGAGGAGGGCATTGAGCCCATTCCGCCCCATCACCTCTTCCATGGCCAACAGCAGGATGCGCGCCATTTTATTGGGATAGTAGTAACCGCTCGGGGGAACTAAATCTCTCACCTGAACCTCCAGTGGACCGCTGGTACTTTACGCCGATGTTAACAGAAGAGGTGAACAAGGCTGCCTGTGACAGAGTATAGCAGCAGCAACAGACTGGCACAAAATAAATTATAAGAGAGATCGCCCGCGGGGCAAAACGGCGGCTGCAGTTTCACGCGTGGCGGCGAAGAATGATACAATCTGAACCACGACCTGACGATCGACCGGTGTGGCAGTGACCGGGAATACAAGTGAGGAGAAGAGATGGCACAGGCGCGTCTGGTTTTTCCCGCCGATTTTCGATGGGGGACGGCGACATCCGCCTACCAGGTAGAAGGCAACAACAAGAACAGCGATTGGTGGCAGTGGGAACAGCAACCGGGCGCTATCCTCGAAGGCCATCAGTCGGGACGGGCCAGTGACTGGTGGGAGAAGGCGGAAGCCGATCTCCGGCGTGCGGCAGAGATGGGGACCAACGCCCATCGCCTCTCGCTTGAGTGGAGCCGGATCGAGCCGCAGCCCAGCGTCTTTGACGAAGCGGCGCTGGAGCGCTACCGGGCGCTGCTCCAGACGATGCACGAGCTGGACATTGAGCCGATGGTCACCCTACACCACTTCTCAAATCCGCAGTGGTTGGTCGAAAAAGGGGACTTCTCCTCCGGCATCGCCGTCGACTATTTCCAGCGCTATACGGCAAAAGTTGTAGACCGCCTCGGCGATTTGGTTCCGCTGTGGATCACAATCAACGAGCCGCTCGTCTACGTCTTTATGCGCTACATAGCGGGTGCCTTTCCGCCACCGCAGCGCAAAGGTTGGGGCGCCGGCGCTCGCGCGCTCCGAACTCTGCTCAGGTGCCATGCGGCTGCTTACAAGACGATCAAGGAGAAGCAGCCGAACGCACAGGTCGGCGTCGCCAAGAACATGATCCCCTTCGATCCCGTTCCGGTGGGCACAATACTGGACCGCTGGTGGGCGGGCCGCGTCTCCTGGATCTACAACGACTGGTGGATGGAAGCGATGCAGGACGGGCGGCTGCGTCTGCCGTTTGGCCGCGGCGAGATCGACGGGTTGGCCGGCAGCTTCGACTTCGTCGGCGTCAACTACTATACCCGCTTCTACACCCGCTTTCCCAAACTTTATCTGCAACAGTGGGGGCCAGACGCCATAGTGAGCGACGGCAACTACGGCGAGGTCTATCCGGAAGGACTGTTTCGGGTGATTAAGCACGCGCTACGCTATCAGAAGCCGGTCTATATTACAGAGAATGGCGTGCCCGATCGCGAAGACAGTCTCCGCCCGGCCTTTTTGCTGTCCCACCTGCGCGAAGTCTGGCGCGGTGTCAGCTTTAATTGGCCGATTATGGGCTACTATCACTGGAGCCTGGTCGACAACTTCGAGTGGGATCGCGGCTGGACGCAACGCTTCGGACTCCTGGCCCTCGATCGCAAAACGGGCGAGCGGGAGTGGCGCTCGAGCGCCCGCCTTTACGGCGAGATCTGCCACAGCGGATCGATCAGCAGCGAGATGGCGCAACGGTACGCGCCTCACTTGCTCACAGACCTCTTTCCGGGCTAGAATAAGTGGTCGCGGGGCAGCGCACGCTTTCAGCTATCTCACCCGGCGAAGCGTCGTGTTATAATAGAGCAGATGGGGGCCGAAGATAGCTTGCTGCCCACGTCACTTATCGGAAACAGTTGTTGGAGAAGGAAGATGTCTGGACATTCAAAGTGGTCCACAATCAAGCACAAGAAGGCGGTTACCGACGCCAGACGGGGCAAGCTATTTACGAGGCTGACCAAAGAGATCACCATTGCGGCGCGGGAGAAAGGGGGCGATCCAGAGTTCAATCCCCGGCTGCGCCTGGCGATCGACAAGGCCAAAGAGGCAAACATGCCCAAAGACAACATCGAGCGCGCCATCAAGCGAGGCACCGGCGAGCTAGAAGGGCAGGAGTTGGTCGAAATCGTCTATGAAGGGTATGCGCCGCACGGAGTCGGCATGCTGGTCGAAGTGGTGACCGATAACCGCAACCGCGCCGTCGCCGAGCTGCGCCACGCCCTGAACAAATATGGTGGCTCCATGGCGGAAGCGGGCGCTGTCTCCTGGCAGTTCAGCCGCAAGGGCTTTATCAGCGTTAAGGGGGAAGTCGAGGATCAGGACGAGCTGTTCCTGACCGCCGCCGACGCCGGGGCGGAGGATCTGCGCTTTGAAGATGGGCAGGCGGAAGTCTATACCGACCTCAACAGCTTTGCCCAGGTGCGTGATACGCTGGAAGAGGCGGGATACGAGCTGGACGAAGCGACGATGATCTACGAAGCGAACAATCCGCTGTCCCTGCCGCAGAACCAGGCGGTACAGGTACTGCGCGTCATTGAGCAGATCGAAGAGCTGGACGACGTGCAGAATCTTTACTCAGCGCTCGACGTGACTGACGAGGCACTGGCGGCGGTCGAAGCCGACTGATGCGCATTCTCGGTCTGGACCCCGGCACGGCGACCACCGGCTATGGCATTATCGACATAGTCGAAGGTGAGCCACAGGCGGTCGCCTACGGAGTCATCCGCACCAGTTCGAAGAAGAGTACGCCTGAGCGGCTACAGAAGATCTACGACGAGCTGAGCGAGCTGCTGGACGAGTACCGGCCGGTCGCCGCCGCCATCGAGGAGGTCTTCTTTGGCCGCAACATCACGACGGCGATCAGCGTCGGGCAGGCGCGCGGTGTGCTCATCCTGGCGCTGGCCAAAGCCGGCATTCCGGTAGACGAGTACTCTCCGCCCCAGGTCAAGGATGCGGTCACCGGCTACGGCAACGCCGACAAGCACCAGGTCCAGCTCATGGTACGCACGCTGCTCCACCTCGAAGAGACCCCCCGCCCCGACGACGCCGCCGATGGGCTCGCCGTCGCCATCACCCACTACCAGCACCGGCGTTATACGTCGCTCATTCCGTGAGCGATTTTGGCAAAGAGCCTGGCCTGTCGCCATCGATGTAGATGCGCGGCACACGCGTATTGATGTTGGTCAGCACTTCGTAGGGGATCGTCCCGGCCCACTCGGCCAGCTCCTCGGCCGTAATCGACGCGCCCTCACCCTCCCCCAGCAGAATAACGCTATCGCCGTTGTAGGCGCTATCCCAGCCAATGTTGACCATCATCTGATCCATACAGATGCGGCCCACGACCGGGTAACGCTTGCCGCGGATGATCACCTCCGCCTGCCCCGACATGCTGCGGAAGTAGCCGTCGCCATAGCCGACGGGCACCGTTACCATACGCACCATCTCGTCCGCCTGCCAGGTTGCGCCGTAGCTAACAGGATGGCCCGGCTTGACGACCTTAAAGTAGACGACGTGCGACTTCCAGGTGAGGGCAGGCTGTACGGCGACGAAGCGCGGCACGTCGTCCGACGGGTAAACGCCGTAGAGCAGAATGCCAGCGCGCACCATGTCGAAGGTGCTCTGCGGCAGCTGCAGGATGGCGCCAGAGTTGGCGATGTGGCGCAGCGGAGGCGCCGGCAGCCCGCGCCGCTCATAGAAGGCGAGCACCTCTTCGAAACGGGCCAGTTGCAAGCGCGCGTAGTCGAGATCGGCGGCGTCGGCCGTGGCAAAGTGCGAGAAGATCCCCTCAACGAAGGTGTGCTGGCATTCGAGCGCCGCCTCCAGCAGCGTGTGGGCGCTGTAATAGTGGACGCCGATACGCTCCATCCCGGTATCTATCTTGAGATGGACGCGCGCGATGGCGCCACGCTCCCGGGCCACCCGCTCGATCTGCTCCAGCTTCTCCACCGAGCTGGCAGTGAGGGTCAGGTTGTACTCCAGGAAGTGCGGGATCTGGTTGCCCATGATGCCGCCGAGCACCAGAATCGGGGCGTTGATGCCCTGTTCGCGCAGCAGGATTCCCTCTTCGAGGTAGGCAACGCCCAGGTAGTCGATGCCGACGCGTGACAGATGCCGGGCGACCTCGACCAGGCCATGACCGTAGGCGTTTGCTTTGAGGACAGCCATGATCTTCGCCTGACCCACGTGGCGGCGAATCGCCTTCAGATTTGTGGTCAGGCGGCCGAGATCGACCTCGACAAAAGTCGGCCGCACAATCCCGGCGCTGGTAATCGTCGGCTGGTTGATGTGTGTCATGGCCCGCATTGTAGCCGAGGGCGGCAACGGCTACAACGTCGGGCGTGGCACGCCCCCGGAGAGCGTCACTCTAGCCCTGGAAAGTATTCGGAGCGAGGATGGGAACGGGACAGTTCACCACAAAGCCGTTGGGGTGGCTGTTCGGCGTACCGTTGAAGAGCTCCAGTTCGCCGGCGGCTTCAGCCTCGCGCCCTTCCGCGGAGGAGCGGAGCAGGCGTGCATTGCCCTCGTCCGTCCAGCGCCACGTAAAATGGTTCCAGAAGGGGCTCCAGGCGCCCGCGCCTGCCGTACTGTCGAAGATGGCGGGCTGGAAACCCATGACGCCGCTGCCCGGAATGCCGTTGGCAAAGACCCAGATCTCGTCGGTGCCGCCGAGCTCCATCAGCTGCTGCGACGGCGCCGAGGCCGGAATGCTCATCATCGGCGCCATCGGCACGGCGGAGGTGTCGGTAATGATGTAGCGACTACCGGGAAAACACTCGTGGAGCTTGAAGATAACGGTCATACCGGCTGTGTCCACCGGTTCGAGCAACTGACCGGTGCCCAGATAGCTGTCACGGGCACTGTCTACCGCCATCTCGCCGCCCGGCCACTTCACAACCGGATAGTTAACCAGGATCGGCGTCTCTTCCAGCGTCACCCTGCCAGCGGAGGCAGCGGCCTCCACAGCCTGCGCCGAGGAGAGGTCGTCGTCGCCGCCGCTGACGCGCACGATGCGGAAAAGGCTGATGAAATCTTCGTCGGCGGGCGACGTCGCCAGCACCGGCAGCCGCTCGTCATCGAAAAGGTAGAGCCTGTTGACGAAGTCGCCGCGTGCGGCTGCGTTTAAAAGCGGAACGTAGACCAGCCCGTTCTCGTCGGCAAATGCTCGCTCTGATGTGTCGGTACGGATGAAATAAACCGGCTCTCCGTCGACGCGGCCCTCGTTCAGTCTGAACGTCACGAAGCCAAACGCACCGGCCCACTCGTCGCTCGTCAGCGCGAAGTCCTCGACGTCGCCGACGATGATCTGCGGTTCATCCACCTCACGGCCTGTATCCACCTCCACCACTTCCGCTTGGGCGGCGGTCTCCTCCTCTTCGGCACCCAGACCACAGGCGGCGAGGATCAGGGCGCTGCTGGAGGCGGCGCCCATCAAGAGAAACTCGCGGCGGTTCATGCGTTTCTTTAACATCAATTGTACCTCCTCCAAATAAGAGACGACTTGATGCGCAGGAACGCTTGACGCAGCAGGAGAGATGTGACAACATAATGTCGTGCAGGCGCGACGCGTTCTGCGCTTTCGAGAAATGCCCGCGACTTGTTCTTGCCGGAGAAGCGTGGGCATTTCCTCTCACATTATAAGTTGTTTACGCGGGTGTCATGTAAGCCACACTACGCTGCAGCATGCGCTGTACGCAGCCCGCTTTTGAGCTTGCACCGGCGCCGGGGGCCAGTTACAATTTTCGATAAGGAAAATCGCATATTGCCAGCACGCCGCCCGGGAGAGAGCCTGCCGCCATCTAATTTGACGGCAGGGCGCCGAAGGGGCAAGGCCGGTACGCAGCTGCGGCGCCGGCTGAAACTCTCAGGCAAAAGGACCGGACGGCTGGGCAGTTCTGGAAAAGCCGGGCGACAGCCTGTCGCACCGCCTCTTGTGGCGACCGGCACCGAAGGGGCAAGCCGGTCGGAAGCCGGTGAATCTCTCAGGATCGAGACAGAGAACGGCAGCAGCCTGGTCCGGTTGCGCCGTTCTTTTTTTGTACCACCCGAAACCTTTTGAGGAGGAAGACGATGACAAAAGTGAAAGATGGGCTGTTGTACACGAATAATGATGAGTGGATCCGCATCGAGGGAGACGAAGGTGTGGTGGGAATCACCGACTACGCGCAGGATGCCCTCTCGGACATCGTCTATCTGGAGCTACCGGGTGAGGGTGAAACGTTGGCGAAGGGCGATACGTTTGGCGTCGTCGAATCGGTGAAGGCAGCCGCCGACATGTACATGCCGGTCGGCGGCGAGATCACAGCCGTCAACGACGGCCTAATGGACGAGCCGGAGGTCATCAACACCGACCCATACGGCGAGGCGTGGATGATCCGCATGCGCATCGACGACGATGGCGAACTGGAGTCGCTAATGGATGCTGACGCCTACCGCAGCTACCTTGAAGAACGCGACCATTAAGGAACTAAAACTGGAGAAGGACTCATGAGTCACATTTCTCAACAGAAGAACGGGCAGCCGCCGGACAAGCTGGCGCTGCTGCACCCAACCGATCGCTTTGTAAAACGCCACATTGGCCCGCAGGGAGAGCAGGTGGCGCAGATGTTGGAGACGGTCGATGCACGCGCCGCAGACGGGGCGCTCACGCTAACAGCGCTGGTCAACGAAGCGGTGCCTGACGTTATCCGCATGGAGGGCGAGCTGGCGCTACCGGAAGCAGACAGCGAATCGGAGGTGCTGGCGGAGTTACGCGGACTGGCAATGCGCAACAAACTTTACCGCTCCTTCATCGGCATGGGCTACTATGCCACTGTCACTCCCCCCGTCATCCAGCGCAATATACTGGAGAACCCGGGCTGGTACACGCAGTACACGCCTTACCAGGCCGAAATCGCTCAGGGCCGGCTGCAGGCGCTGCTCAACTTTCAGACAATGGTGAGCGATCTGACTGGTGTGGCGCTGGCGAACGCCTCCATGCTCGACGAGGCGACGGCGGCGGCGGAAGGGATGACGCTCTGCCTGCGCGCGCAGGGGCGCCGCAGCACGGCCAACACCTTTTTCGTCTCTGAGCTGTGCCACCCGCAGACCATCGCCGTCGTTCAGACGCGGGCCGAGGCACTGGGTATCGCAGTCGTGGTGGGCGACCATCGGGAGTACCAATTTGAGGACGATCTTTTTGGCGTGCTCGTGCAATATCCCGCGACCGACGGCGCCGTCTATGATTATGAGCCGTTTATCGAACGGGCTCACGAGGGGGGTGCGTTGGCCGTCGTCGCCAGCGATCTGCTGGCGCTGACCTTGCTGCGCCCGCCGGGTGAATTCGGCGCCGACGTCGTCGTCGGCAACAGCCAGCGCTTCGGCGTGCCGATGGGCTACGGCGGGCCGCACGCCGCCTTTATGGCAACCCACGACGAATACGCGCGCCAGCTTCCGGGCCGCCTCGTGGGCGTCTCCGTAGACAGGATGGGAGCGCCCGCCCTGCGCCTGGCGCTCCAGACGCGCGAACAACACATCCGCCGCGAGCGGGCGACCAGCAACATCTGTACGGCGCAGGTGCTGCTGGCGATCATGGCCTCGATGTACGCAGTCTACCATGGGCCACGAGGCCTGGAACAGATCGCCAGCCGCGTGCGGCTGCTGACCGAAATCCTGGCGCACGGCCTCGAGCAACTGGGCTACGACGTTGGCGATGCCCCTCGCTTTGATACGCTGAAAGTCAGCGGTGGCCCCCACAGCGCCGACATGCTGATGGAGCGCGCGCTGGCGAACAATGTCAACCTGCGCCGCTTTGAGGACGACGCAGTCGGCGTCTCTCTGGACGAAGCGACGACCAACGAGCAGGTGTACCTGCTGCTGGAGATCTTCGGCGCAGATGACGGCCAGTTGGCCAACCAATTTTCCCTCGAAAAGCTGGCCCGGCAGGTCAGCACCGACTATGAAGCCCCTTTCGCGCGCACCAGCGACTACCTGACCCACCCCGTCTTCAACAGCCACCATTCAGAAACGGAGATGCTGCGCTACATCAGCAGCCTCCAGGAGCGAGATCTCTCGCTGGCTTTCTCGATGATTCCACTCGGCTCGTGCACGATGAAGCTCAACGCCACCGCCGAGATGGCGCCCGTGACCTGGCCCGAGTTCGCTCACCTGCACCCGTTCGTGCCGCGCGAGCAGGCGGAGGGCTACCTGCTGCTCTTCGAGCGGCTGGAGCGCTGGCTGGCAGAGATTACCGGCTTTGCCGCCACCTCCCTGCAACCCAACGCCGGCTCGCAGGGGGAGTACACGGGCCTGCTGGTCATCCGCGCCTACCACCAGTCGCGCGGTGCGAGCCACCGCGACGTCTGCCTCATCCCCAGCAGTGCCCACGGCACCAACCCGGCGAGCGCCGTCATGGCCGGTATGAAGGTCGTCGTCGTCGCCTGTGACGACGACGGTAACGTCGACATCGACGACCTGCGCAAGAAGGCAGAGAAACACAGCCAGAACCTGGCGGCGCTGATGGTCACCTATCCCTCGACGCACGGCGTCTTCGAGACCGGCATCCGCGAGATCTGCAACATCGTCCACGAACACGGCGGGCAAGTCTACCTCGACGGAGCCAACATGAACGCACTTGTAGGTCTCGCCCAACCGGGCGACTTTGGCGCCGACGTCTGCCACTTAAACTTACACAAGACCTTCACCATCCCCCACGGTGGCGGCGGCCCCGGCATGGGGCCGATCTGCGTCGCCGAACACCTGGCCCCGTTCCTGCCGGGTCACCCGGTTGTTCCCGGCGTGGGCGGCGCGCAGGCCATCGGCGCCGTCTCGGCGGCACCGTGGGGCAGCGCGGGCATCCTGCCCATCCCCTACGCCTACATCCGCCTCATGGGCGCCGATGGGCTAACAGAGGCGACGCGCATCGCTATCCTCAACGCCAACTACATCGCCGCACGCCTCGAACCCCACTACCCGGTGCTCTACAAAGGGCAGAATGGCCGCGTCGCGCACGAGTGCATTATTGACCTCCGCCCCCTGCGCGACAGCGCGGGCATCGAGGTGGACGATGTTGCCAAGCGGTTGATGGACTACGGCTTCCACGCTCCAACGATGAGCTTCCCCGTGCCCGGCACGCTGATGATCGAGCCGACCGAGAGCGAATCGAAGAGCGAGCTCGACCGCTTCTGCAACGCCCTGATCTCCATTCGCGACGAGATCCGGGCGGTGGAAGACGGGCGCGCCGATGCGGAGAACAACCCCCTCAAGTGGGCGCCACACACGGCACCCATGCTGGCCCAGGCAGAGTGGAACCATCCTTATTCGCGGGAGGAGGCCGCCTTTCCCGCCGATTGGGTGCGAGAGCGCAAATTCTGGCCTGCTGTAGCGCGCATCGATAACGTCTACGGCGATCGCAACCTCTTCTGCATCTGCCTGCCGACGGAGGACTACGAAGAGATGGATGTGCCGGAGGCGCTGATACCGGCGTAAACAGCCCTTCTGTTGTCAACATAGCCCGATCCGGCAGAAGAGCCGGATCGGGCTCTTCTTTTTAAGAGTGAGTCAACGCGCACCCGTTGTCACCGATCGAGCACCTGTTCACCAGGTCCCACGCTCTCCGCTACACCGCCTGCGCCCGGTCTATTCAGCGCAGCGGCCCCTGGTCAAGGAGCATCTCTAAACAAGGACACGCTCAACTGTCGATCCGCACCAGATGATAGCGCCGCCTGCCTTTGCGTAGGACGAGGAACTGGCCTTCGATGGTGTCTTCCAGCGTCACCATACGGCCGAGATCTTCTACCCGTTCATTGTTAAGATAGACGCCACCGCCGCGAATATCTCGTTTCGCCTGTCCTCGCGAGGAGGCGAGGGTACTGTCGGCGACGAGGTCGATCACCAGCATGCCACCATTCTCGAACGCCTGTCGGGACACCTCGTTGGAAGGGACGTCGGCGAAAATATCGGCGATGTCCGCTGCGCCCAACCCGGTCAGCTCGCCGCCAAAGAGCACTTCAGAGGCGAGCTGTGCCTTCTCCAGCGCAGCCTCTCCATGCACCATGTGCGTCATTTCTTCAGCCAGCCGACGCTGGGCCTCACGCAGATGCGGCTGCTCCTCCACGCTCTGAGCGAGCGCCTGAATCTCCTCACGATCGAGGAAGGTGAAATATTTAAGGTAGTCGACGACGACTGAGTCGTCGGTATTGAGCCACCACTGGTAGAAGCGGTAGGGTGACGTTTTTTCCGGATCGAGCCAGACGTCGGTACCGCTCGCCGTCTTGCCGAATTTGGCGCCGCCAGCGCCGGTTATCAACGGATAGACGATGCCAAAGGCGCGCTCGCCGTGGGTGCGGCGGATAAGCTCCGTGCCGGCGACGATGTTGCCCCACTGGTCGCTACCCCCGGCCTGGAGCCGGCAACCGGTTCTCTCAAAGAGAGTCAGGTAGTCGTAGGCCTGCAACAGCATGTAGCTGAACTCGGTGAAGGAGAGACCCTCCTCGCGCTCCAGGCGCCCACGCACCGACTCCTTGGCCATCATGTAGTTGACGGTGAAATGCTTGCCTACGTCACGCAAAAATTCCAGCAGGTCAAGCGAGGCGAGCCAGTCGGCGTTGTTCACCAGGCGCGCCGCGTTGTCGGGCGCGTCGAAGTCGAGCAACTTGGCCAGCTGCGGCCGAATCCCTGCCAGGTTGGCCTCGATCTCCTCCCGGCTGAGCAGGTTACGCTCTTCAGAGCGACCGCTCGGGTCGCCGACCATCGCCGTCCCGCCGCCGGCGACGGCGATTGGTGTGTGGCCGAAGCGCTGAAAGCGGGCCAGCGCCACCAGAGGCACCAGATGACCCACGTGGAGGCTGTCGCTCGTAGGATCGAAGCCGTTGTAGAGGGTGAGCTTCTCTTTTGCGAGTAGATCCCTTACCCCTTCCGTCTCGTCGTATATCAGACCTCGCCACTGCAACTCATCATATATGTTGTCGACCACTATTTGCCTCCTCTTGTACTCTGCAGCGCCGAACTGTGCCGGCGTCCCACCATCATTCATCCAGAAACAAAAAAGACGCGGCCTGGTCGCCGCGTCTTTTGAAATCGGTCTTGCTGTTACCTCTTCAGGCGCAGACAGCCCTCCCGCGCAACCACGGCGCTGGTGCATGTGCATCGTATGCATACCCGTAATAGTAGGCGGGATAAGAATCGTGTGCTAAGGGTAACATAATGTCAAAACTATAGCATGGCCCGGCGAGGCGGTCAAGCGTGGTCACCACGACTGTTCAACCGTGCAGTTCAGCCGCCGGCGAGCAGGCGATCGACCGCTGCCGAGAGCTGAGCCAGACTGCGGACCGGGTAGACGGCGTCGCAGTAGGGTGTGTAGTCGAGCATGTCACTGTCGCCGCTGCCCCACTGGCGTTGGTGCTCAGGATTAAGCCAGATGAGCCGGCGCGCGCGCCGCTGGAGATCTTTAATCAGGTCGACACGCGGCGAGTTGTAGTTGTTGCGAGCGTCGCCGAGGATGATCAGCGTCGTCCGGCCGTTGACAGCGCTCAGATGGCTGTCGTAGAAGTTCTCCAATCCGTGGCCCAGGTCGGTACCGTAGGGGCGGTAGGGCAGCGTACGCCGTAGACGCGAGAATGCTTCCTCAGCTTCGCTATCGCCGAGCAATTTCAGGACCTCCGGCGGAAATTCGATCAGACGGTCGTAGTAGGCAAAGCTGCGCATCTTCGACACCTGATCGTGCAGCGCCTGGGTGATGTAGAGCATGAATTCGACGACGCTCTCCGTCGAGCGAGAGACGTCGCAGAGGAGGACGAGGCTAGGCTTGAGCTTCTTCTTCTTCAGCTTCATCTCGAAGGGCACGCCGCCGTAGCGCTGGTTGGCGCGGATCGTCCCCTTGGCGTCGAACTTCCCCTGGCGGCCCCGTTTGCGGCGGAGCGCCGCGCGGCTGCGGAGCTGCGTCACCAGACGGGTCACCTCGCGCCGCAGACGGTCGCTCTCCTCCGCCGTCAGCGCCTCAAACGGCTTGTTCATCAGGTCGGAGGTGTGCAGTTCGTCGGCGCGGTTCGCCCGATCCTGGGCAATCTGTAGGCCGATCTGCTGTGCCACCTGTTCGGCCAACGCATCGCGGTTAGCCTCCACCACGCCCATCAGCTTCTCGATAGCGTCCTGGCTCATTCCCATCTCCTGCAGCTTCTGCATGAGCTGGGCCATCATCTCTTCGAGATGCTCGAAGCCCATCTGGCGTAACATGCGGCGCGTGATCCAGCGCCCTTCCTGCGGATTGTTGGCCCACTGGAAGCCAGCGCGGCGCGCCAGCTCCTCCAGCTCCTCTTTCGTCGGCCCCTCACCGCTGGTCAGCCAGTCCATCAACTGCTGCAGGCGACCACTGAGCGCGGAAAGAGCCGCCTTGAGCATCTCCTGCTCGTCTTCACTCAGATCCTCCACCGCATTCTGCATCGCGGGCCCGCCGCTGCCGAAGTAGAGAGGAAAGAGCTCGTCGAAGACGGCAAAGTCGTCCGACTCCTTAACCAGGGTCGCGCGGAGCGACTGGCGGAAGATACCTTTCTCAGCGATACCCAGTGTCTCCACCGCTTTAAGGGCGTCTATCGACTCCGCCAGAGAGACGCGCACGCCGGCGGCGCGCATGCCACGGATAAACTCAATAATCCGGTCGTCCATAGGGGCCTCCACGCTGGCTGCCGCCGTTGCCCATCAGGCGACGGGCGCGGGCGACGTCCGATTCATACTTCAAGAGGACGGTGAGCGTGTTACGGAGCGTCTCCTCGTCGATGGCGTCGGCGTTCAACGCCACCAGCGCGCGTGCCCAGTCCAGCGTCTCGCTGATGCTAGGCACCTTGCGCAGGTCCATATTGCGCAACTGTTGTACGATCTCTACCGCCTGCTGGGCCAGCTCCGGGCTGAGGCCGGGCACCTTGAGGCGCACGATGTCCAGCTCCGCATTGCGGGTGGGATAGTCGACGAAGAGGTAGAGACAGCGGCGTTTAAGCGCTTCGCTCAGCTCGCGGGTGTTGTTGCTGGTGAGGAGGACCATCGGCTGATGGCGGGCGGAGACGGTGCCCAACTCGGGAATGCTCACCTGGAAGTCGCTCAAAACCTCCAGCAGGAAGGCCTCAAACTCGACGTCGGCGCGGTCAATCTCGTCGATGAGGAGGACGACCGGCTCGTCGGAGGTCAGCGCCGTGAGCAAAGGGCGGGGCAGGAGAAAGTTCTCGGAAAAAAAGACATCTTCTTCCTGGGCGAGGCGGCCGGCGGCCTCGGAGAGGCTCCCGGCGTCGCCGAGAAAGTCGTGGAGCGTGTCCCGCAGAAGCTGCGTGTAGAGCATCTGCTTGGCATACTCCCACTCGTAGAGCGCCTTGCTCTCGTCCAGGCCTTCGTAACACTGCAGGCGGACGAGCGAGTAGTCCAATGCGCCGGCCCACACTTTTGCCAGCTCCGTTTTGCCCACCCCAGCCGGGCCTTCGGCGAGAATCGGCTTACAGAGGGATTGGGCAAGGTAGACGACGGTGGCGATCTCTTCGGATGCGATGTACTGCTCCTGGCCAAGCCGGTCGAGCACATCCTGGATATCTTGGAACATCAATTTCCTCCGTTGTTAAAAAACAAGGTGGCGACGAACAGACGCATCCTCTACCTCTTGCCCTCGTGCGGATTGATTGTAAAACAGACGCTGGGAAATGTAAACTCTACGAAAGTACGGGATTAGAAAGCGCTCACGGAGCAAAATTGGATGGCAGTAAGCGGTAAAACGAGCCTTGTCGGCCTGATCGGCTGGCCGGTGGCCCACAGCCTGAGCCCGGCGATGCACAACGCCGCGGCGCAGGCGGCGGGCTTGGATCTTGTGTACGTGCCGCTGCCGGTGCGTCCCGGCGATGTGGAGGGGGCGCTACGCGGACTGGCGGCGCTCGGCTTCCTCGGGGCCAACGTCACCGTGCCCCACAAACAGGCGGTGATGGCCCTCCTAGACGCCGTCGAGCCGGGCGCGCGGGCCATTGGAGCGGCCAACACAATCAGCGTCGCCGCGGACGGCGAAAGCCGCGGCCTGAGCGGCTTCAACACTGACTGGCGGGGCCTGCTGGCCGATCTGAAAGTGCGTGAAGTTGCTATCGCCGGGCGGCCCTGTCTGCTGCTGGGCGCCGGGGGCGCGGCGCGTGCGGCGGCCTACGCGTTGGCCCATTCGGGCGGGCAGGTCGAGCTCTTTGCCCGGCGGGTCGAGCAGGCCCAGGCGGTGGTCGCCGCTCTACAGCCCGCCGTGCCCGACGCCGCGCTCAGCGCCTTCGCCTGGTGGCAGCTCGCCGATCGGCTGAGAGGACGGCGGGCACCGCTGATCGTCAATTGCACGCCGTTGGGGATGGATCCAGAGGCGACGCGCTCCCCGTGGCCTGGAGAGTTGGCTTTCCCTCCCGGCGCTTTTGTCTACGACCTCGTCTACAACCCACCGCAGACGGTACTGATGCAGCAGGCCCGTGCAGCCGGCTGCCGCACGGCGAATGGGCTGGGAATGCTCCTCTACCAGGGAGCACTGGCGTTCGAGATCTGGACGGGCATCCGGCCGGAGGTGGAGGTGATGGCGGGAGCGTTGCAGGCGGCGCTGCGGGAATAAAAAAGGCCCTCCTCCTATCGGAGGAGGGCCTCTTGATAATCAGTCAGGTCAAGAGTCAGCGTCAGGCGACCGCATCTGCTTCCTCTTCCACCCGCTGCGGCGGTTCGGCCGGCTCGAGGCGGGCGAAGGTCAGCTCGCCGTCCACTTCGTCGATGAGAATCGAATCGCCTTTGGCGAATTCACCCTGCAGCATCTTGACCGAGAGCGGACTCTCCACGTACCGCTGGAGGGCGCGGCGCAGGGGGCGGGCGCCGAAATCTTCGTCGAAGCCCTGTCCCGCCAACCACTCGCGCGCACGCTGGGTCAGCTGAATCTGCAGCCCATGCTCGGCCAGACGTTCGCTGACGTCGCGCATCTGAAGGTCAACGATGCTGATCATATCCTCGCGCGTCAGCTGTTCGAAGATGATGATCTCATCGATCCGGTTGATAAACTCCGGCCGGAACGTCTTCTTGAGCGCATCTTCGATCCGCCGGTGGGCTTCCGCCTCGGCGTCGTCGCGAATGCCGGCGAAGCCGAGGGCGCCGGAGCGGTTGACAAAGCTGGTACCGACGTTGCTGGTCATGACGATGACGGTGTTGCGGAAGTTCACGGTCCGACCCTGACCATCGGTCAGGCGCCCATCGTCGAGAATCTGGAGCAGCGCGTTCCATACGTCGGGGTGCGCCTTCTCGATCTCGTCAAAGAGGACGAGGCTATAGGGGCGGCGGCGAACCTGCTCGGTCAGCTGACCACCACGGTCGTAGCCGACGTAGCCCGGAGGGGCGCCGAAGAGGCGGCTGACGGTGTGCTGCTCGCGGTACTCGCTCATATCCACGCGGACGAGCGCATCTTCGTCGTCGAAGAGGAACTCCGCCAGCGCCTTCGCCAGTTCCGTCTTGCCGACGCCAGAGCTGCCGAGGAAGATGAAGGAGCCGATCGGTCGGCGCGGGTCGCTCAGGCCAGAACGGCTGCGGCGTACCGCGTCTGCCAGGGCGGCAATCGCCTTCTCCTGGCCGACGATGCGCTCGTGTAGGCGCTCTTCCATGTGCAGCAGCTTCTCGGCCTCTGTCTCCAGCATCTGGTTGACAGGAATACCGGTCCAGGAAGCGACGACTTCGGCAATATCGCCCTCGTCTACGGTGTCGTCCAGCTTCTGCTCCGCCTGCCACTGCTCGCGACGGGCGGCGAATTCACGCTCCAGGCGCATCCGCTCGGCGCGGTTGTTAGCAGCGCGTTCGTAGTCGCGAACATTGTGCGCCTCTTCTTCCTCCATGATGATCTGGTCGAGGCGTACCTTCATCTCTTTCAGATCGTCGGGAAGCATATCCAGGGCGACGCGCAGCTTGGCCGCCGCTTCGTCCATCAGGTCGATGGCCTTATCGGGAAGTTGGCGATCTGTGACGTAGCGCGCGGAAAGCTGGGCGGCGGCGATCAGAGATTGCTCGTCGTAGCTTACCTTGTGGTGCGCCTCGTAGCGGGCGCGCAGGCCGTAGAGCATCTCCACCGTCTCTTCGACCGACGGTTCGTCCACAAAGACCGGCGCGAAGCGGCGCTCCAGCGCACTATCCCGCTCGATGTGCTGGCGGTACTCGTCCAGCGTCGTCGCTCCCACGCACTGTAGCTCGCCCCGAGCCAGAGCCGGCTTGAGCATGTTGCTGGCATCCATCGCGCCCTGCGCGGCGCCGGCGCCGACGACGGTGTGCAGCTCGTCGATGAAGAGGATAATTTCGCCCTGGGCGTTCTCGATCTCGTCCATGACCGCCTTAAGGCGCTCCTCAAATTCACCCCGGAAGCGGCTACCGGCGATCAGCGCGCCCAGATCGAGGGAGAGCAGACGCTTGTTGAGCAGGCCCTCCGGCACGTCGTTCGCCACAATCTTCTGGGCCAGCCCTTCGACGATGGCCGTCTTGCCGACGCCGGCCTCGCCAATGAGCACCGGGTTGTTCTTGGTGCGCCGGCTCAGTACCTGGATGACGCGCAGAATCTCACTTTCGCGGCCGATGACCGGGTCGAGCTTCCTGTCGCGCGCCAGCGAGGTGAGGTCGCGGCTGAACTTATCGAGGGTGCGGTAGCGGCTTTCCGCCTGCCGGTCCGTCACCCGCTGTCCGCCGCGTAGATACTCAATGGCATCGGTAACACGCTCCCGCGTGACCCCGAACTCCTGTAACAGCCGGGCAACCGGCGTGTTACGCTCGCTCAGAATCGCGAGGAAGATATGCTCTGTTGAGATAAATTCGTCCTTGAGACGGTTGGCTTCTCCCTGCGCCAGCTCCAGGATGGTGCGGATGCGTGGCGTGTAGAAGATCTGGCCGACCCCGCCCCCATAGACGGAGACTTTGGGGCTGCTGCGCAGCTCCTCGTCGACGCGCGCCTCCATCCGCTGAACGTCCACATTCAGACGCTCCAGGAGCTGGGGCACAACGCCGTCATTCTGTTCCAAAAGGGCCAGGAAAAAGTGCTCGGTATCCACCTGCGTATGGCCGTAGCGCTGTACAATCTCGTAAGCGCGTGCAGCCGCATCCTGCGCCCGTTCGGTAAATCTATCGAATCGCATGATGGCTTCCTTTCGTTTTCAAGCGTCGTCAGCAGAAGGTAGCTCTCTTTCCTGCTATACGCGCCTCTCTGTTAATCGTTGCAGCGGCTCCCGGTTTGCCGAGCACCGCGTCTTGTTTCGACATGACCTACAGGTAGGCTATCTACTGTTGTGACCACGCCAGTATAGCAAATCAAGGTAGGATTACTGTAAGAAGCTCGACTGGTGACATTAGCGTTGCGTTGAGAACAGCGGCAGCAGCGATGGCTACAGCAGACGAATTCCCTCGTCCTCGTAGCCATCGCCCCAGGCCAGGATCTTGTGGGGCGTCACTTCGACCAGACGCCAGTCGCTGCTGTCGTCGTAACGAAAGTCCCATTCATATTTATTGAAGAAATACTCGGCGAGCGACTCGGTTGTGGCCCGATTGGCGGCGTGCGCTTCACCTTCCACGATCACCACGACAGCGGTGTCGGGAAGAGAGAGCGCAACGTCCTGATTATGGCGCAGATTGGTAAATTTCTGGCTCTCGCTATCGGTGCAGAAGTAGATCTTTCCCTCCAACCAGACAAACCACACCGGCACGAGGTGCGGGCGTCCGCCGGCGCGGACGGTCGAGAGCCAGATCGTCATTTCGCGGCCCAGACGGGCCTCGACGGCCCGCCACCGCGCGGCATTGCGTCGCATTACGGTGCTTTCTCCGACGGCTGTGCAGGGTGGTGCATTGGCATATTATAGTAGAAGCGGGCGTGGGGGGGTAGCCTCACGCGCCGGTCAGACTCGGAAGAGCGTGCCGTCCCGCCAGATCAGCCGCTGCGTGGGCAGCGGATAGCCAAGCAGCCGTTCGCCCAGCGCGGCGAGGGCAGCGGGATCGCCCGTTGTGTAAGCGATGAGGGCGCCGGTAGGGGGCGCGCCTCGAGCCACAGCCCTCTGCCGGTGGGGGAGCAGGCGGAGCGCCTGGCGGGCGACGGCTGGCGACGGATCGATGATCTTTACCTTCGCGCCGACGATACGCCGGATCAGCGGCAGGACAAAGGGATAGTGAGTACAGCCGAGGACGACGGTATCGACGCCGGTGGAGAGCATCGGCTCCAGACAGCGTCGCAGCAGTTGCTCGGTCTCCGGGGCGGCGAGCCTCCCTGCCTCGATCAGCGGCACCAACCCTTCGCACGGGCTCTCGAGGAGAGTGACGCCGCGGGCAAAGCGCGCCATGAGGGTCGCGTAGCGCTGGCTCTCGAAGGTGCCGGCGGTGGCAAGAACGCCCACGAGGCCACTGCGTGTCTCGGCGGCGCCCGGTTTGACAGCCGGCTCCATGCCGACAAAGGGCAGATCGGGAAAGTCCGCGCGCAGTCCGTCCAGCGCCGCCGCCGTCGCCGTGTTGCAGGCCACAACCACCAGCCGGACGCCCTCCCCGCGCAGGAAGCGGGTAATCCCGTCGGCAAAGGCGTGTATCTCGGACGCCGGACGTGGCCCATAGGGGACGTGCGCCTGATCGGCGACGTAGACGACATCTTCGGCGGGCAGCAGCCTGCGCACATGGCGCAAGACAGAGAGGCCGCCGACGCCAGAGTCAAAGATCCCGATCACGCCGCTTTACGGTCTCGCTTCCGCTGCCGGAGCGTGATCAACCGGCGCCATTGGCAGCCGCGCGCACGAAGTCGCGGAAGAGGCCAAGCATGACGGGGCTATTCTGAAGCAGGTTCTCCGGGTGCCACTGCACGCCCACGGCAAAGGGATGCTCGACCACTTCCACCGCCTCGATCAGCCCATCCGGGGCGGTGGCGACGGCGCGCAGCGTGGGGGCCAGCACACGGATTCCTTGGTGGTGAAGGCTGTTGACCTGAACCCGTTCCTGCCCCAACGCACGATTGAGGTGTGAGTTGGGGATAACCGTCACTTCGTGCGCCAGAAAATCGCGTCCCCGGCGGCGGTAGTGGTCATGATCGCCGGCGTTGGGCATGTGGTGGCGGATGTCTTCCCAGAGTGAGCCGCCTAGGGCGACATTCAACATCTGCAGGCCGCGGCAGATGGCGAGCAGCGGCTTACCGGCGGCGACGGCGAGCCGAACGGCGGCAATTTCGACGCGATCTCGCTCACAGTCAATATCCCGCACCAGCGGGTCGCCGCTGTTGCCACCGTAGCAACCGGGCTCAATGTCACCCCCCCCGGGCAGCAGGATTCCGTCAAGACGGTTGATCACCCCCTGTAGCTCCTCCTCACTCAGCCCCAGGGGAATCAACACAGGCAGGCCACCCGCCGCCCGGATCGCTTCCGTGTAAGCGGGCATGAGACCATAAACATCGATCGGCGGCGTCTGGGCAACCGGTTTGTGATAAGTCGTGCAGCCAATCAGGGGAAAGGGGACCATCGTTCTCCATTTACGTGAGCAAATACAAAAAGGGTGAAAGCACCCGGCTTTCACCCTTTATTATATTCGTTTCGGAGTGTGGGCAACAGTTTATGCCCGCAGACAGTGCGGTCCGGCGGCCGTTTGCGGAGGTTGCTTAGCGCCGCTTCTCACGCAGGCGGGCCGATTTGCCCGTCCGCTCACGCAGGTAGTAGAGCTTGGAGCGGCGCACGTGAGCCCGGCGATGGACTTCTATCTTGTCGATCAGGGGCGAGCGCAGCAGAAAGGTGCGCTCCACGCCGATCCCGTTCGAGGCGATACGGCGTACCGTTACAGTACGGTCATTACCGCCGCCCGTGAGACTAATAATGGTGCCGCGCACCAGCTGGATCCGCTCGCGATCGCCTTCTACAATACGCAGGTGAATGGTGACGTCGTCTCCCACCCGCAGCTCAGGAATATTCTCGTTTTCCGGCGCCTGAAACGTCCTTAATAGTTGGTCGGACATGAGGTGTTCCTCCGCATCGAAATGCAGCTTGCTATCCACAAAAATAGTGCCCGCGCTGTTAGCGGGCGACTATAAACTATATCACGGGGCGCTCTCTGAGGCAACCTGCTTAAGAGCCTGCTTAGATATCACGGGGCAGGCAGCGGTATAGTCACAGCACAAGCGCCCCAGGCTACGGCGGCTTCGTCTACGCGGTCACGCAACGCTCTTTTCTTCGCCCTCCGTTAGCAATGGCCGCGGGTGCTAACCTTTGGGCCTGTTGTACGGTAAAATGGTGGTATGAACCAGCAAGATCAGATCAGCGGTTCGGTGGAGCGGGTCACGTACTATAATCCGGAAAATGGCTACTCGGTCGTCCGGCTCAAGCCCGATTCGCGGGGCATGTTGCCCTATCGCTACGCAACCGGCCGCAACGGCCTCATCACCGTCGTCGGCAACCTGCCGGAAGTCAACCCTGGCGAGTGGCTGCGGCTGAACGGTCGCTGGACAACCCACTCCGAATATGGGCGCCAGTTCCAGGCAGAGCAGTGCGAGCAATCGCTGCCGGCGACCACAGAAGGCATCCGGCGCTATCTGGGCTCCGGTATGATCCGCGGCGTGGGACGGGTAATGGCCGAGCGGATTGTGGAGCGCTTTGGCGAGGAGACGCTGGAGATCATCGACGACGAGCCCGAGCGGCTGCGCGACATACCCGGAATCGGTCCCAAGCGGGTCAGCAATATCAAAAAGGCGTGGGACGAGCAGAAGGCGATCAAAGATGTGATGATCTTCCTTCAGTCTCACGGCGTCTCTACAAGCCTGGCGATCAAAATCTACAAGAAGTACGGCGACGAAGCGCTGGAGGTGGTACAGCGCACGCCATACCGGCTGGTGCAGGATATTCACGGCATCGGCTTCAAAACAGCCGATCAGATTGCCCGCGCCCTCGGGTTGGCCCACGACGACCCGGCGCGCATCGAGGCGGGGATTGCCTACACGCTGAACCACATGGCGGAAGAGGGGCACGTTTATGTGCCCCAGGAAGAGCTGGAGCCGGCGGCAGCGGAGATCCTGACGGTGGGGGCGGAACAGGTGGCGAGCGTCATCGATACACTGGAAAGCGACGATTTCATCCGCAGGGATACGATAAGGCGCAGGATGGATGCGAAGGCTGCGCTGCATCCTCGCCCTGCCGCGGTGCGGGAATCCGCCGCGTCCTACAAGCCGGAGGACCTCCCCGCGGTGCCTGAACCGGCAGTTGAAGAGGAGCGTGCCGTCTACCTCACGCCCCTTTACTACTCGGAGATCGGCGTCACCAACCGTGTACGGCGCATGGTGGAGCATCCGACCAGCCGCCTGCACAGCCTCCGCGCGCGGCTGAAGCGCGAGAAAGTGACCATCAGCGGCGGTCCCGAGATCACGCTCGCACCACAGCAGGTGCAGGCGGTGCAGACCGCCATCGCCAATAAGATAGCGATCCTCACCGGCGGACCAGGAACAGGCAAGACGACGACGCTGCGCGCGCTTCTCGATCTGCTTGACCAGGGTGGGCACAGCTACGTGTTGGCGGCGCCGACCGGGCGCGCAGCCAAGCGGCTGGCGGAGGCCACGGGCCGCGAAGCAAAGACGATCCACCGCCTGTTGGAGTATAAGCCGGTGGAGGGCTTCGGGCGCAACGAATTCAATCCCATCGACGCCGACATGGTCATCGTCGACGAGGCGTCGATGCTAGACGTGGTGCTGGCTAACACGATGTTAAAGGCAATCGGCCCGGACAGTCACCTGCTGCTGGTCGGCGATGTCGATCAGCTTCCGTCCGTGGGCGCCGGCGATGTTCTCCGCGACCTGATCGACTCCGGTGTGGCTGCCGTGGTGCGACTAGAAGTGATCTTCCGCCAGGCCGCCAATAGCCTTATCGTCAAGAACGCTCACCGTATCAACGAGGGCCAGATGCCGCTCACGCCCGCCGAGGCAAAGGATTTTTTCCTCTTCGTCAAAGAGGATCTCGACGAGCTGGTCGACCTGCTCGTGGACATCGTCCAGCGGCGCATCCCATACAAATTCGGGTTCGATTCGCTCGACGACGTCCAGGTGCTGGCGCCGATGTATAACGGTCAGGCAGGAGTGAATAACCTCAACGAGCGCCTGCAGGCGGCGCTGAACCCTCCGGCAAAGCGCCGGCCTGAGCGCAAGCTCTCGGGCACGGTCTTTCGCGTGGGCGACAAGGTGATGCAGACAGTCAACAACTACGACAAGAATGTGTACAATGGGGATATTGGGCGCGTTACGGCGATCGACCTCGTTCAGCAGACGTTGACGGTGGGCATCGACGGACAGCCGGTTGTCTACGACTTTCTGGAGGCCGACGAACTGGTCCACGCGTACGCCGTCAGCGTCCACAAGGCACAGGGAGCAGAGTACCCGTGTGTGGTCATGCCGATCGTCACCCAGCACTACATGATGCTGCAACGCAATCTACTCTACACGGCGGTTACGCGGGCCAAAAGGCTGGTCGTGCTCGTCGGGACGCGGCGGGCGCTGGCGATTGCCGTTCGCAACAACAGGGTCTCTGAGCGCCACACCGCGCTCGACTGGCGCCTGCGCGAGTCGATTTAGCGCTGGCGCCGGGCCACGGCCAGCTGTAGAGAATAAGCGTAAAGAGACGCAGATAAGGAGGAATGATGGCTGTAAAGATCGTAGGACTGGGTGGCTCGTTGGCGGAGGTCTCCACCAGCCTGGCAGCGCTGCAGGTAGCCTTGAACGGCGCCGCGCTTGCCGGCGCGGAGACGGAGCTAATGGACATACGCGAGCTGGATCTGCCGCTGTATAAACCCGGTATGAAAAGCGTGCCGGAGGTGATTCACTATCTCAACGACACCGTCTACGACGCGCACGGCATGATCTGGAGCAGCCCTCTTTACCACGGCACAATCAGCGGCTCCTTTAAAAATGCCCTTGACTGGCTGAACCCGCTGGGGCGGCGCGATCCGGCCTACCTGACAAACAAGGTAATCGGCCTCATTAGTACCGCGGGTGGCGTCCAGGGCCTGCAGGCGGTGAACACCATGGAGTTCGCCGTACGCGCGCTGCGAGGATGGACGGTGCCAATGGTCCTGCCGATCCCGCGCGCCTGGAAGGCCTTTGAAGACGGCGACGTGCAGGACGAGACGGTCGAAACACAGCTCCTGAACCTCGGTCGCGAGGTCGCGCGTGCTGCCCACCAGTTTAAGACTCACGGGATCTGCGACTATGCCATCGAAACCGCCGCTAGCGCCGAGCAGTGAGAGAGCATCGCGGCTATGGAAGTTCTCTTTGGCGTGGCTAAAATCGGCAAGTACGCGACGAGTGAAAGCGGCGACACGGTGGAAATGATCGAGCGGCCGCACGGTGGCATTTCCATTGTCCTCGTTGACGGCCAACGGAGTGGGCGCTCGGCCAAAAAGATCAGCAACATTGTCGCCCGCAAGGCGATCCAGCTTCTGGCGGAGGGGGTGCGAGACGGCGCCGTTGCCCGCGCCGCCCACGACTATCTCTTTACCTATCGCGGCGGGAAGGTGAGCGCCACGCTGAACATCCTCTCCGTGGACGCGGTCAGCCAGACGCTGGTGATCTCGCGCAATAACGACGCTCCCGTGATCGTCCACACGCCGCAACGGGGCCTTTTTCCCCTGAATGAAGCGTCGGAGTCTATCGGAACCCGACGTAATACAAAACCGGTCATCACCGAGATTCCCGTGGAAGTCGGCCCGCTGGTGATCGCCTTTACCGACGGCCTGCGCCATGCGGGGAGCTGGCATGGAGGCGATGGCCATTTTGAACCGCTGGCAGAGACGAGGACCCTTCTGCAGCAGGGCATCTCCGACCCGCAGATCCTGGCAGATCGCCTGCTGGAGGGCGCGCTAAGCCTGGAGGAGGGGCGCCCGCGCGACGACATCAGTGTGGTGGTCGTCGCGGTGCGCGAAGGGGGTGCAGCACGAAGTGAGGTGCGCCGGCTGAGTGGGCGCATGCCAATCTAGGCACCGCCGTCCTTTTCACCGCTGTCCAGGTAGGTGACAGAGAGATGAACATAGATGCTCGTTCCCGACCTCGCATCGCCGTCGTCGGCCCCTGCACGTCTGGCAAAACAGTGCTGGTGCGTGCTTTGCGCGACGCCGGCTATACTGCGCGCCACGTGGTTCAGGAACACTCGTACGTGCCCGAGATGTGGCAGCGCATCTCCCGCCCCGACCGTCTTATTTTCCTCGACGTCGATTATCCGGCGGCCAAACGGAGGCGGCCGCACATAGACTGGGGGCCGGAGCGGCTGGAGGAACAGGCGCGGCGGCTGGCGCACGCCCGCGCTCACTGCGATCTCTATCTGGACACGAGCACCCTCACAGCTGAGGAAGTTCGCGAAAGGGTCCTGGCGTTCTTGGAGGGGGAAAGGGGAGCGTCCGGGGAGGCGCACTGAGCAGACCCGGGAGCACGTTTCAGCTGCCAAAGAGGCGCCCGAGCAGGCCTTCCTTTTCCGACGACTCAGTTTTCTCCAGCACGGAGCGCAACTCTTGTGCTTCGGCCAGATCGGGCTGCAACTCCAACGCCTGCCTGTTGGCCCGGGCTGCCTTTTCGTGCTCCCCTTGTTGAAAAAGGATCCAGCTTATCTGGTGCCATAGCCAAGCATCTTTGGGCGCGAAATGGGCGGCCTCTCTGAACGCCCGCAGCGCCTCGTCCATACTGCCTCTGCGGAGGTGAAGCTCGCCGATCATGCTTCTCACGCGCAATCGTTCGGGTACTTCTTCCGCAGCCTGTACGGCGCGCTTGCACCAGTCCAGCGCCTCTTCGTACTGCTCTTGCTGCGCATGATAAACGATCTCGGCCCGATAGAGCCAATAGGCCTGCACCGTCACGTGATGGTGCAGATAGTCGAGGACCAGGCGCGCATCCTGAAAGCGATCGCCGTAGATGTAGAGCAGGGGCTCGATGAGGTTGATGTGGTTGAGATCCGGCTCCAGAGCCTGTGCCTTTTCCAGCCAATCCAGCGCGATATCAAGCCCGCTACGATAGTAGGTGCCCTTTTCCTCGCGGGATGCAGCCACGAGGATTAGAGCGATACCCGCGTACTGGTAGGGGAGCGAATCGGCAGTCTGCAAGATGCGGAGCGCCTCGGCAAGTGTCCTTGAGTCGCCACGGTAGGAATCGACCGTATCCCGTGCGACGGCAAACGTCTGGTAGCCGACAGCCGTCGCCTCCAGATTCTCGGACAGTTCCATTCTGGAGAGCGCGGGCAGCAATTTTTCGACCAGCTTTCGACCCATAGTCACGACTCCAGGGGCAGTGGTTGCGCTTACTCTCTTCCAGTTTACAAAAAGCGGCGGGAAAAGAAAAGGCCCTCCGCAACGGCGAAGGGCCAGACTTTTATTACGAGTTGAAGGGCGTCAACCGGCTTAGAAGCCCATGCCGCCGCCGGGCATACCGCCGCCGGGCATACCGGCCTGACCGTTTTCCTTCTCCGGCAGGTCGGTGATCAGCACGTCGGTGGTCAGGATCATCGAGGCGATGCTGGCTGCGTTCTCCAGCGCACCGCGGGTCACCTTCGCCGGGTCGATGATGCCGGCCTCGATCATGTCTACATACTCGTCGGTGAGGACGTTGTAGCCCATGTTCTGGTTGCCGGTCTCGTCCTGCTTCTGGCGGACGTTCTGGATGATCACGTCGCCGTTCTTGCCGGCGTTTTCGGCAATCTTGCGCATCGGTGCTTCCAGGGCGCGGCGCAGAATCTTCACGCCTGTCGTCGGATCACCTTCGGTGGTCTGGACGTCGTCGAGAGCGGAAAGGGCGTTGAGCAGCGCCACACCGCCACCCGGGACGATGCCCTCTTCCACCGCGGCGCGGGTAGCGCTCAGGGCGTCTTCGACGCGGTGCTTCTTCTCTTTGAGCTCAACCTCAGTCGCAGCGCCAACACGGATAATCGCCACGCCGCCGGCCAGCTTGGCCAGCCGTTCCTGCAACTTCTCACGGTCGTAGTCGGAGGTGCTGCGCTCGATCTCGGTCTTGATCTGCTCGACGCGGGCCTTAATCTGGTCCGATTCGCCGGCGCCGTCGACAATGGTCGTATCGTCCTTCGTCGCCACGATCTTATCGGCGCGTCCGAGGTCGCCGATCTGGACGCTCTCCAGCTTGCGGCCCATCTCTTCGGTGATCACCTGACCACCAGTCAGGACGGCAATGTCCTGCAGCATCGCCTTGCGGCGGTCGCCAAAGCCAGGCGCCTTCACCGCCAGAGCGTTAATGGTGCCACGGAGCTTGTTGAGCACCAGGGTCGCCAGCGCCTCGCCGTCGACATCTTCGGCGATAACGACCAGATTGCGCCGACCGCTCTGGATCAATTTCTCCAGAATCGGCAGCAGGTCCTGGGCGGAGCTGATCTTCTTATCGTGAATCAGGATGTACGGCTCTTCCAGAACCGCTTCCATGGTGTCGGAGTCGGTCACAAAGTAGGGGCTGATGTAGCCGCGGTCGAACTGCATACCCTCCACGTACTCGGTTTCAAACTCCAGACCCTGCGACTCTTCGACGGTGATGACGCCGTCTTTGCCGACCTTGTCCATAACCTGAGCAATCAGCTGGCCGATGTCGGGATCCTGGGCGGAGATGGCAGCCACGGAGGCAATCTCCTCGACGCTGTCGATCGAAACCGACATCTCGCGGATGCGCTCGGAAAGCGCCGCCACACCCTTCTCAATACCCTGCTTCAGGAGCATGGGGTTGGCGCCGGCGGCTACGTTCTTGTAGCCTTCGTTGACAATGTTCTGCGCCAGAACGGTGGCCGTGGTGGTGCCGTCGCCGGCAATATCGTTGGTGCGCGTCGCCGCTTCCTTCAGCAGCTGGGCACCCATATCTTCGTAGGGATCTTCCAGTTCGATCTCTTTGGCGACGGTCACGCCATCATGGGTGATGGTCGGCGCGCCAAAGGACTTGTCAAGCGCCACGTTACGGCCCTTGGGGCCCAGCGTCGTGGCAACAGCGCTGGCAAGCGTATCGATACCAGTCTTCAGCTTGCGGTGCGCCGAATCAGAAAACTTAAGCTGTTTCGCCATGTTTATTCACTCCTTGTTGTTGATCTGTGGGAATTGGGGGCTTAACTTTCGACAATCGCCAGGATGTCAGACTCTTTGAGGATGAGCAGCTTCTTGCCGTTCATCTTGACTTCCGTCCCCGCGTACTTGGCATAGAGAACGGTGTCGCCCACGGAAACGTCCATCTCAACCCGGTTGCCGTTGTCGTCGCGGCGGCCAGGGCCAACAGCCAGCACTTCACCCTCCTGGGGCTTTTCTTTGGCCGTCTCAGGCAGTATAATACCGGATGCGGTCGTCTCTTCGCGCTCCTTGGGCTCGACAACCAGCCGATCACTCAGCGGTTTTAGATTCACGTCCATAAAACGCCTCTCCTTTGTTGTAAAATGGTTGGTTGGCTTTCGTCGTTTTAGCACTCAGGAAGGGAGAGTGCTAACAACACAGAAAAATTGTAACACAATCTGCGTGACTGTCAAGAAAATGTTGGCAGTTGAAAGAGAGGAGTGCTAAGAGTAGGTGCGCGGGAGCACCATTGACGGGCTTGACGCGGGGGTGCGCCACAAAATTAGACTGGCGGCGTATTGGCGGTAATCAAGAGTTGTTGTCGAGCTGCCACTGGCGACAGAGCTCCATCCCCTCCTCCGCGTTGAGAACAGCCGTCTCGTCGGGAGCGGTAGCCAGCACCCGGCGGAAGAGAGGGAGCGCCTCGGGGCAGCGATCGGTGTAATAGTAAGCGAGGCCCAGCATATTGAAGTAAGTGGCGTTGGAAGTGGTAATGTCGTCGTAGTTCCCCACCGCAATCTCCAGCTCTTCGATCGCCGTATCGTACTTCGACTGCTTGAAGCGCGCAGCGCCAAGGTGGGCGTGCGCCCGGTTCATATCCGGATCGAGCTGCACCGCCTGAAAGGCATTCTCTTCGGAGTCTGGATATTCGCCGAGCACGAAGTAAAAGTAGCTCAACCCATCATATGCGGCCGCATTAGAGGGATCGATCTCCAGCACATCCTGCAGGGTAAGGATGCCCTGTTGCTGGCGGGCGTTAAAGAAGTACAGGTAGGCGAGATCGATACGCATGTCGATCAGATCGGGATTGGCGTCGAGCGCGAGCAGATATTCTTCGATGGCGCGATCGTAGTTTCCACCCATCTCAAAGACGTTGGCCATCGCCCGACGGGTGGTGGCGCTCGTGGGGTCCAGCTCTACTGCCAGAGACGCGACCTCGGCGGCTTCGTTGTAACGCTCATAGCCCATCTGCACCAGCGCCTGGGCCATGTAGGCGTACGCTTCGGCATTGCTGCCCTCGATGCTGGTCGCCTGTTCGGCGGCATTGATCGCCTCCTGGAACTGCAACTTGGCGCCCACCTGGTCGCCCGTCTCCCACAGGCGATTGCCGTTGGCGAGGTGCGCCGAGCTGACGGCAGCCCAGACCTGGGAATCACTCGGCGCCAGCACCTTGGCCTGTTGCGCCCGTTCGAGCGCTTCTTCGGCCCGCCCCGCCCGGATCAGGAGGTCGACGAGGGACATAAAGTAGTTGACGTTGCCGGTGTCCATAGCGATAGCCTGTTCATAGGCTTCGATGGCGCTGGCGTACTCGCCATCGCGCTCGTAGAGAGCGGCGCTGGTAGCGTACTCGACCGCCGAGCGCGTTGGCGCCGGCGTCGGCGTCGGCACGATTACCTCTCGTACCTCTTCGGCATTACCGACGACGTAGATGCCGAGCGCAAAGACGACGGCAACGATGATCACCAGCGTGCACGAAGGGCCGCTACGCGGATGCCGAGGGGGAGTCCGTTGGATGATCATACAGCTCTACGCTTCGTCTCAGGAGATCGCTTCTGCTGCCTCGCTGGGCGCTGCCAGACAACATCTAAAAAGTCACATGAATTGGCGAGGATACTGGACGGGCACGGTCACCCTCCAGAACAACCGCCATCTTACCAACTGGGTCTACCGGCAACAAGATAGCACCTCAATTGTTAAGCGGGAACTAACCAATGCGCCGCCGCAGGCGCCACAAGAGACCGGGGGGATAGCCGGCCATTTTGGCTACGTCGCCCACCAGGCGAATGACGGGGATCAGGGCGAAGGCGCGCAACCGGGCCGGCGGGCGCCAGCGGAAGGTGGCCGCCCACAGCCGGCGCGCCGGCCGGTAGCAGTAGGCGCTGCCTCCCGCCAGCAGCCCGACCCAGCCGGGCCAGCGCCCGCGCCAGATCAGGCGTAGCAGGGTGGGCAGCAACACCAGGTAGGTCAGATAGCGGACGAGGTGCCGCCAGGGCCAGAGATTGGCCTTGCCGTCTCCGCGCGCATAGTGGTAGTACTGCCTGAATAAGGCACGGAGCGAACTGCGCGGTCGGAAATAGGCCACAGCTTTCGGGGCGAAGGCGAACGGCCCATACGTTTCACGCAGGGCGAGGTCAAAGACGAGATCCTCTCCATAATCGAGCCACTCAGGATAGCCGCCGATCGCCTCCCAGGCGCTCTTCAAGAAGGCGACGGAGCGGCTGGAGGGGAGAAAGGTTTCCGGCTCGACATCGGGTAATGCGGGGAGAACGGTGGCCCCCATGACGACCTCAAAATCCGTGTAGGGATCCGCTTCAAACCAGCCGGCGACGGCAGGCGCGCGATCGTGAGCGAGCGGGCGGGAAAGGGCCTCAAGCCACACAGGGGAGAGGACGACGCCGCCGTCGGTAACGGCGATGAGCGGCCCTTCCGCGGCAGCGATGGCCCGGTTGCGCCCTTGGCTGATATTACTTCCCGGAGCTACGATTAGCTTTAAGGGCAGCCATTGACGGTAAAGTTCGAGCACCTCCAGCGTGCCGTCTGTCGAACCGCCGTCGCAGACGACCACCTCATCCGGGAGGCGCGTCTGCTGGATAAGGGAATCCAACAGCCGCGGCAGCGACATGGCTTCGTTTTTTACCGTCATGACGACCGATACGTTCATGCCGGAGAGTCGGAGCTACGGAAGGTCGGTTCGGGGTGCGCGGCACCGTGTCGTTTGCTCAGTAGATTCACAGCCTGTATTGTAACGCAGGGGGGTAGCGGGAAGCGAAACGAATCGCAAATAGGAGAAAGCTCTATGGCAAAAAGTGACGCCGAAAAGAAACCACGCCGCGTTAGCGACGAGGAAGTTCGGGAGACGATCCTGATCCAGTGCCGGGAGGCAGGGCTCGAAGGAAAGGTCCGGCCGGAAGATGTCGCAATGGCCATTCTTCCCGACCACTGGCAGACGCTGACGAAACGGATCCGCCTCACAGGGCGGCAGCTTGCTCATGCGGGCAAAGTGGAGATCCTGCGCAAGGGAGATCCGGTCGATCCCGACGATTTTAAAGGGGTCTACCGGCTGAGGATTACGGAAGCCGGGCTGCAGGAAGAGAACGACACGGAGAGTTGAACCGGCAGCAGGAGGCAGCTCTGCAAAAGATTATCAGAGCGGGCGCCATGCCTCATACTGACCTACAGGGCAGAAAGGAGCGCCCGGTGAGCACCTATTGCCGGGGTTGGCTGCGGTGGTAGAATGCCTCTGTGATGGTAGAGAGTGATGCTCGGTCCGCGCTGGATCTCAGCGTGGTCATCCCGGTCTATAACGAGGCAGAAAATCTCCGCCCCCTATGGCAGGAAATTGTCGCTGCCCTCTCCGGCCGCAATCTCGACTATGAGATCATCTTCGTCGACGACGGCAGCAGCGACGGCAGCTTCGACTGCCTGCGGCAGCTGGCAGCAACCGATCCGCGTGTTGTCGGCATCCGTTTCCGCCGCAACTTCGGGCAGACAGCCGCCTTCGCCGCCGGCTTTCGCCGGGCGCGTGGGGAGGTAATCGTCACTATGGATGCCGACCGCCAGAACGATCCTGCCGACATCCCGGCCCTTCTGGCGCGGCTGCAAGAGGGATATGACGTGGTTAACGGATGGCGGCAGGAGCGGCGGGACGCCTTGCTGCTGCGCCGGCTTCCCTCACGCGTCGCCAATATCGTGATTGCCCGCAGCAGTGGTGTGCGCCTACATGATCGCGGCTGCTCTCTGCGCGCCTTTCGTATTGACGTTGTGGACGACCTCCACCTCTACGGCGAAATGCATCGCTTCATCCCCGAGATGGTGAACTTCGCCGGTTTTAGTATGACCGAGGTGCCCGTCAGCCACCGCCCGCGTGTGGCGGGTGCATCGAAATACGGTCTATCACGCACCTTCCGCGTGCTCCTCGATCTGGTGACCGTTCTCTTTTTGCGCCGGTACAGCGACCGGCCGATGCACCTGCTGGGCGGGATCGGCATCGTCTCGGCGCTGGTTGGATTCCTGCTCGCGGGCTATCTGGCATTCATCAAAGTGTGGGCGGGTATCACCGGAGGATGGGCCGCCTTTCACGCAGTTCAGATAGGAGACCGTCCGCTGCTGACGCTGGGCGTCCTCCTGATCTCGCTGGGCGTCCAATTTGTGGTTATGGGTCTGCTGGCGGAGCTGATCGTGCGCACCTACTATGAAAGCCAGGGAAAGCCCGTCTACCACATCCGGGAAGTGATCACTCACCAACAGGCAGCCGCACCATCCTCCCGTTCCACTGCACTGCCTGAGCCCCTCGAAACAGAGCCGGCGGACGAACAGCGCCAGGTGCCGTAAAGACCGACTGAACCTCACG
>JAWVYW010000013.1:0-40224 GCA_033722535.1 Promineifilaceae bacterium (SeqCode)
GTCGCCTACATCCGGCTTGCCGATTTCACGCGGAACGCAGAGGATCAACTTAGCGAAACACTGGAGATGATGCTGGCCCAGAACCCGCAGGGGCTTATTCTCGATCTGCGCGATAATCCCGGTGGCTTCCTCGATCAGTCGATCGCCGTGGCGGACCTCTTCCTCGATGAAGGCGTCGTCCTCTATGAACGGAGCCGCACACTGGGCATCGACGAAGTATACAGCTCCCGTACCGGCCAGCTTGCCGAGGAGATCCCGCTGGTGGTCCTCGTCAATGCCGGCAGCGCGAGCGCGGCAGAAATCGTCGCCGGTGCGGTGCAGGATAGAGAGCGCGGCGTCCTGATCGGCGAGACGACTTTCGGCAAAGGGAGTGTCCAGAACCTAAACACCCTCTCCGATGGCTCGGAGCTACGGGTGACAATTGCCCGTTGGTACACGCCCGACAATGTGAGTATCGACCAGACCGGCATTATTCCCGACATCGAAATAGAGACGCCTGCCGATCTCGGCGGAGAGGATGATCCGCAGCTCGAACGGGCGCTTGAAGTACTATCAACAGGCGAGTAAAGGAGCGTATGGCAAGAAATACCAGAAACGAAATCGACGTTGTGTCCCGCAACCGACGCGCCAGCCACGACTATCATCTCCTCGAACGCTTTGAGGCGGGTCTCGTGCTGACCGGCACCGAGATTAAATCGATTCGCGACCGTAAAGTCAGTCTGCAGCGAGCGTTCGTCCAGCCTCGCGGCGATGAACTCTACCTGATGGAGGCCAATATTGCCCAGTACGAGCACGGCAATCGCGAGAATCACGATCCCACGCGCCCGCGCAAGCTGCTGCTGCATAAACGAGAAATCGGTCAGATCGTCGAAGCACTGCAGACAAAGGGCATGGCAATGGTGCCGACGAAGCTTTACCTGAAGGACGGCTGGGCGAAAGTCGAAGTAGCGCTGGCGCGGGGGAAGAAGCTGTACGACAAGCGCCGGGATATGGCGCGCCGCGACGCCGACCGGCAGATAGAGCGCGCCCTCCGCGAGAAGTACCGTTGAGGCGACGCAAATGACGATCGACAGAACCTTTGTGATGCTGGCGTCGGCACTGATGTTTCTCGGCGTGGCTGCGGGCGCCTTCGGCGCTCATGGCCTCTCCTCGTATTTCGCCGACTATCCCGATCTGGAGGCGACTTACGACACCGCCGTCCGTTATCATATGATCCACGCTCTGGCGCTTCTTTTTGTGGCCCTGCTGGCCCGCGAGTGGGCCGGCTCTCTTACCACGTGGGCCGGCTATCTCTTTGTGGCCGGTATTTTCATCTTTTCCGGCTCCCTTTACCTCCTTGTCCTTACGCGCATTCGCTGGCTCGGCGCTATCACCCCTTTCGGCGGTCTCGCCTTCCTCGCCGGCTGGGTGCTTCTCTTTTTCGCTGCCTTACGCGTCTCCTGAGGCTGTCCAGTGTCCAACCGCGATCGACGGTCGATTCCTGAAATCAGCCCCGCCGAGGTGGCGCGCCGGCAGAGCGCCGGCGAAGAGCTAACCCTGCTCGACGTGCGCGAGCCGGTGGAGTGGCGGCTGGCCAACCTGGGCGACGATGTCCTGAAAGCGCCGATGAGCCGTCTGGTGCGGGAAGGGGTAGAGGCACTACCCACCGCAGCGCGCGACCGGGAGGCGGAGATCATCGTCTTCTGCCACCACGGCGTGCGTAGTGCGCAGGTTGTCGCTTGGCTGCGTCAGCACGGGTGGCACGGGGTCCTGAACCTGGCGGGCGGGATCGACGCCTATGCCCGGGACGTCGATTCTTCTGTCGGTCTCTACTAAGCGCTGGAACGCGGCGCGACGAAGAGATAACGTCGTCTCTCGCCGCGCTGTTGACGGCGGGACAACCGTTCTTTATGATCACGTAGCATCTTTACATGCTCTAAGGAGATAGCGATGGCCGAACTTATTCCCTATGACCTGACGATTACCGTTGCCTGTATCGGATCTGTGATCCTCGTCCTGCTGATAGCAACCGTTCTTGCCTTTGTCTGGTATGGACGGCGCGACGTGGAGGAAGAATAAAGGGAAAAGCTGAGAAGTGATCGATCTTAACCTGATTCGCGAGCGCCCCGAGTGGGTGAAAGAGCAAGTCGAAAAGCTAAATGACAGCGCGCCCATCGACGAAATTCTGGGGCTGGACCAACGGCGGCGCGACCTGATCCAGGAAGTGGAGGCGCTCCGGCGCCAGCGGAACGAATCTTCGAAGCAGATCGGGCGCTGGATGGGCAGCCTGCGCAAGCTGGAGCGCGACCTTGAGCGCGCCGAAGCGGGAGAGGATGTCGGGCGCTCGGTGGACGCGCTCCGTACAGAACTGGCGGAGCTGCGCACCGGCGCCGAGGCAGCCAAAGATGAAACCCGCGCCATCGGAGAGCGCATCGCTGAGCTGGACGAGGCGCTGCGGGAAGTCGAGGCACAGCTAGAGGAAAATCTGCTCTGGGTGCCGAACATGCCTCACGAGAATGTCCCGGTTGGCCCCGACGAAAGCCACAACGTCGTCTACGAGCCGCAGGGCGCGCCGATGCCCCGCTTCGACATAGAACCGCGGCCGCACTGGGAGCTCGGGCCGGAGATGGGCATCATCGATTTCGAACGCGGCGTCAAGCTGAGCGGTAGTCGCTTCTACATTCTCAAAGGCTGGGGCGCCCGCCTGCAGCGCGCTTTGATCCAGTTCATGCTGAACTACCACGTCAACCACAACGGCTACACCGAAATCTACCCGCCCTTCATGGCCCGCTCCGCATGTTTTGTCGGCGCCGCCCAACTGCCCAAATTTGCCGACAACATCTATCGCGACGCAGAAGAAGATTTCATGTGGCTGGCCACAGCGGAAATCGCCCTCACGAACCTCCACCGCGACGAGATTCTGGAGGCGGATCAGCTACCGATCAAGTATGTCGCCTATACCCCCTGCTTCCGCCGGGAGAAGATGAGCGCCGGCCGAGACGTGCGCGGCATCAAGCGCGGACACCAGTTCGACAAGGTCGAGATGTACCGCTTTACGCGCCCCGAAAACAGCTATGAACATCTGGACGAGATGATTCAGGACGCAATCGACATCGCCGAAGCCCTCGACCTCCCCTATCGCCTCGTAGAGATGGCGACCGGCGATTTGGGCTTCGCCGCTGCTCGAAAGTATGACCTGGAAATCTGGGCTGCGGGCAGCAAAGAGTGGCTGGAAGTGAGCTCCATCAGCAACACGGAGGCTTTTCAGGCGCGGCGGGCCAATATCCGCTATCGTCCGGAGCCGGGGAGCAAGCCGGCATACGTCCACACCCTGAACGGCAGCGGGCTGGCGCTGCCCCGCACTATGATTGCCCTCCTGGAGAACAACCAGCAGCGCGACGGCGCGATCGTCATTCCAGAGGTGCTCCGCCCCTACCTTGGTGGTGCGGAGGCAATCGAGCCGGAGATGACACCCTGAACTCAGGGAGCGCGCGCTAGGCTACCGGCTCGAGTGGTTCCGCTTGGGTGCCGGTACGATAGCGTTGCCCCGAGGTCGTCGCCACCGTCTCCCCATACAGTCGTATTATTCGTTCGGCAATCACGGGCCAGGCGTACTGCTCTGCATGGCGGCGCGCGTTCGCGCCCAGCTCGCGCCGGCGCGGCTCGTCCGTTAAGAGAAGGTAGATCTTCGCCGCCAGCGCTTCGGGATCGCGCGTGGGTACGTGGAAGCCAGTCTTCCCATCCTGCACGAGGAAGGCAAGGCCGCCGACCTCGCTGGCGATAACGGGCGTGCCGGTGGCCATCGCTTCCAGCGCCACGAGGCCAAAACTTTCGTAGTGAGACGGCATGACGACCATCTCGGCTGCGCTATAGTAGTAGGGGAGAATCTCCTGATCCTTGGAGCCGAGAAAAGTCACCAGCTCGTGAATGTCCAGCTCCGCGCGCAGGCTTTGCAGACGCGCCATCTCGTCGTCAGGGTCGGTCGCCCACGGATCGCCGCCGATAATACTGACGGACACATTGCGGGTCGCTTCGGGCCGCCGCTTCTGGATCAGCGCCATCGCTCTGAGCAGGGTGTCAATCCCTTTGAGTGGCTCGATTCGGCCGATGAAGAGGATGTTACGGTGATTTTGCGGGATCCCAACTGCTTCCCTGGCTACCGCGGGAGGAATCGGGTGAAAGCGATCCAGATCCACACCTGGCGGGATCGTCACGACCTTCTCCATATCCGCCCCATAGAGCCACTGTAGCTGCGCTGCTTCGGCCGGCGTCGAGATAACGATTCGATCTGCAACCTGCAGTACGTGGGCTTCACCATCCAGCCGTTCCGGCGCCGCTCGTTGCGACGCGTCGTGCGCGATTCGGTTTTTCATGTGGCCCAGAGTGTGGAACATCTGGATGATCGGTATCTTGCCCCACGCCGCTTGCAACTGCTCCGCCACCAGGCCGGAGAGCCAGTAATGACTGTGAATCAGATCGTAGGACAGCCCCTCCGCCTCCGCCAGCGTAAGGACATTGCCCACAAACTCTGGCAGATAATCTCCGATCTCCACGATCGGCACCGGCTCCTCGGGGCCCGCCGGAATGTGGACAACGCGGGCGTTTTCCCCCAGGTCGTGCTTGATTCGTGGCTGGCAAACATCCTGCGAGCGCGTAAAGACGTCCACTCGAATGCCGCGCCGTCCCAGCTCGCACGCCAGATCGCGCACGTATACGTTCATGCCCCCTGTCTTCTTTCCGCCCAACATCGCCAGCGGGCACGTATGGACGCTAAGCATGGCGACACGGCGGACGGAAGAGGGGATAGGTTGGAGAGTTGTCACACTACCTCGCTATGAGTGCTGCTGGAGCTATCGCTTATTGCTGCAACCATCATAGCCGAGGAACATATGAATGGCATACGAGAGGGCGCGGGAGCGAGTTCATTGGATCCGGCGCCCCTGTAGCGGCAACATGGCGTGGCGGCGGGCGCTTCCGCCCGCCGCCCGGGCCTCAGACCATCGGGTTGTCTGTCGCCGGCTCTTCCGCCCGCGGGGTGCCCCAGTCTGGGGCGAGGCGCGCCGGATTCACCAGGCGATCGTTTCGCTCTGTCAGGCTGAAGATACGCGCCATCTCGTCATCGTCCAGCTCGAAGCCCCAGATGGCGAAGTTTTGCTCGATATGTTCGCGACTCGACGCTTTGGGTATGGCGACCACACCCTCCTGCTGCAGCAGCCAGCGCAACGCTACCTGGGCTGCGCTCTTGCCATGGGCGGCGCCGATCTCTTGCAACGTCTCGTCCTCCGCGACCTGCCCCTTGGCCAGTGGGCTGTAGGCGGTCAGGGACATGCCATAGTCGTGTACCTCTGTCAGCAGCGTCGACTGATCTAGAAAAGGATGGTACTCGACCTGGTTGGTTACCAACGGCGCTGCGGTCAGCGAGAGCGCCTCGTCCAGCAGACCTGTGGTGAAGTTGGCGACGCCGATGTGGCGCGTCTTGCCCACCTCCCGCATCACATTCAGCGCCCCGATCGTATCCTCCAGCGGCACAGAAGGATTTGGCCAGTGGAGTAGAAGCAGATCCACATAATCCGTTTCCAACGCCTGCAGGCGAGCGTTAACGGCGACCGGAAACTCCTCTTCGTCAAAATGATCGGGCCAGATCTTCGTCGTAATGAAGATCTCCTCGCGCGGGACACCAGAGGCGCGGATGGCGCGTGCGATGGCCTCTTCGTTCTCATAAGCTTGCGCAGTGTCAATGTGACGGTAGCCGACCTCGAGCGCCATTCGTGTCGCCGCTTCTGCTTCGTCGCCCTTCAGGCGAAACGTACCGAAGCCGAGCGCAGGGATAGAAGCGCCGTTTGCCTGGACAGTTTTCATCTTTGTCTCCTTTGTTGACGGGTTGCACTCTTCGGCAGGTCATTAAACTCTCTTTTCCAATATGATTCTAACAGAGCAGTTACGTTTTGTTTACACTTGCCGATTATATTAAAGCCAACTTCGGTCGGGTCTTGAGGAACTTCCCCTCCCCTAAACTGGCACGAGAGAAACGCGACTGGAACAACCGACCGAAGCCAGGACAATGCCTGCCCCTCCCTCAACTAACGTCATTGCCCATTAGCTGCCAATCGCCGCCCTCCTGGCATTGGCGGTAGAAGAAACCGCCGTCTCCCCAAAAAGACGGCGGTTTCTTCATTTCTGGCTCTCTTTCGGGGCACTGACGTGCGCCCCGCTACGCTTGTTCATTCTCCCTACCAACCGCCGTATGTCCCCTTCTCGACGGGTAATCTGTTCCTGATCCAGGTGCTCGAGCAGAGCAATCGCATACTTCCGGCTCGTCTGAAGTAAATCTCGGACTGTGGCGGCGTCCGCCGCACCTTTTACCTCCAGATATCCGATGACGCGGCTCCGGAGTTGCGTGAGCTGTTCACTCGTGTAGACAACCTCCTCGTTGAGCTGTTGCAGGTAACCGAGCTCCAGGAGTGCATCGTACACCTCCTTGCCGACCGCCTCGCGGCTCTCCCGAACGCTGGGGCTGCTGACGCCCGCTGCCTCGAAGTCCGCCAACAGCCGATCGACGCGCGCCTGTTGGGCATCAGTAAATCGAATGGCGTGGTCGGGGAGGCGTAGATGATGTCCGGTATCCCGCACGCGCTGCGCGCCCTGCGCTACCTCTTCCAAAAAAGCACTGAAGAGCGGGCCCGGGAGGTCGAGCCGGCTGCGGACCTCTTCGCGCGGCATCCCCGCGCGCAGCGGATGCGCTTCGTGATAGGCGGCGAGCAGTTCCAGCAATTGCAAGCGCAGCGCTTCCACCTTTTGCGCAGTCAGCGCGTAGCGGTCGTAGCTCCGCACCCGCGCCTCGTCGGCGAGCCTACGCCACGCTTCCTCAGCCTGCGCGGGTGTCAGCCCAACCCGACGGAGGAGGGAGGAGAGCAGAATCGGTTGTTCCCGTTCCAGCCGCTGTAACAGTACATCTGCCGGTGCGCCACGCTCCAACGTCTCGAAACGAGCATTGACCTCCGGTCGAAAGCGGCGGTGGCGCCTGCCGGGGTGGGGGTCGACAATTCGTCCCCCGCCGATCGTCTCAGGCGGCGAGGGCCACCGTAGGATATAGCGATCGCCATGCATGACCGCCACCGGATCCGCCAGCGCAAGCTGTAGCCAGCCCGACGAGCCCGGCTCGATTGCGCGGGTACCGATGACGCGGGTACGGGCGATAACCTCTGCCGCGCCGACGAATAACTTCACTTCCTGATTGTGCCGGAGTGGCGAACCGGCCGTGGAGAGGTGGCGATAGGTGGCATCCAGCAGCGTCGAGCCCCGGAGTAGGCCAGGGGTGCTCATGACGTCGCCACGCTCAATCTCCTCCGTACCGATGTTAGAGACGTTTACGGCGACGCGGCTACCGGGCAGTGCCCGCTCGCGAGGCGCATTGTGCGACTGCAAACCGCGGACCCGCCCGCTAAGCCCTCCCGGCTGAATCTCGACTGCGTCACCGACCTCCAGGCTGCCCCCTGTAAGGGTCCCGGTGATGATCGTGCCGAACCCGCTGAGGCTGAATACGCGGTCTACCGGCAGCCGTGCCTGCCCGCTATCCGCGCGACCTGGAGTGCCCAGGAGAGAGGACGCCAGCGTGGCGCGCAGGAGATCCAGCCCCTCGCCAGATACGGCGGAAACGGGCACAATAGGCGCTTCAGACAGTGCCGTGCCGGCGACGGTATCCTGCACATCGAGCGTAACCCGCTCCAGCCACTCCGGGTCGTCCACCAGATCCACGCGCGAGAGCGCGACGACGCCCGCCGGCACCTGGAGCAAATCGAGAATCGCCAGGTGCTCCCGAGTCTGCGGCATAACACCCTCGTCTGCGGCGACCACGAGCAGTGCTAGGTCGATCCCGCCAACGCCAGCCAACATGTTCTCGATGAAGTCGCGGTGGCCGGGGACGTCGACGATGCCCACCTCCTGGAGCGCTTCCTCCTCCCCCAGCCGGACCCATGCGAAGCCCAGATCGATGGTCATCTGCCGCTCTTTTTCCTCTGCCAGGCGGTCGGGATCAATTCCGCTCAACGCCTCGACGAGAGTGGATTTGCCATGGTCGACGTGGCCGGCGGTGCCGATGACGTACATGGGGCCGGCTCTCTTAGAGCAGCTCTTCGTCTACGGGTACGAGCGTCGGCTGGCGCCGGCGGTTGGGATCGTTGGCCAGCGTCTTCTCTACCTCTTCCTGCCAGACGCGGGGAATCTGCTTGATCGCATCGGCCTGGGCGGCGTGCACACGCCACATCTTCTCCTGCTCCTGCTTCAGCTCCGCCAGGCGCTCGTCCAGGGTTGCAAGCTGCTCCCGAATTTGCCGTTCGTGCCGGTTGGAGCTGGCCAGACGCTGGTCCATGTCAACTTCAAAGTTCTTCCAGCGCTTATTACTCTCGGTGACGAAGCTATCCCAGCGGTTCTGCATCCGCCCTACTTCTACACGCATCATTTCTGCCAGCTCGCGCTGCTGCTGCTCCAGATGTTTTTGAAGCTCGGATAGCGTCTGCAGCGCCATCTTCGATTCTTTGTACTGGTCCGAAAATGTCACCCACTGTTGCGCGTACGCCTCCATCATTTCCTCGTGTTCGTCGAGCACGCGTTGCCACGCGTTCAGGCGTTGCGTCCGCTCGTACTCCCCCAGTTGGACCTGCTCCGTCCATCCCTTCATCGACTGCCGGAGCTCGCTCTGCGCCTCCACGAGCGTCTGAAAACTGCTCTCTACCTTGGTCAACTTGTCGCTCAAGATATCGATGCGGCTATAAATCGGCTCCCATCGCTTATTGTGCTCGATCAGCGTCGTCTGAATCTCCGCAATATGGCGGCTGTTATGCGCTTCCGCCTCCTCCAGGTACGCCAGATCGTTGCCCCAATTTTCGATCCGGCTTTCGAGCGGCGGCAGCCGGTTCTGTAACACGCCGATCAGGTTCGCCAGCCGCGCTTCCTCTGCCTGCCGTAGCTCCATCTCGTTTTGCAGACGGCCAATGAGCGGCAGCTCTTTACGGATTGCGGCGATCTCACGGGCATTGACTTCGTGCTCCACCCGCCGGAGCCGCTCCATCTCTTCCTCAGACTCCACGCGGCGCGCGTCGTACTGTTCGATCAGCGCCACAACCTCATCCTTGAACTGGACCATCTGGGCGTCGACCTGCGGCAGGCGCGCAATCTGGGCCGTGAGCGCTGTCACCTTCTCCTCCAGTTCGTCTACCTGTTGCTGCCGGCGCTCTCGCTCCCGGTTCTGCATCGCCACCTTCTTTTCCAGCTCGGCGACGCGGCGCGCTGCTTTGCGCCGCTCCTCGTCGACCCACTCCAGGCGCGTGCGAAGCTCTGCTACTTCCTGGGCTGCACTCCCGTTGTTCTGATCTGCTGCCATAGTCATCTTTCCTCTGTAAAGAGTCCCGCCCTTCTGCCGCTTGCGGCTGCGGGATAGTCCTAGCCAAAAAGGACCGGTTTCCCGGCCTCACAGCGCGGATTATAGTGGGAAAGTGGAAAATGTGAAACTGCACGCTGCAGAATCCCCAGGGCATAGAAACCTGATAAATACATGTTGCTTCTGCTCCATGCCCTGTGCCTGCGCGATGGCTCCTGCGCGGGATCCCCACTATACTCTCACCATGCACATCGGGATCGACGCTCGGCTGCCCACCTACCAGATGGGCGGGATTAGCCGCTACACACTCCACCTGCTGTCCGCTCTGGCTGAGCAGGATCCGCACAATCGCTATACCATTTTCCAGAGTCGCAAAGAACAGCGTCCGTTCGTGCCCGCCGCCGCCCGCTGGCGGACGCGCCGGCTCTGGACCCCCTGCCATCACCGTCTAGAGCCACTGGCGCTTGGCGTGGAATTGCTGCCGTACCGGCTGGACGTGCTCCACAGTCCCGACTTCATTCCCCCCGCGTTCGGTGCCCGTCGGCGCGTGATCACCGTCCACGACCTCTACTTTCTCCACCGTCCCGAGACAAAGTCCCCCGCCAGCCGCCGCTATTACAACGATCAGATCACATGGGCTGTGGACGCCGCCGATCACATCATCGCCGTCAGCGAGAGTACGCGCCAGGAGCTGGTCGATCTGCTGCGTGTACCGGGGGAGAAAGTGACCACGGTCTACCACGCCGCCAATCCCATCTATCGTCGCCCCGTCTCTGCGGAAGCGCGCGCCCGTACCCTTGCGCGTTATTCTCTCTCGCCTGGCTTCACCCTCTTCGTCGGCACGTTGGAGCCGCGCAAAAACATCATGATGCTCCTCAGCGCCTTCGCGCGCATGCGGGTCGATACGGGATACGATGCGCCGTTGGTATTGGTGGGCAACAAGGGCTGGCTCTACGACGAGCTCTTTGCCGAGGTGGAGGCGTTGCAGCTTGGATCTTCCGTTATTCATCTCCCCGGCGTCACCGACGACCATCTGGCAGCCCTTTACAACGCCGCCGGCGTCCTCGCCCTTCCCAGCCATTACGAAGGATTCGGTCTTCCAGTCCTTGAAGCTATGCACTGCGGTTGCCCCGTTATCGCCAGCAACCGCGGCGCACTGCCCGAGGTCCTCGGCGATGCCGGGCTACTACTTCCTCCCACGGACGCCGGTGCGTGGGCTGACGGCCTGTGCCGCGTGCTCTCCGACGGCGACCTTGCCCAGCGGCTGATCCAGGCCGGGCGCAAGCGCGCCAGCGCCTTCACCTGGGAAAAAACGGCGACCCGCACCCTTGCCGTTTATGAGCAGGCGGCGAACGCCTGAAGTCGATGACGCAGCGCCAGACGACGCCATGAAGATTCTCCTGCTCACGCCCCAGCCTCCCTATCCCCCGCACCAGGGGCCGGCTCTCCGCAACTACCACATCATTCGCGCCCTTGCCGCGCGCCACGAGATTCACCTGCTGACCTTTCTGGAGCCGGGGCAGTTGAACCAGGCGGAGGCCTTGAACCACCTGCGCCAGTTCTGCGCCGCCATCACCAGCGTCCCCACGCCGCACCGCACGCGCCGCCAGCGGGTACTGCGCATGCTCAGCCGCCGCGAGCCCGATATGGCGCACCGACTCGAAAGCAGCGCCTTCGCCTCCGCACTGGTGTCCCTGCTACAGCACGAGGCATTCGACCTCGTGCACGTCGAGGGAATCGAGATGGCGCACGCTATGCCGCTGCTGCGCCGTCTCAGCCCCCAGAGCCAGATCCTATTTGACGACTACAACGTCGAAGCCGCGCTCCAGTGGCGAGCCTTCCTCGCCGATGTTCGCAGCCCCGCACGCTGGCCCGCCGCCGCCTACTCGCTCGTCCAGGCGCACCGCCTGCGCCGCTACGAAGCGCACATCTGCCGCCTTGCCGATCACGTCACCGTCACCAGTGATGTCGATCGCGCCCACCTGCAGGCGATGGTGCCCGGCATCGGCATCTCCGTGATCCCCAATACAATCGACGTCGCCCGCTATGCGCGGCGACCCGCCGAGCCGCTCCCCCACTACGACGTCGTCTATACCGGCAAGATGGACTACCGTCCCAACGTCGACGCCATGCTCTGGTTCGAGCGCGAGATCTGGCCTCACGTCCGGGCGCATCGCCCCGACGCAACCTGGGCCATCGTCGGTCAGAAGCCCCATCCCCGGCTGAATCACCTTCGTGAGCGCGAGGGCGTCACCGTGACCGGGTATGTTCCCGAAGTCCTTCCATATTTGGCGGGTGCCAGAGTCTATACGATTCCGTTACGGGTCGGCAGCGGCACCCGTCTCAAATTGGTCGAGTCGATGGCCGCCGGCAGGGCCGTCGTCAGCACCAGGCTCGGCGTCGAAGGCTATCCGGTGGAGCACGGCCGCCACCTCCTGTTGGCCGACGACCCAAGGGCATTTGCCGACGCCGTGCTGCGACTCCTCGCCGATCCTGATGAGCGGAGACGCCTCGGCGCGGCCGCTCGCACCTTTGCCGCGCGCTATGACTGGCGCCAGCTCATCCCGCGCTTTGATCGGCTCTACGCTGCGCTGGAAGAGAATCAGATCAAACGGGGCGCACCCGCTTCTCGATAGCCGCGACCTCTCTCTGCAGGCGGGTCAGAGCCGGGTAGTGGGGCGCGCGCTCTACATCCGCCTTCAGTCTCCCCAGCGCCTCGGCGTGCTCCTGCATCTCGCTGTATGCTGCCTCTGCTTCCTCTGGCTGGCCTTCCCGTTCCAGGCAACGCGCCAAGTAGTAGTGTGCCAGCAGACGGAGCTGTGGGTTGTCGATGCCCAGATCAATCGCCTGCCGCAGGCGTGGAATCGCCTGTGCGCACTCATCTTGTTGGTAGCGAGCCGCTGCCAGCTGGAACTGGTTCATCCCCTCCCCCCGCCGCAGTCTGACCGCGTGCTCAAACGCTGCCTCGGCCTCTTCAAAGCGCGCCTGGGAGTAAAGGATCTGGCCCAGCGTCAGATGGTTGAGATCGCTGTCCGGCTTTAGCTCCACCGCCCGGCGCGCATCCGCCTCCGCAGGCTCCAGTTCAGAGTGTGCAAAGTAGATCAGGGCGCGCAAGTAGTATGGCTCCCACCGCTCCGGTCGTTCCTCGATCGCCCGATTACTGAGCGCCAGCGCCTGCTCCAGATCCCCCCGCTGGTAGGCGCGCACCGCCTGGTGAACGTGGGGCGGCAGCAGCATGAAACGGAGCGCCTGCACCAGCAGATAGCCGACGACGAAGCCCAGGGCGGTAAAGAGGAGCTCGCCGGTCAGGAAAAAGGCGATCAGTGCGGTGAGCAGCGGCAGAAGAAAAAGAATGTACAGGCGTCGATCCATCATCTGTGGGTAGCTCCCTTAAACTGGGGGAATAAGAGGTTCCTTGGGGCAGTGGCTCAGAAATTCCACACCCGACGCACTTATCCGTACCAGATCCTCAATTCGTACGCCGCCCCAGCCCGGGATATAGATGCCGGGTTCGACGGTGATCACCACGCCCTCGTCGACCGTCTCCGCTTCCTCGGCACGCGGCGAGAGCCGGGGTGCTTCATGAATTTCCAACCCCACCCCGTGTCCCAGCCCGTGACCGAAATGCTCGCCGTGTCCGCCAGAGGCAATCAGATCTCGTGCCGCCGCGTCGACTGCCCGGTTGTGTGCACCTACCTTTAACGCAGCCAGGGCCGCCTGTTGTGCCTCCAGCACCAGTCGATAGATTTTCCAGAACTGCTCGTCGGCCTCCGCTCCCATGTAAAAGGTGCGCGTAAGGTCGCTCTTATAGCCGTCGACCACCGCGCCCATATCTACAATGAGCGCATCTCCGGGCTCCAGCCGCCGTTCGCTCGGGCTGTGGTGGGGGAGGGCGGCGTTGGGGCCACTGGCAACCGTAACCGGAAATGCCACGCCGTCGGCCCCCGCCTCCCGCAGCCTTTTCTCCAGCAGCCAGGCCAGCTCCTTTTCGCTTTGTCCCACCCGCGCCAGCAGCGGCACTGCCCCCATGACCTCGTCGGTGATTGTTGCCGCCCGCTTCATCGTCGCGATCTCCGTCTCGCTCTTGATCGCCCGCATCTGCGCCAGCGCAGATGAAAGTGGCTTCCAGACAATTCCTTCTGCTTCCTCTAACTGCTCCAGTTCGGCGAGCGTGACCTGCTCGGCTTCCACGCCGATGACAACTTCCCGCTCTTCCGCGCCCATCCCTTCTGCTACCTCGCTCACGAACGTCGGCAGACGCTTTTCGGCCGTGAGCCGGTACACGGTAAAAGATGGTGCCTGTTGGTCGGCCTGTTCCCAGTAACGGAAGTCGGTTCCGAGCCAGGCGTCACTCGGCGTGATCAGCAACCAGCCGGCGGAGCCGGTAAAGCCGCTCAGCCAGCGGCGGCTCGCTGGCCCACTGATCAAGAAGGCGTCCACCTCCCATTCGGCCAGCTTCTCGCGCACCGCTTCCACTCTTTCTGCTACGTCGTTGTTGTTACCAGAAACCATACAGGTTCTCCCATCGTAGAGGACCGAACTTCTGACGAGCCTTTACAATCTCCTAATCTGCTTTATTTCGCAAATCGTCCTCGTCAACTATAATCAGGTTACGTGCCACAGTTTACGTTGTGTCATTGCTATGGTCGTGCAGTATCTTCTTTCGACGCTTCTACTCTTTGCCTCGGCCCTCGTTGCGACAGGGCTGGCGCTCTACGCTTGGCAACGGCGTCGCGCTCGCTGGACCCTTCCCTTTCTCATGCTGGCCCTCTCCACTGCCGAGTGGGCGCTGGCCGACACATTGAAGCTGAGCGCAGGCACGGTAGGGCTGAAGCTGTTCTGGACCCAGGTTGCATTTCTCGGGTTGCTCATTGCTCCTGTGGCCTGGCTCGACTTTGCGGTCAGCTACGGCAGTAACAAGCAGAGGCTCGATCCACGCCATCTGGCACTCCTGGCAGTGGTTCCTACACTCACCTTCCTGCTTATGGCGACCAACAACCTCCACCATCTGCTGTGGGAAGACTTGACAGTGGTGAGCATCGGCGCCCTCATGCTGCTGCAGCCCGTGTACGGCCCGTGGTTCTGGATTCATACCCTCTACCAGCTTCTTCTGCTGCTTGTGGGCGCACTTTTCCTCCTGCGTCATGGCCGGGAGCGCCTGGTGAACGGTCCAAAAGCCGTTTTGCTCCTGATTGCCGCCCTTTTCCCCCCTGCTGCCACGCTACTCCACCTGCTAATGGCCCCCGACGGGGTAGCGCTTGACTTAACCCCAGTCGCGCTCACAGTCGCCGCTGCAGTGCTAACCTATCTCTTCCTCCGTCGGGCAGCTGACCTGGTGCCGGTGGCTCATGAAAGTGTCATCGACAGCATGGCTGACGGTGTGATCGTTGCTAATGTCCAAGAACGCATTGTTGCCGTCAACCCCGCCGCGGAGCAGATTTTGAACCGCCCCGCGACGGAGCTGCTTGGCCATCACCTGACAGAAGCGCTGCCGATGTGGCGCCGGCTGCTGGAAGGAAGGATGGATGGCGAGCTCGAAAGTGAGGTGACGCTTGCCAACAGCGGCAAAACGTATTTCTATGAACTTCGCGTCTCACCCATCGTACGCGGCGATAGCGTGAGTGGCCGCTCCCTCATACTCCACGACGTCACGCGTCGCCGAGAGACTGCAGAGGAGCTTAAAGCGCGTCGCAAGCTCTTTGAAAAGCTGGTTGCCGTGGCGCGGGCGACGGCCGAAGGGCCTAGCCTGCAGGGAACGTTGCAAAACGCTCTCGATGTCGCCACGGCGCTGACTGAGGCTCAGTACGGAAGTCTTTTCTTGCTGGACAGCAGCGGCCGGGTGACCCATAGCATCCTGGCTCGTGGTAGCACGGCGCCCGCCACCCGACGCAAGATCGTCGGCCGGGTTATGGACCAGGGGCTGGCGGGGTGGGCTGTCCGGCGGCGCCAGCCGGCGCTGGTTCACGACACCACTGAGGACGATCGGTGGCTCACGCTCCCCGACCAGCCCTACGCAGCCCGCTCCGTTCTCGTCGTCCCGATCGTCAGTGGCCCGGAGGTCCCTGGCGTCCTCACGCTGCAGCACGCCGAGCCACACCATTTCAGGGATGAGGATTTGGAGCTGTTGCGCGCCGCCTCCGACCAGATGACGCTAGCCCTGCGTAACGCCCAGATTTATGAGCACCAACGACGGCTGGCCGAGCGCCAGATCGTGCTCTACGAAGCGTTGCGCACAATCGGCGGCCATCTCGAACCCAACACCGTCATCAATCTCGCTGTTCAGACGATCAGTACGCTGACTGACTGGCCCGCAATGGCGATTCTGGTTGCCGATCCTGGAGGGGAGTGGCTGACGGTCGAGGCGGCGACTGGCCTTCTCGCAGAGAGAGTCGGTGTCTCTTTTCCGGTCTCCACAGGACTCAGCGGTCTCGCCTTCCGGCGCGGCGAAACCCAGGTGGTGGAGAATATCCTTCAGGATGATCGTCGCGTAGGGGCGGTGCCCGAACTTGAGAGCGGCATCTTCGTCCCTCTACGCCACGGCCAGCAGCAGCTTGGCGTCCTCGCCATCGAGAGCGATCAGGTTGCCGCCTTCACCGATGACGATCTCTGGCTCGCGGAGTCACTGGGCGAGGCGGTTGCTCTGGTCATGGCCAACGCGCGGCTCTACGAATCGGCCCTCGAGGAGCACAGCCGCCTGCAGGCGCTAATCAACTCCAGCCGCGACGGTATCCTTCTGATCGCCGTCACCGGAAGGCTTCTGGTCGTCAATCATACGGCACTGGATCTCCTGGCGCTGGCAGGCCGCCCCGCGCACTGGATCGGGCAGCGCGTGGACCAGCTCCTCTTCTCTCTGCGCCATCAGGCGCCGGACGTCGTTCGCCTCGCGCTTGCGGAGGCGCGTCGAATTGCGGCCAATCCGGAAGCGGTCGAGGAAGGGGAGATTGAACTGACCGAGCGCCATCTTCACTGGGTCAGCCTGCCCGTGAAGGCTGAACAGGCGCTCCTGGGGCGGCTCGTCGTTCTCCAGGATGTGACGCGAGAACGCGCCCTACAACAGCTCCGGGACGATCTGACCCACACGATGGTCCACGATTTACGCAACCCGCTGAACGTCGTCTACAGTGCGCTCGTCATGATTGAAGAGCTCCTGGCACCGGCTGAACCGCCCGACCTCTTCCAGATCCTGGATATCGCCCAGGAAAGCACGCAGCGGATCCTCAATCTGGTCAACAGCATCCTCACCGTCAGCCGCCTCGAAAGTGAGCAGATGCCGCTTTCCCCCACGCCGCTCGACCTGAACGCATTGGCAGCAGAGGTTGTGGAGCGGGAGGCGCCTCTGGCTGCAGAGAAAGGGCTGCAACTGCGGTACATAAGCGCTCCGGCAACTCCCTCGGTGCATGCCGATGCCGAGGTGATGGAGCGCGTCTTTCAGAATCTCATCGGCAATGCCATCAAATTTACTCCGCCAGACGGCAAAGTAACCGTTCATGTACGTGCCGAAGGCAGCTTTATCCGCGCCGACGTCGCCGATAGCGGACCGGGCATTCCCCCCGACGTTCGCAGCCGGCTGTTTCAGAAATTTGTGACCGGCCAACACAGCGCGCGTGGCAGCGGCCTTGGCCTCGCCTTTTGCCGTATGGCTGTCCAGGCGCACGGGGGGCGAATTTGGGCGGAGAGTAAAGTGGGGGAGGGCGCTACCTTCACTTTCGTTCTCCCGCTCCCCACGGCCGGTGAGGATGCACGGCCATTCCAGAGCGAGGACGAGCGGCATAAACCAGACGGCTCCGGGGCCCCTTCGCGCACCATCGAAGAAGCGACGCCTCCTAGCCCTTAACGTGAATCACGCCCTTTCCAGGGGCGACGTGTCCCACCGCCCGCGCCTCTGGTACCCGCGCCCGGTAAGCGCCTGCTGCCTCTGGCGGCACGGCGACCAGCAGCCCGCCCGACGTTTCCGGCGTCCACAACATCCTCTGCTGGAGCGTCTCCGTTCGCACGAAATCAACCGTCGGCGCGTAAAACTGCCGGTTCCGCTCCATCCCCCCCGGAAAGGCATCCGCTTCTGCATAGGCACGGGCGCCCGGCAGCCACTGCAACTGCCCCAGCTCTACGTGGAAATCGACGCCTGCCTGCACCGCCATCTCGCGCGCGTGCCCCAGCAGACCAAAGCCCGTAATGTCCGTCATTCCGGTCGCCCCGGTTGCCAGCGCCGCCGCCGCTGCCGCGCGGTTTAGGCGCTTCATGCTCTCCACCGCTGCCTCTACGTCCTCGTCGCGGGCGATTTCTTGTTTCAAAGCAGTAGTGACAATCCCCGTGCCCAGCGCTTTCGTCAGAAAGAGTCGATCGCCCACCTGGGCGCCCCCCGTGCGCAGCACCCGCATCGGATCTATCAGCCCCGTGACGGCGAGCCCGTACTTTGGCTCTCGGTCCTCCACACTGTGACCGCCGGCAACCACGCCGCCCGCCTCGCGTACTTTCTCCGCGCCCCCGCGTAAAATCTCACGGAGAAGTGACCGGTCCAGCCCGCTTGGAAAGGCAACCAGGTTCACTGCAAACAGCACCCGCGCCCCCATGGCGTAGATATCAGACATCGCGTTGGCCGCTGCAATGGCGCCAAAGTCATAGGGATCGTCCACAACCGGCGGAAAAAAATCCGTCGTGGTCACGATTGCCTGTTGCTCATTCAACCGGTAAACAGCCGCGTCGTCGGCCCGATCGAGGCCGACCAGCAGTTCGGGATGAGCGTCAGGTGGAAATATCTCGCGTAATGGCTGCAACACGTGCGCCAGCTCGGCCGGGCCGAGCTTAGACGCTCAACCGGCGCAGGAGGCCAGCGCCGTCAGCCGTATCTCTTCTCTGCTCATGGACAACCTCGGGACCTGTTCAAGCAGGCCCACTTCCATACTGGTGGCATATGCGTCACGTACGAACAGTATACTCTGCGCCGCCGCCGGCGCAATTGCGTTGACGGGTCTCGGTCACTGGCTATAATGCGTGAGATGAAAGAAAGAGCCCTGTCCCAGTTCGAGTCCTTCGCCCAGAAGCTCGTCGAAGGTGGCATGCAGCGCCTTCTGGGGGCGTCCGGAAAAGCGCTCACGCGCCAGATAATTAGTGGCATCGCCAGGACAATGGAAGATAGCGCGGTTCTCGGTCTGGCAACGCCTCGTTATCGGATCTTCCTCAACCCGGCCGATCACCAACAGCTTGGGGCAAAACTCCCCGATCTGGCGGTCCAGCTTGAGCGCGCCCTCGCTCCACTGGCGCGACAGGCCGGGCTGCGCCTGGGGGGGGAACCTGAGGTGCTTCTCGCGCCAGATCAGCATCTCGCCTCCGGAGCAACACGGGTGGAGGTACTCGACGTCGAAGCCGGCGAGACGACCGGCATCCACCGCTGGCAGGCGCCGTCCACGAGCGCAGACGTCCGATCGCAACTGGAAGCGCTGGACGCGTTTCTGATCGTCAATGGCCGTCGCCACATCCCACTTGATAAACCACTCGTCACCATCGGGCGCAGCATGAAGATGGATGTCATTGTCGACGCGTCCGCGGTCAGCCGCGAGCACGCCCACCTGCGCTGGCGCTATGGCCGCTTCGTGCTTTACGACGCCGGCAGCCGCGCCGGTGTCACCGTCAACGGCGAGCAGTGCCACGAATGTGTGCTCCGCCCGGGCGATCTGATTATGCTCGCGGGCCAGGTCTCCCTGATTTACGGCGAAGGGTTGGAGGATCGGCGACGACTACCCCAGCCGGGCAGCACTCTGGACGAAGCCACCCAGACTTTCCCTAGGCAAGACGTCGCCTGATCGTTTCACAGCCATGGATCCAGCGGTTATTCTCCTCCTCCTGCGCCTCGTCGGCGCCGCGCTCTTACTTGCCTTTCTCGGTACCATTCTCTTTCTGATCTACATAGATCTGCGGGCGACACGTCTTATCCTCGACCGCCGCGACGATCGACGCGGCGTCCTCCGTGTCCTGCCCGAGAGTACGGGCGCGCGCCCCGGCGCTGTCTACCCTCTGCTGCCGTTGACCAGCATTGGGCGCGCGTCTGTCAACACCGTCGTCGTCGACGATGCCTTCGTCTCCGGCGAGCACGCACTGCTCATGCAGCGGGGGCGCCAATGGTGGGTGGAGGATCTGAACAGCCGCAACGGTACCAGGCTGAACAATCTCATCCTCGATGGGGCGACCGTGGTCAGCTCGGGGGATGTCATCACCGTCGGCAGTACACACCTGAAAGTAGAGATTGGAAAGGCACTTTCCAGCCAAAGTTCTGCGCCGCTGTAAGATTCTTCCGCAATCCCCCATACATATTGGTAGAGAGGTGATGGTATCGTACCGTGCCTCAGCGTGCGTGCTCCCAGGAGGCGGCGCCTATCGCCCCCTCCGGCGGCTACCATTTATGCCACTGCTATCTAATACCTACCTCTGGAACGGGAGACGCTTTAGAGGATGCTGCCTGGGAGAACGCTCACGGCCGGTGGCCTGGCAAGAGTAACGCTGTTCTCGAGCACTACTTTTGCCAGGTCCGGCCGCTCGTCAGTTGGGAGCGACCTACACCGTTACCGTGCTCTCCGCTTCCCCGCTATAATCTTCTCCATTTACGTCGCAACCCCCGTTCACCGGTCATGAAGGAGAGAGAATGGACTTGCAACTTGAAGGGAAGGTGGCGCTCGTCGCCGCGTCGAGTCAGGGACTGGGCTTTGCGCTCGCCCGCCAGCTCGTCAAAGAGGGGGCGCAGGTGACGATCTGCGGGCGCGATTTGCAGACGCTTCAGGCTGCGGTAGCACAACTGCAGGGCATGGCCGAAGATAGAGCGCCCGCTGTTGGTGGAGCCAGCGGCCTTGCCGCCGACGTTACAGAACCGGAGGCGGCGGCCCACTTGGTCGCGCACACCGTCGAACGCTTCGGATGTCTCGACATTCTCGTGACCAATGCCGGCGGCCCACCTGCGGGCACGTTTGACACAACCTCCAGAGAAATGTGGGAGCACGCACTTGATCTGACGCTGATGAGCGCCGTCGACCTGATTCGCGAGGCATTGCCCCATCTCCGCCAGAGCAATAGTCCGGCAGTGCTCACCATCACCAGTGTCAGTGTGAAGGAACCGCTGCCGGGCCTGTTGCTCTCCAGCGCTATTCGCCCCGCCGTTGCCGGTCTGACCAAAACGCTCGCTTCGGAGTTGGGGCCGGAGGGGATTCGCGTCAACTCCATCCTTCCCGGGTGGACGCGCACCGAACGGGTAGACGAGCTACTCGCCTATCGCGCCGAAGAGAGCGGCGCGACGATCGAGGAAGAACTGGCCAAAATCACAGATGGGATACCGCTCGGGCGGATCGCTGAGCCGGAGGAGTTTGCCCGGGTAGGCGCCTTTCTCGTTTCGCCAGCGGCAAGCTATGTCACCGGCGTGATGCTGCAGGTGGACGGCGGAAGTTACGGCGGCCTCTTGTAGCCCCTCATTCTAAGCCAGAAGGGGCTCGTAATCTATCCCGTCTCCGCCTCTGCCGTATACTCCCCCTGCGTTGCGAGGCTGTTCATGCGCGCCCTATGGTGGAACGCTTGCTGCGCGTCAGCTTCATTCTTGGCATGACCGCGCCACGCTTCCAGCACCGGCTCCTGCAGCGCGCGCCCATAGGAGAAACTCAGGGCCCAGGGGTGAGGACCCATCTGGTTCATCTCGTTCAGCCGGCGCGTCGCCGCTTCCGGACTTTGCCCTCCAGAGAGGAAGACGATACCCGGCACCGCCGCCGGGACACTGCGGTAGAAAGTTTCCAGTGTGTAACGCGCAATCGTCTCGTCGTCCACCTGCTCCTCTGCATCTTCGCCCGGGAGGACCATGTTCGGCTTGAGCAGAATGCCGTCCAGCTCGACCAGGTGGCGGCGCAGCTGAATAAAGACGCGCCGCAGCGTTGCATCGGTGGCCGCCTGGCAGGTGTCGATGTCATGGTCGCCGTCCATCAGCACCTCTGGCTCCACAATCGGTACCAGGCCCACTTCCTGGCAGAGCGCAGCGTAGCGTGCGAGCGCGTGGGCATTGGCGTCGATACAGGTCAGGGTGGGGCGGGTGGGGCCAATCGTGATCACCGCCCGCCATTTTGCGAAACGCGCGCCGCTATCATAGTAATGCACCAGCCGCTCCCGTAGGCCGTCCAGCCCCTCGGTGATATATTCGCCGGGAAAGAACGGCATTTCGATGGTGCCGGTATCGACCTTGATCCCTGGAACGACGCCTACATCTTCAAGCACCTGCGGTAGCGGCGTGCCTGCACCTGTCTCCTGGTGAATTGTCTCGTCGTACATAATGACGCCACTGATGAACGACTCCATTCCTGGCGTCGTGAAGAGTAGCTCCCGGTACGTGCGCCGCGTTTCTTCGTTGGAGGGTACGTCGATCGACGCCAGACGCTTGGTAATCGTCCCCGTGCTCTCGTCCGCCGCCAGAATTCCTTTTCCCTCCGCGACGAGGCGGCGGGCAATCTCCCGCAGTTCGTTTCCGTTCTGGTTCATCTGTCCTCCTGTACTCAGCTGTACCGGACCAGCAGAGAGTGCGGTTTTACTTCAGAAACTCGCCGTGGCGCGAGTGATGCGACCATACCCACAGGTCGTTGGGTGCATCTTCCGACCAGTTGAAGACCCACTCCGCATCCCGCGGCGCCATGTTGACGCAGCCATGGCTTTTCTGGCGCCCGAAGTCGTCGTGCCAGTAGGCGCCGTGCAGCGCTATCTCGCCGTCATAGTACATGGTGTGCGGGACGTCTTCGAGATAGTAGTAATCATCGCCGACCACGCCGCCAGACATCTTTGTCTTTTCAAACCGCGCCCACACCTGGCCCAGGCCCACGCGGGTTGGCCAGCGGGGTAGGCCGCTTGCAATGAGCCCTGCGTATACCATACGATCACCTTCATATGCAGCGAATATCTGCTGTGTCAGGTCGACGTCCACCCAGTACTCGTTCTCGCCGACCGGCTCTGGCCGTTGGCGGACACGGACCAGGGAGAGTGTGTGGTAACGCAGCCAGCGCTGACGCCCGTCCTCGGCGTCGGTAATGCGCACCCACATCGCCCCGTCACTCCCAACCGTGCTGTCCATCACTTCCACAAAGTCGTAGCGCTCGACCAGTGGCATCTCTTGTCCGGCTTGCGGCCCCGGCTCCGTCCGCGGTGCAAAGGGGCGGGTCACCCATCCAAAAGCGTGCTCCGGCTGATTATTCACCCGAACGCCAATAAACTGACTGTGCTCGACAGGATGGAAAGAGCGGGCGGGCAACCAGTAGTTCCACACCTTATACCACTGCCGCCCTTCGTCGTCCGTCGCCTCCGCTTCTACCGGCCCATAAAAGAAGCCGGTCAGGGCGGTGCGCACGTGGTCGGCGCCCCGCTTCGGCTCAGCGTAAAAGTAGGCGTAGTCGTTGATCCAGCCATACCCCACGTCGTCGAGAAAGCTCTGTGCCGGTAGCTCCGGCTCAGAGAACGTCGGCATCGGCGGCGGTAGGTGGCACACGTCGGTGACGCCCCGGCTCGCGCGGCACGCGCCCGCCTCTACCAGCTGCGGGGTAGCCAGCACAAAGGCGCCTAAGAAAAGTAACAGTATGATCAGGAATATGTTCAATCTTCGTGGCATAGTGGAATCATAGCACCTAAGCATAGGAAAAACAATATAGCACGCCTCCTGGCGCGGCAGGGGAGCACCGGTCGCTTTTGATATGTATTTTTCGTGTAGCACACGAAGAAATGACAGAATATACCTCACCTCTGCGAGCGTTTCGCAGTGGCGGCGCGAGCGTTGCAGCTTTATATGAGTAGGGCAGATGCGATTCCGATTATCTTCCAGAAACCAGAATGTCCATCGTAAGCTTTCCGCGCATAAGGGAGCGCCGGCATGTCCGCGGTTGGTTCAAAGAGTTGCGCATCTTTCTCCGCAAAGACCGTTACTTCACAGGATCCGCAAACCACCTTCGCCCCAAACGGAAACAGCGACATGTCGAGAAGTTGCATGAACGCATGCCAGCGACGCGTCTTACGCTAGGTGCTTACCCCCCTTTCCAAAGTTACTGTTCGCACTGGGAAACGTCGGGCTCGAACCCTCCTGAGCCCGCTACTTTAGTTAATTGCACTTAAATTAACTATGATGATGGCAAAAAAAGCTCGTCAAGGCTTATGGGCGACAAAGCTCGCCGCGGGCGCCCCCGCCCCCGTGTGGGCTGGCGGCGCCGTTACGGCATTCGCACCGCGCTCCGCCTGCAGCCACGCGCGCCGCTCCATCTGCCACTGGCGGTAAACCGCCGCTGCCTGATACCGGCTCTCCACGTGAAGCTTACGCAGAATCCGGTGCACGTGGTTTTTTACCGTCCCCTCCGTAATCGTCAGCTCCTCTGCAATTTGCGCGTTGGTGTTGCCGTCGTTGATGAGCACCAGGACCTCTCGCTCTCGTGACGTCAGCTCCTCAAAGCGCCCCACCCGACCGTCGGCCGCGCCGTGCTTTTGCGCCGCCGAACGCAGCTCCGCCAGGCGGCTTATCAGTTTCCCACCAACGAGTGGCGAGACGATCGCCCTCTGTTGCCTCGCCGCGCGGATCTTCCGCAACAGCCGCTGTGGAGGCTCTTCACGCAGCAGATAGCCTCGGGCGCCTGCTTCTACGTAACGCATTATCAGTCCCGGCTCTTCCTGCTCCAGTAAGACCAGCGGCGGTGGCGACTGGCGCTGCGCTGCGATCTGTCGCACGAGCGGCAGCCACCCGGTACCGGCGGACATCGTGTTGAGGATAACCACGTCGCAATACTGTAGTTGATATAGTGCCTGCGCGATGGAGTTCGCGTTCCCGCTCAGGTGCATGTCCGGCTGCTCCTGGAGAAACTGCGCGAACGGGCGAACGCTCTGTGGCTCGACGTCCACAAGTAAGATGCGTATCATAAGCATGATTCTATGCCGAAACGGGGGCATATACCCATTACCCGCGTACTGATTCGCCCCACTCCCCGGTACTGTTCCAGGCGCTTCGGGAGGTCCGACTCTCGCTATCGGGAAGCCCGGCTCCGTCACCGTAGCCGATGAAAAGTTCATCTGCTCGCGATTGAACCACAGTTCAAAAAAGCAAAACTGAGCCTTAAAATCTGCGACAGAGCCGAACAAACGTGCTATAATATGAGTTGGCACAAAGCTAGGAAAGAGGATCATGAGCACGAACAACAACGCCTATACATCGGAAAGCATTAAACAACTGGAGGGGCTGGAAGCTGTCCGCAAGTTGCCCGGGATGTACATTGGCAACAACAGCAAGTATGGCCTCCATCATATTCTTAAGGAGATCTTCTCCAACGCCGCCGACGAGGTGATGAACGGCTATGGCACCTACATTCGGGTGCGTCTCCACGCCGACGGCTCCGTCAGCGTCCTCGACGATGGCCGTGGCATTCCCGTTGAGTGGAAGGACGACGCCCAGTCGGGGAATGGGACGGGTATGAGCGCCCTTACGCAGGTGCTGACCGTCCTCCATGCCGGTGGTAAGTTCGAGGGCGGCAACGCCTATGCCTCCAGCGGTGGCCTGCACGGTGTCGGCGCCAAGGCGGCAAATGCGATGAGCCGCTGGCTCACGGCGACTGTTCGCCGCGGCGGCCTCATCTTCCGCCAGGAGTTCGCGAAAGGAGGCCAGCCGAAGACGGGCGTCGAGATTTTCAACCCCGACCAGAAAAAGCCCGTCGGCGAGATTACGGCGAATACCAAGTTTTATTACCGACAGAATGGGGAGATTTCGACTCTGAAACAGGGCCGTAAGAAGCTGGCAATAAAGCCGGATCTCGCCATCGGCACTGGCACCGAAATTACCTTTCTACCCGAACGTGCCTGGTTTGATCAGGAGACGATGGATTGGAACGGCTCTCCACCCTGGGATCTCGACCTGATCCGCCTCCAGTATCAGCAGATGGCGTTCCTCAACCCCGGTCTGCGTGTTGAGCTGGAAGACCTGCGAGGGAAGAAGCCGGTCGAAGAGACATTTTACTCGGAGAACGGCCTCCTCGACTATATCGCCCACCTCAACGAAGGGCTCACTGCCGCCCATGACACCATCCGTTTCACGAGCCAGGCAGAGGACAATGACCTGATTACGGTTGAAGTTGCCATGCAGTACACGACCGATGGCGACACATCGCAGATCTACAGCTTCGTCAACGGCATCCCCACCCCCCTCGGCGGAACACACGTCTCCGGCTTCCAGGCGGGGCTGACCAAGGCCATTAACCGGCTGGCCCGTGTAAAGAGCACCATTCGCGGCGATGATCTGCTGCTTGGCCTGGCCGCCATTGTCAACTTGCGCATGAACAAGACCCCTCAGTTCTCCAGTCAGACGAAGGAGAGCCTCACCACTGCCGAAGCACAGGGCATCACGATGTCCGTCACCTACAATGAGCTGGTGCGCATCCTCGAGAAGCAAAAGAGCGTGGTCAACGCCATCGCCCGTCAGGCAGAGGCGGCAGCCAAGGGGCGCGAAGCGGCTAAAAAGGCGCGCCAGCTCGTCATCCGCCGCTCCGTACTCGATGCACCCGACGATACCGGCATCCTCTCAAAGCTGGCTGACTGCGCACGCGATACGCCTGTCGAGGAGCGGATCCTCTTCCTTGTCGAGGGCGACAGCGCCGGCGGCAGCGCCAAGCAGGCCCGTGATCGCCGCTATCACGCTATCCTCGCCAACCGGGGCAAGATCATTAATTCCGAGAAGACAAACATCCTGCGCGTGCTCAAAAATAAGGAGATTATGGCCTTCGTCGCCGCCATCGGCGCTGGCGTGGGCGCCGATTTCAAGGTCGACGATCGCCGTTACGGCCGCGTGGCGATTATGACCGACGCCGACGTCGACGGCTTCCACATCCGCGCGCTCTGGTACACCTTTATCTGGCGCTACATGCGCCCGCTCATCGACGAGGGTCACCTTTACATCGCCGAGGCCCCTCTCTACCGCATCTCCAACGGCCGGCGCGAAATCTATTGCTACAGCGAAAAAGAGCGTGCCGCTGCACTTAAGAAGCTGGGCAAAGGGGCCAGCATCCAGCGCTACAAGGGGCTGGGCGAGATGAACCCCGGCCAGCTACGTGCCACTACCCTCGCTCCCGGTAACGAGCGTCTCCTGCGCGTCCGGGTCGAGGACGTCCACACCGTGAATCAGTACGTCAACCTCCTCATGGGCTCCAGCTCCTCCGCTCGTAAAGAGTGGATCATGGAAGCCTGGGAGCAAGACGTATAACATCGATCCCTGAGAGAGAGCAATGACCAGCTTAAACACCCGACCAACCCGCACCATCTCTTTCGCGCGCGATCTTGAGCATTCTGTGCTCGTCTACGCGCAAGAGACTATTCTCGATCGTGCTCTGCCGGACGTCCGCGACGGCCTGAAGCCTGTCCACCGGCGCATTCTCTTCGCCATGCTGCACGACCTGCGCCTGGTTCACAACCGGCCCCATAAAAAGAGCGCGCGCGTCGTCGGCGAAGTGCTCGGCAAATATCATCCTCACGGCGACAGCAGCGTCTACGATGCGATGGTGCGCATGGCGCAGGATTTTTCCATGCGCCACCCCCTCGTCGACGGCCAGGGCAACTTCGGCAGCATCGACGGTGACAGCGCCGCCGCCATGCGCTATACCGAGGCCCGCCTGACCGAGCTCGCCGAGTACATGCTGCAGGACTACGACAAGGAGACGGTTCGCTGGCAGCTTAACTTCGACGACAGCCTGGAGGAGCCGACAGTTCTCCCCGCCGTCGTCCCCAACCTGCTTCTCAACGGCTCCAGCGGGATCGCCGTCGCCATGGCAACCAATGTTCCACCCCATAACCTGGGGGAGCTCTGCGACGCTGTGACCTTCCTCTGCGAAAACTGGAAGCGCCGTCAGAGCATCACCGTCGATGACCTGATGCGCTTTGTTCAGGGCCCCGACTTTCCCACCGGTGGTCTCGCCTTTCGCTATCGGGACTATGGACGCGCCACGCCGGACGATATTATCCGCGAGATGTACGAGACCGGACAGGGACGCCTCATCATGCAGGCCCGCGTCGAGATAGAAGCGCAGGGTGGCGGCAAACACAATGTCGTCGTCAGCGAGCTGCCGTACGGCGTCCAGAAGTCCACCGTAATGGAGCGTATCGGCACCGAGGTGCGTAACGGTCGCATCGAGGGCGTCAGCGACGTGCGCGACGAAAGTGATCACGAAGGCATGCGCCTGGTAATCGAAACCAGCCGCGGCCATGATCCCACTGAGGTCCTGGCGTCGCTACTCCAGTACAGCCAGCTCCGCGAGACCTTCGGGGCCCAGATTCTCGCGCTCGTTCCCACAGAGGACGGCATGCGCCCGGAATATCTCTCGCTACGCGAGGCCCTCTCCTACTTCGTTCAGCATCGTCTCAATATCGTCGAGCGGCGCAGCCGCTACGAGCGCGAGCGCCACCAGCGCCGCCTGCACATTGTCGAAGGTCTACTCATCGCCCTCGACGCCGTCGACGAAGTGGTGGCCACCATCAAGCGCTCGCGCACGCGCCAGTCGGCGCGCAACAACCTGCAGCGGCAGTTTAATCTCAGCGAGCTTCAGGCCAACGCCATCGTCGCCCTCCCCCTTGGCAACCTCGCCAGTCTCGAGGTTAAGAAGCTCAAGGACGAAGCGGGCAGACTCCAGAAGCGGATCGCCGCCCTCACGAAACTGATCGACAGCGAGGCGCTACGCCTTAAAGTGGTGGTCAAGGAAACGGCAGACGTCAAGGAGCGTTTCAGCAATCCTCGCCGCACCCTCATCCTCGAGGAGGAGGAGCACGCCGGCACGATGGTTACCGCTTCCGACCTGACCGAACCGCAGATCGTCTCCATCTACGCGGACGATGTCGAAAGGCGAGACTGCCCCGGCTATGCCGACCGCGGCATCCTCGGCCTCACCAGCCGCCGCACCAGCGTTCCTCTCGGGCGTTGGTATGCTGAACCGGAAGAGCGGCTCTTCCTTGTCGCCGCCGACGGCGATGGCTGGCATGCTCCCGTGCTGCAGATCGAGCAGGGCCTCGCCGGGGGGAAGCAGATCATGGGTGGCGGCGTTCTGCGCGACGATACACGCCATGTGGTCATCGTTACCCGCCGTGGGAAAGTAAAGCGGGTGAAACTTGAAGACTTGCCGACCTCGATGGCTGCCTGGGCCCGTGTCATCGGTTTGCGCAAGGGCGATAGCGTCCTCGCTGCGGGCGTGGACAGAGGTGATGAAGACGAAATCATGATCTTCACCCGTAAGGGACAGGCGATCCGCTTCAAGACCGGCGAGGTAAATGCCCAGCAGTCCAGCTCTGCTCAGGGTGTGACCGGCATACGGCTTGACAAAGGCGATGAGATTATCGCGGCTGCTGTCTTCGATCCCGCAGTCGCCGGGCATGTTGTCGTTGCCAGCGAGCGGGGCTGGATCAAGCGCGTCCCTATAGACGAGTGGAATGTCCAGGGTCGTGCCGGAAAGGGCATGCAATCGCTGCGCATTCTTGCGGCGACCGGCGATGTAGCCGCTGCCACCGTCGTCCGCGCCGACGACAACTACGTCGACTTCACCACCGAGGACGGGCGCCGGGTGCGCTTCAAGTACGATCTCGTGCCCGTCGACAATCGGCCCAACCGGGGCGAGCATCTCGCCGATTTGCTCAAGAAGCAGGACAAAAAGGACAGGACGACAATGGACGACGTCGGCGACCTCGCACGCGCCGTTGGCCTCTCCTCCACCTATGCCTACCGCGCTCGCTAGCGCCGCCTTGCTTGTAGGCAAAATCCTTATCTGACGCTGCCGCCTGGCGAACTTCGCCCACGGCGAGATCTCCGGGCGGCAGGATTCGTTCCTGTACCCTCGTTTGACCCTACTCTTGGGACACGATATGTTAGATGCCGTCAGAGACAGGAGCTTATTTGCACAACCTTACCCTTCGCACCATCCTCTTCACCGCCCTCACGCTTGCGTTACTCATCCTCCTTACCGTGCTGGTTGCGCCGGCTGTGGGTCAGCAACAGGCGCCGTCTGGGCTGCAGATCCCTGATGATTTCAACCCGCTCTTTGCCGCTCCCGGAGTCAAACTGTACCAGCAGGAGATAGAGGAAGAGGAAGTAGAGGAAGAGGCGGAAGAGGCGGAAGAAGATGACGCAGACGAGGAGGAGGATGAAGAGGAGCCGGAACCTGTAGCCTTCATGCAGGTCGTGAATCTCGAAGCCGGCGCCTCTCTACATTTCGTGCTTGGCGAGCAACGGCGAGCCGGCGCTGGGCGGGGTGCGTACGGCGGCGCTAGCCCGGCGTTTGAACGCCACTTTCTACCCCACTACTGGTCCCACCGTCCGCCGGGCGCCGTCTGCCTCACAAACAGCCAATATTTTCAGGACCTGGTCGAGGGCGTTCGCGTCAATCCGAGCGAGCTATCCTTCCCACTGAAGGTCGACGGCAACGTCCTTACAGAGGGTTACAGCCGGACCGAATTAATCGAACACAAGCAGATGCTTGAGATATGGCCCCACCATGCGGAAATCAGCCCGCTCTCCTACTCTGCTCTCTATCGCTCTACCGCGCCCAATATCATTGCCGGCATCGCTCCCCGAGCGAACCTCCGCCCCTACGCTACCGTGGGCCGGACCTTTATTGGCCTGGTCGACGACGACGGCGACGGGCGCAAAGAGACGATCCTCATCTACACCGCCAATCTGGCGACGCAGATCGAGGCAATCGCCACAATGCGCGCCTTTGGCGCCGAATCGGTGCTGATGCTCGATGGGGGTGGGTCCACCCAGCTCCTCTGCCGCGGAGAGTGGTTGGTTACGCAGTTTCGGCCCCTTCCGCAGATCATGATAGCCGTTTCAGCGCCCCCCAACTGGCCCCGCCCCCGCCTCCCCGCTTGCTGCCGTGCTTCTCGCACCCCATGACGCGCGAATAAAAAAGCCGGCCTGCTCAGGAAAGCAGACCGGCGGAGACGCTACTTGCTCAAAGCGTTCCAGTCGTCAGGTTGCCACCGCGTTTACGATTGCCAGTAACACGATCGCCCCGAGAATGGCGACGATGAGCCCGGCGATGCTAAACGTCGCTACCTCCACGCCGAATAGCCCGACGAGGAAGCCGCCAATGATCGCGCCGAGGATGCCGACGATAATATTGGCGAGTGCTCCCATACTGGCATCCGTGTCCATAACCATGCTTGCGATCCATCCCGCGAGACCGCCAATGATCAACCAGGCAATGATATTCCACAACATCTTGCTATCCTCTCCTTCTGTAATTTGAACTGTATGGCCACAATCATTTCCAGAATAACCGATCCCACCCACTCCTATCAATAGAACCGGGTACAGAGAAAGATATAGTTGTGGATACATCCTCACTGTGCTACGTTGCGAGCACGGTTTCTGTAGGAATATCGACCTGAATGACTGTGCCCCGCCCCCGCGTACTTTCTAAGCGGAGGCGTCCCCCGGCGGCTTCCGCCCGTTCGCGCATCGAGCGCAGCCCCATATGGCCCGGAAACAGACCCCCGCTGTCAAAGCCGCAGCCGTCGTCTGCCACCGTAAGCGTCGCCTGGCCCGCCGCTTCACGTATCGCGATGTGCACCGTCTGTGCCCCCGCGTGCTTGACGACGTTGTTGAGCGCTTCCTGCGCCACCCGATAGAGCGTCTCCCGTGCTGCCGGCGACAGCGCTGGTTCCGGACCGAAATCGCTTTCCACGATAAGCTGGTGACGGTGCCGCACAAGCTCCGCCTGCCGCTCTAGCGCGGAAATAAGACCATCTGTCTCCAGCGACTCCGGACGTAGTTCAAAAATGAGCGCTCGCATCTCCGCAAGGCCGGCCTTGGCCAGAGAGAGAACGTATTCCAGCGGCTCTCCTAACAGCGCTCTCCGCTCCTCTGCGATGTCGCTTTGCTCCAGAACGGTGCGCGCTGTGCGCGCCCCGAGGGCGATTCCATACAGTGCTTGCGATACCGAATCGTGAAGTTCGCGTGCCAGCCGTTGCCGCTCCTGTAGCGCAGCCAGCTTTCCTGCCTGTGCGTAGAGACGCGCATTTTCGATCGCAATCGCCGCGTACCCGGCGAACGCCAGTGCCATCCTTGCATGTTCTTCGCGATATTGATCCGCCTCGGCATGTCCGAAGACGAGCATGCCGAGCGCCCGCTCTTTCAGGAGCATCGGCACCGCCATCCAGGAACGGACATCGGGGACGATCCCCCCGTAGAGGGCTTCTGAACGGGTGCGCCAGGCCGCCGCGTCGACAGAATCGCCCAACACGTCCGAAATGATCACGCTTTCGTGGTCGCGTATCACTCGTTCGTCCAGTGATCGCATCTCCAGAGGCCAGGTGTTCGCCACGCGCTCCACCGGCAGCCGCGCGTGTCCGGTCGCGATCGAGAGCACATCCGTTGCTTCGTCCACCGTGATCACGGCGGCAACGGAAAACTCCACAAGGCACCGCAGCTCATTCAGTAACACGGACAGTAGAGAATCGAGTTCCAGAGTCGACGCCAAGCTGCGACCGGCGCCCAGGAGGCCATTCAACTCTCGCGTCCGCTCGGCGACACGCTCTTCTAGCATCTGGTAGGCTGCCACCTGGTCACTCACGTCGCGCACCACACCCAGCGCGTGGGGGCGCCCACGGTACAGGAAAGCGTTCCCCTGAACCTCGGCGTGAAAACGGCTTCCGTCGGGGCGCACCCCCCGCAGCCGCCCCTCGTATATCTTCCCTGCCCGCACCGTCTCGTGGTAGTCGACAAAGCTCTGGATCGTGTCTGGATGGATGTAAGCCTGCGGATCTAGCGTCAGGAAGATTTCCCGCTCGTAGCCGTGCATGCGGGCAAACGCATCGTTCACGTCGACGACAGCTCCCGTTTCCAGATCTGTGATGATCAGCCCGTCGCTCGTCAGCTCCCATACACTTCGGTACTGTGCTTCCCGTTCCGCCAGGGCGGCTTCGGCGCGTTCGCGTTCTCCAATATCCTGCTGCAATGCTGCGTTCACCGCCGCGAGCTCGCGCGTGCGCGCGCTAACTGCATCCGTGAGCTTGCGCTGCTGGTCGAGTGTCAGATATGTCATGCTACTCAGCAAGAGGGTCGCCAGCAGACCGGCGGCACGAAAGAGGAGCAGCGGCTCGCGGGACGCCTGCCCCCATCCATCATCGGGCGCAGCCGCTAACTGCCACTCTCCATTGCCAGCCCTCACGTTGGCAACCTGAGCATGGTGCATAAACAGCTCAGGCGCTCCCAGAAGCAGCTCTCCTGATTCGTCGCGTAGTGCATACTGTATCACCCCGGGGACGCCTACAATACCGCCGCCTCGAGCGATGCCATCGACGCTCAGCCCCGCCTCGCTGAGCAGAGCATCCAGATTCAACGACGCACTAACCAGACCATAGAAGGCGCGCTCCTTATAAACCGCCTGATGCAGGATCAGGTCCCGGCTGCCCTTCCCTGCCACTGGGCCGGTTATCGTTACTGCTTCTGAGCGCATCGCCCTGAGCACATCGTCCGTCCCCATTCCCTGAATCGGCCTCGCCAGGAGGTCGCGACCCAACCACTCGTCGGCTGCCGTTGCCGGAAATGCGTGCGTCACGATCCCGCCGCGCGTCACGATGACCATTCTGATGCCCGTTGCGCCCCCATAGAGCCCGGCAACGTACGAGTCAAGCCGCTCCGACCGTGCCAGCTCCCCTCGTTCCGTCACAGTAGCGTCGATATAAGAATGGAGGGCCCGCACGCGCGCCATCCGCCGCCCCAGTGCCTGAGAAAGCGCCTGACTCTGAGCGGTCAAATGATCGTTTACCGCCATCTGTTCCCGTAGCGCCAGGTGCTCGGCATAACCACGACTGACGAAAATGAGGAGCCCCAGAGACAGAACAAACACAATCAGCGCTCCAGTGGGAGCGCTGACGTTCGGTACTTTCATCGTGCGCCACAGAGCTGGCGCGTGCTCAGCACGACTCATTTATTTCCTTTTTGGTAATGGTTGTAGGTATTATACTTCCATTACTATCCGAAGTATAGGGGCAAAGATAATGAAATGATGAATCTGGTGCCTGTTTGCTCCCGTCCGTTGCCGCTCAGCCCGCCACTCGTTGCCCGTCGACGTAGACCTCGACCAGTTCCTGGTAGAAGGCGATCAGATTCTGGATCTGCTCGAATCCCGGCGCAGGAAAAGGATAGTACCACGCGATATTATCGGCCGAACCGCTGCCCTCTTCGTTGAGCGAGTAGTGCGGTGCTGTGCCCTTATAGGCGCAGTGCGTCGTCTTCTCACTCAGTCGGAGCCGGTCCATGCGGACGTCCATTTTCGGAATGTAGTAACGGGGCGGGAGACCAGTCTCGAACACAATAACCGGCCGCTCCGTCTCCGCCACCGTCTCGCTTTCTACCTCTACCCGCACCGTCCGTGAGCTGGGACGGACGTCGATCCGGTGGTAGGGATCGTGCGGATGAACACGGATCTGCCAGTCCTCCTCGTACCAGGCATCCATCGCTGCCCATGCGAAGGCTATGTGCCCTTCCAGGGCCTCATGTTCGGGCGGCGCGCCCGTGACCCTCCATGCTGCGCCCGGTACCGCGCGACCGCCTGCCTCGACGTCGAAGAGCTGTCGCCCTTGCGGTGGCTCCGGCCACGGTCCCTCACCCTGTGCTGCCACCTGCGCCTCCTCCGCGGCGGGCTGCAAATGAGCCATGCGCACATCTTCCTCTGGGAAGTAGTAGACCGGCAACTGCCCCTGCGCGCGCAGCAGGAGCGGCTTCTTACTATCGGCAACCACCTTCCCGCCCACGTATACACGCAACCATTTATCACTTTGCATTACTTCCGGCCGCCGGTCATGCTCCGGTTTCTTTGCCATGGAACCTCCTTTGATCCTGGTCAGCGCTCCCCGGTGCCGCTTTGAAATGCATTTTTTGGTCCCACTATCATAGTTTCATCTCCACGACCTGCAAAAGCCGATCGCACGGCGAGCACGTCCCCTCACCGCCCGCCCGTTCTATTCATCTAATTCTTATCCGGAAAGATGGACTTTAGAACACGATTCGTGCATACTTCTCCGCATTCCCGTTGTTCGGACGCAGGCGTAGAGACCGGCCGGGAAGTGGGAAGAGCCACTCTCAACCCTTTTTGTTTGCTATTCAGAAGACGCCGGATCTCATTGCACGGGAGCCCTGACCGTAGCCTGCCCGTCACCCTCCCCTGCCCCCTTCCGGCGCCGCTCTGAGCTGAGTTGCAGCGCCTGGATAAGGGTTGCTATGTTCCTTTGGAGGATTGAATGCAGCGTTCCTACCCATATCTTTTCTTTCTTATCGTTTTCGTTCTTCTCCCGACCGTGGCCTGCAGCCGTGGAGGCGAAACCATCATTCCCGCGACGCAAGAAGCGGAACCTGTCGACGCTCCCGCCACCGCGGAGCCTACTGTCGAGGCCGGAGAACCGGATGTGGTGGAGAGTGACACTGGCGCCATCACCGCTGTCGAGGACGTCCAGCGCGCCGTCGTCCAGATCGTCGCTGAGGGTTCCTTCGAGGATCCCCAGGTGGGCACGATCTACAACGCCGCCGGTCGGGGAAGCGGTTTTATCATCGATCCCTCTGGTATCGCCGTCACCAATAATCATGTCGTGACCGGAGCCGGTCTACTTCGCGTTCATGTCGCCGGCGAGGCTGAGCCGCGTAATGCGCGCGTGCTCGGCGTTTCCGAGTGCTCCGACCTTGCCGTAATCGACATTGAAGGCGAAGGCTACCCCTACCTGACGTGGCACGAGGGTCCGATCAACACCAACCTCGATGTACGCGCCGCCGGTTTCCCGCTGGGAGATCCCGAATTTACACTCACCAGCGGCATCGTCTCTAAAGCCGATGCTGACGGTGAAACGCAGTGGGCGTCGGTGGACCGCGTCCTGATGCATGATGCCACCATCAACCCCGGCAACTCCGGTGGTCCGCTGGTATCTCTGGATGCGCAGGTTGTGGGCGTTAACTACGCCGGCAGCAGCGCCACCAATCAGTACTTCGCCGTCCACCGTGACGAAGCCCAGCGCCTCATCGCCGAGCTGCAGCAGGAGAACGATGTCAACTCCATCGGCATCAATGGACTTGCGGTCGCCGACGCGGAGAGCGGTGTCTACGGCATCTGGGTCTCCTCGGTCGAGTCTGGCTCTCCCGCAGACCGTGCTGGTATCCGCGGTGGGGACATCCTGACCAAGCTCGAGGGGCTCCTTCTAGCTCAGGATGGAACGATGTCCACCTACTGCGACGTCCTCCGCAGTCGGCGCGCCGACGACGTGATGCGCGTGGAGGTCCTGCGCTTCCAGACGATGGAAATGCTGGAGGGTCAGCTAAACGGCGACCCGCTCGTCCAGACCGTCGACTTCTCCCAGATGTACGCCGACTCCGGTGACGACGGTGGGCAATCCGCCCAGGAAGCCGAGCAGCCGGCGGTTTATGCCAACTACACGACCATTAATGATGACTCCGGGCTCCTCGCCGTCGAAGTACCGGCCGCCTGGACCGATGTCGACGGGAGCGAATGGATCGCCGACGATGGCACACTCCTCGGCCCCTCAGTAGCTGCCTCGACCAACCTCGACAGCTACTATGGCTCCTGGTCAACGCCGGGAATGACCTTTGCCGCCCTTACCGATCTCGGTGGTCAGTACACCATGGAAGAAGTCCTGGATCTATTCGACTACTCCGGCGAGTGCGAATATGCCGGGCGCGAGGCGTACAGCGACCCGGCATACACCGGCTACTATGACGTCTGGGCCAACTGTGGCGGCATCGGCACAACCTTTATCGTCATCGCCAGTGAGCCTTCCGATCAGGCATTCATCAATCTCGTCTCGGTGCAGGCCGTCTCCGACGCCGACTTTGAGGCACTTGACCACATTCTCGACACGTTTTTCGTAACTCGTTAACTTCTACGGCTGGCGATAAAGTCGGCCTGTTGTAAGCGCCGCCGTCCTTGGCGGTACGCTTAACCCGAAAAGGCTCTAAGGGCGGTGTGAGGTATAGGCTTGCACCGCTCTTTTTGTCTGCACGCCGACTCGTGCTTTCGTTGCCCTTTTCGCTGAAAACCGGCATACTATCTCTACAGTGCAAGGGCGGACAACGCACTTTCTCCTGATACGATGCCTGTCTGCCATTAGAGCCCCAGCCTCCTGGAGGTAGTCCGATGTCCGATCTCAATCCCGCCGTCCGCGCGCATCCCCAGGCTGTCGCGGCTATTGTCCACGGTGATCACGGCAACCCTTTCGCCATTCTCGGTCCGCACGAAGCCGACGACGGGGTCGTCATCCGCACCTTCCAGCCGGCGGCTCAAAGCGTTGAAATAGTTCTCCACTCGGGCGACTTCATCCCCATGGATAGGACGCACCCCGATGGTTTTTTTGAGCTCTTTCTCCCAGATCGGAATCTATCCGTTGGCTACCGCCTGCGGCTGACCGGCTTCGACGGGAACACCTGGGAGCGTGAAGATCCCTATCGCTTCCCGCCTACGCTCAGTCAGTATGACCAGTACCTGATGAGCCAGGGCACCCACGCCCATATTTATCAAAAGCTCGGCGCCCACCTCCTCGAACTGCGTCCCTACGGTGCTTCCGAGGCAGAGGAAGCTGTCTCTGGCGTGCGCTTCGCCGTCTGGGCGCCGGCAGCTGTGCGTGTCAGCGTCGTCGGCGACTTCAACATGTGGGATGGCCGGCGCCACCCGATGCGCTTTCACCCCGACAGTGGCGTCTGGGAGATCTTCCTCCCGGGGGTAGAAGCGGGCGCGGTTTACAAGTACGAGATAAAGACCCACTACCAGGGCTACACCGTCACCAAGGCCGATCCCGTCGGCTTTCACAGCGAACTCCGCCCCAACACTGCGTCCATCGTCTTCGATCTGGAGACCTATGAATGGCAGGACGAAGCGTGGATGGCCGAGCGTCCGGGCCGCAATCATTACGCTGCGCCGATGAACATTTATGAAGTTCACCTCGGTTCCTGGCGCCGCAAGCACGGCTCCGAGTGGCTCAGCTACCGCGAGCTCGCCGACAAACTGATCTCTTACGTGAAGGAGCTCGGCTACACCCATCTGGAGCTGCTGCCCGTTTCCGAGCACCCCTACGACGCTTCATGGGGCTATCAGGTCACTGGCTTCTACGCGCCCACCAGCCGCTTCGGCGCGCCGGATGACTTTATGTACTTTGTCGACCAGTGTCACCAGCACGGCATCGGCGTCATTCTCGACTGGGTCCCCGCTCACTTTCCTAAGGATGAAGCGGGCCTCGGCTTCTTTGACGGAACCCATCTTTACGAGCATGCCGATCCACGGCAGGGCGAACATCCCGACTGGGGTACTTACATCTTCAACTACGGCCGCAACGAAGTACGCCAGTTTCTTATCGCCAACGCCCTCTTCTGGCTCGACAAGTACCACATTGACGGCCTCCGCGTCGACGCTGTGGCCTCTATGCTCTACCTCGACTTTTCGCGCGAGGGAGGCCAGTGGATACCGAATCGCTATGGAGGCCGCGAAAACCTGGAGGCTATCCACTTTATCCGCAGCCTTAATGATCAGGTTCACGAAATGTATCCCGGCGCCATTACGATCGCCGAAGAGTCTACCGCCTGGGCTGGCGTCACCCACAGTACCGCCGAGGGTGGGCTTGGCTTCGACTTCAAGTGGAACATGGGCTGGATGCACGACACCCTCCGTTATTTCTCCAACGATCCCATCCATCGCCGCTATCACCACGGCTCGCTCACCTTCTCGCTGCTTTACGCCTTCAGCGAGCGCTTCATTCTCCCCTTCTCCCACGATGAGGTTGTCCATTTAAAGCGCAGTATGCTCGACAAGATGCCCGGCGACGTCTGGCAGCGCTTCGCCAACCTCCGCGCACTCTACGCCTACCAGTACGGCCACCCGGGTAAGAAAATGCTCTTTATGGGGGGTGAATTCGGCCAGTGGCGCGAGTGGAGCGAGGCCCGCGCCCTCGACTGGGAGCTTCTGGACCAGGATCCGAAGCACCGCGGCTTACAGATGTTGGTTGAAGATCTCAATCATTTTGTGGCCCGACACCCCCCCATGTACAGCGCCGATTTTTCGTGGGAGGGCTTCACGTGGCTCGACTTCCGCGACGCCGACCGGAGCATTCTCGCCTTTGCCCGCCACACACCGGAACAGGATGCGATAATCACCGTCGCCTGCAACTTCACGCCCGTCGTCCGCCACGACTACCGCATTCCCGTCCTCCGTCCCGGCACCTATCAGGAGCGCCTGAACACGGATGGCGTTAAGTACGGCGGCAGCGGCGTCAGCAATGAAGGACCTTTGGTCAGCGACCCCAACCCGTGGCAGGGTCAGCCCTACTCCCTGCAACTCACCTTGCCGCCACTCGCCGTGCTCTTTCTAGAGTGGCAGCAACCGGCAGAAGCAGCCCAAGATCTTACGTAAGTGCTCCTCGTTTTCCGCCGCGCTTCGAGCGCTGCGCCTCCGCTTGACGACGATGCGTATCGCTCCCTATAATTCGCGCTGTCCGAACGACGTTCCAGCAAGCACAGGGAAAACTGCGTATGCCCCTTCCGACGAGCGAAGCGTACGACTTTTGTAGCATTTATTCTCAGGATGCAGTCGGCGAGCCCCTCCACGCGACTGCGACGCGCGCCGATGTGTGGCTTGCGCTAGAGTACACCGGTCGCTGGGGCGCCCGCGCCTTTGCAGAGAGCGATCTCTCAGCCGCAGTCAAAGCCCATCTCATGGCCTTCCAGGAGTCGTCAGGAAACGTCCGCATCCTCTTTATCAGTCGCGGTGGTCGTTATGAACCTGCTCCGATTCACTTCTTTGTCGCCGTCTCTGCCGCCCAACCGCCCCGGCTGTACGCCTTTGAGCTTGACGCTTACGAGAGTCTCTTATCGCTCGACCTCGCGGCGATAGCCCTGGGCGACGGCGCTTACGACAGCTACCGTTCCTCGGACCGTCTTTTCTTCGTGTGCAGCAATGGGCTCCGCGACGCTTGCTGTGCAAAGTTTGGCCTTCCCGTGCATGCCGCCATGGCAGACGTAGCCGGCGATTCCGTCTGGCAGTGCACGCACATTGGCGGCCATCGCCTCGCACCGAACCTGCTCTTCTTGCCCCATGCCGTCGCCTACGGGCGTGTCAAACCCGGAGAGGCTGCAGATCTTATTGAGCGTTATCGGCAGAATGAACTATACCTGCCGCGGCTACGTGGTCGCACCGTCTACGGCCGTCCTATCCAGGCTGCCGAGCATTTCTTGCGCGAACAGAATGGGATTCTGGACGTCGAGGTCGTTCAACTGTTGGCGTTCGAGCCGCTTGACGAGCTACAGTGGCGTGTGACGATGGAGGCCGCCGGGACGAGCTACAGCGTCGACGTTGAAGCACGTCGTTACCCGGAAACAGTCTACAAAACTTGTAACTCAGAAGAGCGCGCGCCGGTCGAGCACTACCACGTTCTGGCGCACCAGGCGCTCTAGATTCTTCCTCAGCAACCGGCGCAATAAGGGGCGAGTCCGCCATGTCAACTCATTTGCTGTATCCGCTTCTCTTCGAACCGGTATTAAAAGATTACATCTGGGGTGGTCGCAACCTTTCCACCCGCCTCAACCGCCCCCTACCCGACGGCATCGACATTGCCGAAAGCTGGGAAATAGCCGCTCATCCCAATGGCGAGAGTGTGGTCGCTAATGGTGGCTTCGTGGGGTTAACTCTTTCATCGCTACACGAACTTCTTGGCCTTTCGCTCGTCGGGCACCGTGCTGAGTGGGCGCACCGCCGCGGCAAGTTCCCCCTCCTCGTCAAGCTGTTGGACGCGCACCGCAAGCTCTCCGTCCAGGTTCATCCGGACGATGCCTACGCGCAGGCGCATGAAGGAAATGAGCTCGGCAAGAGCGA
>JAWVYW010000014.1:0-38187 GCA_033722535.1 Promineifilaceae bacterium (SeqCode)
CCGATCATCTCTACCACGTCGCGAGATAGTCCTTCCGCCGGGGGATCGACGATCATCAGGTCGGGGCGGACGGTGAGCTGGGGTAGCACTTCCTCGACGGTGGCGGCGTAGAGTGTCACATTGTTTGTCTCTTCCAGGTTGACCTCGGCATCGTCGATGGCTGCCGGGGCCGATTCGATGGCGATAACCTCCGCCGCCTGCTCTGCCAGGAAGGCGGTCAGCATCCCGACGCCGCTGTAGCCCTCCAGCACCAGCTCCGAGCCGCTCAGAGCGGCATAGTCTAGCACGCGCTCCACGAGTAGCTCGGCTGCCGGAGGGCTGGGGTAGAAGAAGCTGCTGGCGGAGACACGAAAATCGCGCCCGCCGACAGACTGGAGGACGTAGTTGTCGCCCACCAGATTGGCCGTACCGCCGCCGGGCAGGGTGACGGCAATCGAAAGCGGCATATCGGTGCTCAGCTCCGGCGGCTCCAGGTTCTCCAGCTCCAGGGCCACCAGAAGCGCTTCGTCATCCCCTATGCGGAGCGTTATCGAGCGCAGATCGCCGAAGTCGAAGTCGATGTCATGCAGAAGGTCAACCAGCACGGGCCGGATAATGTAGCAGACGTCGATTGGCATCACCCGCTCCAGGAAGGGCGAGTAAAAGCCGAGCGCACTGCCGTCAGGCGTGGGGCTGAACGTGGCCTCGACGCCATAGTTCCACGGCTCCGGGTTGGGCAGCGTAGGGCGGATGTCCACCCCTTCCAGACGTCCGATGCGCTCGAGCTGATCGCCGACGATCTCCCGCTTGTAGCGCAGTTGCCCCTCGTAGTCGATGTGCTGCCAGTGGCAGGCGCCGCAGACGCCAAAGTGCGGGCAGCGCGGCTCGGCCCGCTCTGGCGCCGCCTCCAGGATCTCCAGCGCCCGCCCGTGGGCAAAGCGCCCTTTGTCTTCGACGATCCTTACCTGCGCCGTCTCCCCGGGAATGGTATAGGGGACAAAGACGACGCGCTTATTTTCGTCGCGGCCCAGGGCGTCGCCGCCATTGGCCATGTCCGTCAGCTCCAGCGTCAGTGTTTCCACGTCTATATCCTTCCTGTGGCGACTAACATCGTGAAGGTCACCATGAACCAGTGTATTAAAAATGGGTAGAGGAATGAGCCCGATTGCCAGGCGACCCAGCCAAAGGCGGCGCCGCCGAAGATGGTGGTCAGCGTCTCAAACTCCGGTTTGCCAAGGTGCATGAAAGCAAAGGGGACCGCCTGTAAGAAGATCGCCGGGCCGGGGCCAAAGGCGCGAGCAAAGGCAAAGAGCAGCAGGCCGCGCCAGATGAACTCCCAGCCAAGCATCTCAACGCCAGTACGAAAGGCGAGCGTCCATACGCTATCGGGCGCGCGCTGCTGGTAATAGGCCTCCATCGTCGGCGTGCGGGCGAGGAAGTAGAGGATGATCGCCATGCCGGTAATGCCGATCAGCGTCCACATTAGGCCTGTCCGCCAGTCGCCGATGCGCAGGCCATAGGCTGCGGGTGACTCGCGAAAGAGAAAGACGATGATTGCCACCGGCAGCAGGAAGTAGACGATGAAGCGGTCGTAGGCGGTGACGCCGGTGATGCGGTGACCGTAATGGTCCAGCATCGGCACTACGGTGGAGTAGATAATCAGTAATGTGAGCCGGAGATCGAATTCGACGCCGCCAATAGTCATCTGCAAGGAGAATGAAAAAGGCCCGACATGTCCGGGTCGGGCCTGTCTCTTTAACGGTGAAGGTCAGATTGATCAGGCAGCCGGCTGACCCATGTGCACCATATCCTGAAGGACTCGCTCCATCGTCATCGTATGGGTGCAGACATTGCGTGTCTGAAAAAAGGTGCAGTCACAGCCCCACGTGCCTTCGTCATAGGAGACGATGTGTTCGTGGTTGTCGCCGTCGATGCGCACGCGCAGTGACTCGAACTGCACGCGTGAGGCGCGCTCTTCGGCATAAATTCTCGCCTTCTCAATTTTACCAATCATCCCATAATCCATAATTCGCTCCTCTCTACAAGCGTTTGGGGTGGAAAACAAAAACGCACGCGAAGCGCGTGCGTTGGCAGGACTCTGTGATTGTGTTGAAGGAAATTGAGATCTTACTCCCAGAAACGATTTCCATAGTCTAAGTATAGTCACTCCGCGGGTCGTGTCAATGAGCCGCGCTACTTTTAAGGTGCGACGGGGCGAATCCCTCCAGCTCCGCAACGAATGACAGCCCCTAACGTATAGCTTATAATCAAAATGGGAAATGTGACGGCAAGAGGTTGTCGTGACCCTCTCCCCACAGAAAGTTCTCAGCCAATAACGGAGGAAAAATCGATGAAAGCCCATGTTGTTGACTATCACGTCTTCGGCGACGATCTGCAGTTCGTGGAGATCGAGCTGGACCCGCAGGAGACGGTGATTGCCGAGGCGGGCGCCATGATGTACATGGACGACGGCATCAACTTCGAAGCGAAGATGGGGGACGGCTCTAACCCCAGCCAGGGATTCCTGAGCAAGCTGGGCGGAGTGGCCAAGCGCGCCATTACCGGGGAGTCGCTCTTCATGACTCACTTCACCAATAGCGGTCAGGGTAAGAAGCAGGTCGCGTTCAGTGCCCCGTACCCGGGCAAGATTATCCCTATCGATCTCGACGACACCGGGGGCGAGCTTATCTGCCAGAAGGACTCCTTCCTGGCAGCCGCCCTGGGAACGGAGATCAGCATCGCCTTTAACCGCCGCCTGGGCGCCGGCTTCTTTGGCGGAGAGGGTTTTATCCTCCAGCGGCTACGCGGCGACGGGCACGTCTTCGTCCACGCCGGTGGTACTGTGGTGGAAAAGCAGTTGCAGGGGGGAAAGGTGCTGGTGGACACTGGATGCATCGTCGCCTTCGAGAGCACCATCTCGTACGATATTCAGCGCGCGGGTAACCTGCGCTCTATGTTCCTGGGCGGCGAAGGGCTCTTCCTGGCAACGCTCCAGGGCCATGGTCGCATCTGGATGCAGTCGCTGCCCTTCTCGCGCCTGGCGGACCGCATCCTGGCCCACGCCCCGGCGGCCGGCGGTGAAAGCCGTGGCGAGGGTTCGGTCGTTCGCGGATTGAGCAGCTTCCTCGAAGGATAGTGAGAAAGCCGTAGACTGTTTAAAGTGCACATCTCCGGGAGGCGGACCACGAGCCACCCGGAGGTGGTCCCAAGAGGGCCGGCGCAGCAGAGCGCCGGCCTTTTCTATTCTTCCCGCGGTTGCCCATTTCCCGTTGCCGGGGCCGGTTGCGGAACAGCGGCTGATGGGACAGCCACAGCGCCGTCGCCATCCGGGGCCGCATCCTCGGCGTCGCCGTTGGCGCGCGAAAGGCGCCCCTCACGAATCACGGCGACGGAGGCGACGGTGTCGCCGTCGCGCAGATCCATCACCGTCACACCGCGCGAGTAGCGACCCTGCTGGGAGACGTTGTCGACCGACGTGCGCAAAATAATGCCGTTGGCCGAGATGCAGGTCACTTCATCCTCTTCGGTGACCACGCGGGCGCTGACGACGCGCCCGGTCAACCGCGAGAGGGACATGCCGCGCACCCCCTTGCCATAGCGGCTCTGCTGCTTGAACTCCGACAGGGGCGTGCGCTTGCCGAAGCCCTTCTCGGTAATCAGCAGGAGATCCTTGCCGGGAATAACGACGTCGGCGCCGGTGAGGCGATCTCCCTTCTGCAGCCGCGTGGCGTAGACGCCAGCCGCCGTGCGCCCCATCGCCCGCACATCCTGCTCTGAAAAGCGAATTACCTGCCCCATCTCACTTGCCAGGATCAGGTCCTCATCACCACGCGTCAGCTTCACCCAGCCCAGCTCGTCATCCTCGTCCAGGTTGAGGGCGATCAGGCCGGAGGGGCGAACGCTGCTGAAAGCGCTGACGTCCACGCGCTTGATACGCCCGTTACGCGTGACCATCGTCAGGTACTCGCCTTCGTCAAAGTCGGGCACCGCCAGAACCGCCGTGATCTTCTCATCCGGCATCAGCGGCAGGATATTCATCAGGCTCGTTCCCTTCGCCGTGCGGTCGTACTCGGGGATGTTAAAGGCGCGCTCGGAGTAAACTTTACCCCGGTCGGAAAAGAAGAGGATGCTATTGAGCGTACCGGCGGCAAAAAGATGCTCCAGCTCATCCTCGTCGCGCGTGCTCATGCCGATCAGGCCCTTCCCCCCGCGCTGCTGCTTGCGGTAGGCCTCGATGAGCGTCCGCTTGATGTAACCGCGCTGCGTAACGGCGATCAGCACATCTTCATCCTGGATCAGGTCTTCCAGATCGAGGTCCGGGTCGAGCTCCGGTGCGACCCGCGTGCGCCGCTCGTCGCCATACTTCTCCTTCAGGTAGGCGAGATCTTCCTTGATCATCGCCAGCACCTTGCTGCGGTCGGCGAGAATGCCGCGCAGTTCGGCGACGCGCTCCGTAATCTCCCGGTACTCATCCTGGATCTTCTGCCGTTCCAGGGCCGCCAGCCGGCGCAGCTGCATGTCGAGGATCGCGTTGGCCTGTTCTTCGGAGAGGCCAAAGCCGTCCATCAACTGGCTGCGGGCGCTGTCCACGTCGTCGGCGTTGCGGATCGTCTCGATGACGTCGTCCAGGTGGTCGAGGGCAACCAAGAGCCCTTCGAGAATGTGCTGGCGACGCAGCGCCTTGTCGAGCTCGAACTGCGTACGGCGGACGATGACGTCGACGCGATGGTCGACGTATACCTGCAGCGCGCGCTTGAGCGAGAGCAGGCGCGGCTCGCCGTCGATGAGGGCCAGCGTCTGCACACCAAAGGTCGCCTGAAGCTGGGTGTGCTTGTACAGCTTGTTGAGCACCTTCATTGGCTGACAGCCCCGCTTCAGCTCTACAACGATCGAAATGCCGCGCCGATCCGATTCGTCGCGCAGGTCGGCAATGTTGTCCAGCACACCCTTGTTGGCCAGCTCGGCGATGCGCTCGATGAGCGTCGACTTGTTTACCTGGAACGGGATCTCCGTAATGTTGATCCGCTGGCGCTCAGAACGGGTGGAAGACGCTTCGACCGTCGCCACGCCGCGCATAATCACGCGCCCCTTGCCGGTGGCGTAGGCGCTCCGGATTCCGTCGACGCCGACGATAAGGCCACCGGTCGGGAAATCTGGCCCCTGCACGAACTGCATCAGGTCTTCGAGCGTGACCTCGTCCACATTATCCTGGTGGTCGATCAGATAGCCGATGGCATCACAGAGCTCGACGAGGTTGTGCGGCGGAATATTGGTCGCCATGCCCACTGCGATACCGCTGGAGCCGTTAAGGAGCAGGTTGGGCAGGCGCGCGGGCAGAAAGTCGGGCTGAACGAGGGTGTCGTCGAAGTTAGGAACGAAGTCGACGGTATCTTTGTCGAGATCTTCCAGCAGCTCCATGGCAATCGGCGCCAGCCGCGCCTCGGTGTAACGCATGGCAGCCGGGCTGTCGCCGTCGATGCTGCCAAAGTTGCCCTGACCGTCGACCAGAGGGTAACGCAGGGAGAACTCCTGCGCCATGCGGACCATCGCATCGTAGACGGCAGAGTCGCCGTGGGGATGGTACTTACCGAGCACCTCGCCCACAATACGCGCACTCTTGCGATGGGCGGAATTGGGTCGGATGCCCATGTCGTGCATCGCGTAGAGGATGCGCCGGTGCACGGGCTTGAGGCCATCACGCGCGTCGGGCAAGGCGCGCGAGACGATGACGCTCATTGCATAATCGAGAAACGACTCCCGCATCTCGCTGTTAATGTCAATGGGATTAACTGTACCGATATCCAATCGTACTACCTCCGCATTGCGGTTTTGGCGCCAGGATAACCATGACGCGGCTCAGAACTGGTGGCGCCGACGCCGCCGGTTACCGGCCAAAAAAGAAGCAAGGCCACTGCAAATCGGGGTGGCCTCACAGCGTTTCTAAAGTGGCTTTCCACCCACTTAATTATACCCCATCCAGATGCTCTTATCGAACGAATAGAGGGAGCGTTAATGCATACTGCGGAGTGAGAAACAGCCCCTTTTCGATAGGCTGTCATGCTGTGCAAAAGGGGCCAAGGAAGCGCGTAGAGAAGCGCGAATCCAGGCGCTTAAAAAGGAGAAGCGTGAGGCAACCGCACTACCGCTAGGAACTTGCAGGCGAGCGACGCTGGCGGAGAACGAGCTGCCGGTCGACGAGCGCCCAGAAGGGGCGCTCCAGCGTGTTGCCGAAGAGAAAGCTTGCAGCCAGTCCGCCAAGGAAGGCGAACAGCCAGCCCGGCCGGCCGACGAGGGCGGCGAGGAGCGCGGGGACGAAGGTCGTCGGGCGCGGGTTGAGGCCAATCACCTTTTGCCCCTCGCGCGTCTCGTGAACGAGCCGCCACTGGTGCACCGGCTCATTCAGAAAGCGGGCACGCAGACGATCGCCTACCAGGTTGCCGGCGAGCGCAGACAGGGGTACGGCAACCAGAGAGAGAAGAAGACGGAGCAACATGTGACAGACTCCTTATCGTACAACTGTGGCGACGGCGTCCATGACCGGGGCCACCGGCCGGGACTGCTTCTACTGGCCGTTTTCTGTGGCCGGACGGAGGCGCACACCACCGGCTGTGAAAACTACCTCTTCCGCGTCGGCGGACGCAGCCAGGGGCTTCGTCTTGACGTAGCCCAGCGCGCGCGGGCCGGCCGGCCCGGCGCCCGCCGAGGTGACGACGCCGGCGCGGCGACCATCGGCCTCGATCGTCGCCCCTTCCTCTACCGGCGCTTCCGGGTGCAGGGGCACCAGCTGTTTAGCCAACCGACCGCGGCTTTCCATGCGGGCAATGATCTCCTGACCGATGTAGCATCCTTTGTTAAAGGAGACGTCGTCCCAAAGATTGGCTTCCAGCGGAATGTAATCTTCAGTAATCTCGTGACCGAAAGCGGGCACGACGCTCTCGACGCGCAGATAGTCGTAGGCGGTGCGGTCTGCGGGCGTGAGCCCCGCCTCCGTCAGCTGCGTCCAGACCGTCTCCCTGTCGTCTGCAGCGGTCATGACCAGATATCCACCGCCGGCAATCGGATCGGTGCGATGGAGATAGACGACCATCCCATTGAGCTCGAGCTGGCGCCAGTGGTGGAGCGGTACGTCGACATCGTCGCCAAAGAGAGGGCGCAGCAGTTCGGCGGCGCGGGCGCCGTAGACGCCGAAAATGACCGTCTCGTCACTCAGGTCCTCAATGTGAAAGTCGTCGTTGAAGAAGACAAAGCGCATCAGGTAGCGGGCGACCGCGTCGGCGTTCTCTTCGCCGGTGACGGCATAGACCGCATCGCTGGTGGTGTAAATGAGCAGACGGTCGATCATGCGCCCGATGTCGGTGGCGAGAATCGTCGCCCGCCCCTCGCCGCTCTGCAGCCCTTCCAGCGCCTGGGTGGACATCCGATGCAGGAGGTCGAGGCGCGATTCGCCTGTGAATTTCAGCACCCCCAACTTGCTGCGGTCGACGACAATCGCGCTCTCGTGGGCCGCTTTATAGCTCTCCGCCAGGGGCACAGCTTTCATTTCAGCCACGGTCGCCATTTTCATGCACCTCTATTTCGGTTAGAGAAATTGTCGACTCCGCCTCTTCCTCAAGCCAGCGGTCGGCGAAGGCCTCGATCTCCTCCAGGTGGGAGGCCTCGTGCTCGTACGTAACCTCCGCGATCAGCTTCCACAGCGGCCTACCGGATAACCAGTCATAGTAGCCAGGGCTCTTGAGCTGCTTGTCGTTGAACTCTTCGAGCCACTCTTCGACTTTAGCACGCACATCCTGCAGATCGTCGAAGATGCGCTCGAGATCGCGCCCCTTCATCTCGGCGAAGCGCTCGGCATTGTACCGGTCACGATCCTTGAGCGCCTGTAACAACCTCCCCGGGCGCTTCTCCTGGTCGATCTTGTGAAAGGCGGTGACGAGCTCCGCTTCCCAGTTCACCAGGTGGGCCAGCACGTCGGCGATAGACCACTCGCCAATGACGCCTGGATAGGTCAGTGCCTCATCTGGAAGCGGGGCCAGCGCCTCCAGGAGGCGCACGCGCACCTCGTCAAGTCGCTCTACCAGTGTATAGGCATCCATTACAGCACCTCCAGAGCAAAAACACGGATACCAGCCGGGAAATCAGCGCCGTCCCAACCGCGTATCCGTGTACACTTTATGCGCTGAGAGCCGCTCAGCCCGGTGGCGGCGTTGCCCGCACGGCGAGCATCAAGCCAGTGCCGATAGCCAGAAAGACCAGGCCGGTGATGATCACCCATATCGTGCCCCACGGGATGGGGCGGTCATCTGCTTTGGCGGCCTCCGTTCCCTCCGCCGGGCGCCCCATACGATAGACGCCGGAAAGGGCGATCAGGGCAATCAGGCCTAATATCAGCCCCAGCGGAACGCCGGGGCTGTAAATGGGACGGTTAAAAAATTCCGCCTCGCCGGATGGGAAGAAAGTGTCGGCAAGGGCAAAGCCAAAAAAGATGGCAAGGACGAAGAAGATGAGCGCAGTGCTGACCCAGGCCCACGCCGGCCGTTCGTGCTCCGGAACCGGCGTCGGCGGCTGTTTCTCGGCAAGCTCTTTAATCAGCGCTCGCTCGCGCCGCTCGAGCTCAGCCTGATGCTCCTGAAACTCCGGATCGGCCTTGAGTGTCGTCGTCTGCCGGTCGAGGAGCACATAGAGGAATCCCAACGGGAGCCCCATTGCGAAGAGGGCGCCGACGACAATAACCGCGATGATCCCTGCGAGCACCAGGGGGTCCACCTGCCGTCCCTGCAGCTCGCCGATCAGCGGCGCTTCGACAAGAACTTCGCCCAACAGCAGATCTTCCAGTTCGATGGTGATCAGCGTCTCCTCGCGCGGCGGACGATCGCCAATGAAAGGAAACGTGATGTCGGGAACGACATCGCCGATCAGGGCCTCACTTGCGATGCCGCCCTCAGGGTCGTCGTCGCCGACGCCATCGTCCAGCGCCAGATAAGCGACGCTGGCAAGCGCGCTGAAAAGTATCAGCCCTAGAATAATGAGCCACGTTCTCCACGTCTCGAAGCTTTTCAACCGTCGTCTCCTCTTGCATGCCGGCGTTCCGTGCGCTAGGCCGCCTCTCGTATAGGCAGGGATCGTTTGCCGGTGAACGGTAGGCCGGATCGTTTGCGAATTTTAGCACAAGGAAAGAGGGGTCGCAATTTGCGCCAGCCGAGCGACCGCGCCCGTTTCCCTCTCCGATGAGGGAGGGTATAATAGGGGCAAATCGAGCGTCGCAGCCACAGGCGTGTGGGCGCCGTCTCGTGCAGGCGCCTCAAAGGACTCTACTATTGCAGGATACAAGATGAGCACTAGTGCATCGTTTGCCTTTTCCGGCAGTGAAGATGATCGACAGGAGAATAGCGGCGCCGCCGGTGCCAGCCCCGGCGGCAAGAGCGGCGTGGAGTGGAAAGTTGTCGCCGAAACACGGGGCTTCTTGCCGGCGGAGATGATAGCGGGGCGCCTGGAGTCTGCCGGGATTCCGGCGCGCGCCTGGCAGGAGAGCGTGGGACGCTCCTTTGGGATGGTCATCGGCCCGCTGGGAACGGGCTACGTTGCCGTTCCGGCGGAAGCGGTGGAGGAGGCGCTGGCGCTTCTTGAAGAGGATGAGAGTGATCATTCTGAGCCACCGGAGGAGATGGTGGACGAGTGAGCAGGTTGGGTTGCTTGTTGCGTGCCTAGCACGTCGCCTACCCGCTTTCTCACGCTATTAATGGGCGCTGTCGGCGGATGATTATCACCTAAAGAACAGCGGCCTGACGGCGGCTTTCTGTTAAACTAGCGCTGGCAATCGCACCTCCAACGCAGAAGGGGATAAACGCCGGACTAAATAGAGCGCGAATTGTCTGACGACCCACTACGTCGCTTGAGGTGGGGAAGGAAAGAAAGAATGACCGATACAAGCTGGACCCGAGACGCGGATACGCTCCTTGAGCCGAGGACGAACCGCCTCAAATTTGTGGTCGGCGGTATCCTGATCGCTGCCGCCCTCGTCTTCCTGATCGTCAATGGGATGAGCGGCAACACGCAGCTCTACAAGACGGTAGACGAATACTACGCCGAACAGAGCCGGCTTGCTGGGCGTGACCTGCGCGTGGCGGGCATGGTTCTGGGCGAGTCGATCAAGTTCACCCAGATCGACGCCACTCACTCCCGGCTCGAATTCGAAATTGTGGACGACCTCGAGAATCCGGGGCAGCGGCTGCGCGTGGTGGCGATGAACGAACCCCTCCCTGACCTGCTACAACACGAGGCGCAGGCGCTGGTCGAAGGACGGATGGGCGACGATGGTGCCTTCCACGCCAACGAAGGGGGCCTTTTTCTAAAGTGCCCCACGCGGTATGAGGAAGCCAAGCCTCCGGCAGCGGCGGCTTCCGGTGGTGCGAGTCATCCGGCGAAGGGATCCACGCAGTAGTTCGATGCTTGCTGATCTGGGCTTCGCCGCACTTCTGATAGCCTTCTTCGCCAGCATTTATGCGGCGGTCGTTGCATTCTGGGGCAGCCGGCGGAGCGACGAGCGGCTGGTGGAGAGCGCCCGCAACGCGCTCGTCGTCATCTTTCCCCTTATGCTGCTCGCCAGCGCGGCGCTGATCACCCTGCTGTTGCAAAGTGACTTCTCCGTCGCCTATGTCTACGAAGTCAGCAGCACGGAGATGCCGACCTACCTCAAGGTAACGGCGCTGTGGGGCGGGCAGGCTGGAGGTTTGCTCTTCTGGAACCTGATTCTAGCCGCCTTTACCGCCGCGGCGATGCTGCGCAAGTGGCACGACGAGCGGGAGCTGATGCCCTACGCGCTGATAGTTGCTAGCTTCACCCAGATCTTCTTCCTCGGGCTGGTGACCTTTTATGAAAATCCCTTTGCGCGCGCCGACTTTGTCGCCCTGGAAGGGCAGGGGCTGAACCCGCTGTTGCGCCATCCGGGGATGATCATCCACCCGCCGATGCTCTATCTCGGCTTCACCGGCTTCACCGTCCCCTACACGTTTGCCATGGCGGCGCTCATTGCCGGCAAACTCGACATCGGCTGGATCCGCACGACGCGCCGCTGGACACTCGTCGCCTGGCTCTTCCTCAGCCTGGGGCTTATCCTCGGCGGGCGCTGGGCTTACGACGTTCTCGGCTGGGGCGGCTACTGGGCCTGGGACCCCGTCGAAAATGCCTCCCTCATGCCCTGGCTCGCCGGCACCGCCTTTCTCCATTCGGTGATGATCCAGGAAAAGCGGAACATGTTTAAGGTCTGGACGATTGTTCTCGTCATCCTCACCTATCTGCTCGTCATCTACGGCACCTTCATTGTCCGCAGCGGCGTTATCTCCTCCGTCCATGCCTTCGCGCAGTCGGAGGTCGGGCAGCCCTTCTTTATCTTCCTGGCGCTGATGACACTCTTCTCCGTCTACTGGGTCCTGCGCCGGCGCGACGAGTTGGGCTCCCAGAACCACCTGCAGTCGCTCACGTCGCGCGAAGCGGCCTTTTTGCTCAACAACTTTGTTTTCATGGGCATTCTCTTCGCCACCTTCTGGGGCACCAACTATCCGATCCTCAGCGAACTGGTGGTGGGCGAGCGGGTAACGGTGGGGCCGCCGTTCTACAATCAGGTCAACGGCCCCCTCTTCCTCGTGTTGCTGCTCCTGATGGGCGTCGCGCCGCTGACGATGTGGTACCGCACCAGCCTGCAGCGGCTGGGCCGCGCTATTCTCGGACCCGCCGCGGCAGCGCTGGCCTTCGTCGTCGCCCTCTTCGCCCTCGGCATCGACAACTGGGCGGCGCTGGTCGGCATGTGGGTCGTTGCATTCTCCTTTGTACTGACGTTGCTGGAGTTCTGGAAGGGAACGCGAGCACGGGTGAAGCGCGGCGAAGGGCCGTGGCAGGCATTTTCGCGGCTGATGGCGCGCAGCCGGCGCCGCTACGGAGGGTACTGGATCCATCTCGGGGTGCTGATCATGGCCTTTGGAATTATTGGTAGCTACTTCTTCCAGCAGGAGACCCAGATCCGGCTTAACCGAGGCGAGAGCGTCACTCTGGGCGCGTATGAGATGGCCTTCAACGGCATCCGCCAGTATGCGGGCGCCGACGACCTGCTGATCAGAGAGGCCAACCTGGCCCTCTACAGGGACGGCGAGTTCCTGCGCGAGCTGGGGCCGCGGACGGAGCTTTACACGCGGACGGGGCAGCCGATGACGATTCCCGGCGTCCGCTCCTCCATCGCCGATGACTTTTACGTCATCATGGTGAATTGGGAGACAGTCACCAACGACGCGGCAACATTCCGGCTCTACGTAAATCCGCTGATCAACTGGGTCTGGCTTGGCGGCCTCATCTTCATCTTTGGCACGCTGATCGCCGCCTGGCCCGAAGCGGCAGAGGCAAAAGCCACCACCGCAACCCGCACCCGCCGCCGCACAGTGGTACAACCGGTTTGAACACGTCTGATCATAAGGTGAACGAGATGAACCAACGAAACGAGAAGTTGACGATCGTTCTCCTGTTGCTCCTCGCGCTCCTCTGCCTGGCAATTCCCGCCGTCGCCCAGGAGCCGGTCACTGACGACGAGGTGAACGAGGTAGCGCGCGACCTCTACTGCCCCACCTGTGAAAATAGATCGGTCGACGTCTGCCCGACCGATGTCTGCGCGGACTGGCGCGAGGATATCCGCCAGCAGCTGGCGGCTGGGCGCAGTGAAAGCGAGATTCATGCCTATTTTGCCGAACGCTACGGGAACAGTGTTTTGGCCGCGCCGCCCCGAGAAGGGATCAACTGGTTGGCCTGGATCGTTCCCATCGTAGTGGTCGTCGTCGGCGCACTCCTCTTCGGGCGGTATCTGAAGGGGCTACGCGCGGAAGAGGCAACGGAGGACGACGACACCATCGACGTTGCCCAATCGACGGCGCCGGTGCCGCCCCCCGCCGCCGACGAGGACGACTACATCTCTCGCGTCGAAAAAGAGGTAAGAGAAGGTGAGTAAACCCGTAACGGTTGCCAAGGTTGAAGAAGGCAGCGCGAACGGCGAGCAGGGCTCCCGATGGCGCTGGAGCACTGTACTGGTCTGGGCCGGCGCCCTTGCCGTGCTGGCGCTGCTCGGGTGGGGCTTGGGGAACACAGATACCCCTCGCCCGCAGGCCGGCGCACCGGCTCCGGCCTTTGAAATGGAATTTTTCGACGGCTATGAGTGGCAGAGTGCAGAGAGCGCCAGCCTGGAAGAGATGGAGGGTCAGGTCGTCGTCCTCAACTTCTGGGCTTCGTGGTGTGTGGAGTGCCGCATAGAGGCCGACCTCCTCGAGAGCGCGTGGCGCGAGTATCGTGATGATGGTGTCATTTTCCTGGGTGTTGCCTACTTGGACGTCGAGCAAAAGTCTCTCGACTATCTGGAAGAGTTCAATGTGACTTATCCCAACGCGCCCGATCTTGGCTCGGTCGTCGCCAACCGGTATCAGATAACCGGGGTGCCGGAAACTTTCTTCATCGGCAAGGATGGCCAGATCGCCGACGTGGTTATCGGGCCCGTCGACTCCACTCGCCTGCACACCCAGATCAGTCGTCTTCTGACGGAGTAAACAGCCAGCGGGGCAATCACAGATATTCCCCTATGTTAACGACAGGCTCTCTCTTGCTCGGCATCGCCCTGCTCATCCTCGTCGCCCTTTTCGTTGGGCGCCCCCTGCTGGTGGCGCAGGCGGACATGCAGGCGGAGGCACCATCCGAAGCAACGGCGGAAGCGAGAGGACCCAGCGCGGCACTACAGCAACAGAAGGACGCGCTCCTGGCGCAGATCAGGGAGTTGGACTTCGACTACGAGACGGGCAAGATACCGGAAGCGCCATACCGCCGCCGCCGACAACAGCTGGCGGCGGAAGCGGCACGCCTGCTGCGGCAGATCGATCAGCTCGCGCCAGCGGTAGCGAATGGAGCCAGCGCAGACGAGGCGATCGAGGCGGCCATCAGCGCCCGCCGGAGTGACGGAGCCGCGCGCGCCGTGCCAGGCGTAGAGATCGACCAGACGATTGAGAAGGCCATCGCGCGCCGCCGGCAGGGCGCAACCGGCAACCGCGCCCGCTCGCTTGGCGCGGCTCGATTCTGCGCCAGTTGCGGCGAGCCGCGCGAGCCGGAGGACCGCTTCTGCGCCTACTGTGGCGAGGCGCTTCACTGATCGTATGCGTCGTCGGCCTTCTGGATCGCTTTTGCACCTGCGCTCTCTGCCCGCCCTCATCCTGCTCCTGGCGCTGTCGATCCTCTTCCTGAGTAGCGCGGCACCCAGCGGCGCGCAGGGGGACAACGCACCGGAGAAGACGCCAGATGCCGGCCCCGGCCTGCTGATCTATCAGGAGCGATGCGCCGACTGCCACGGCCCGGCCGGTTCGGGTGACGGCGAACTCGCGGCGCAGCTGCCGGCGCCGCCGACGGCCCTCGGCAGCGAGCGCTTCCTCCGCCGGGCCGTCCCGGCGCGCATGTTTGAGCTGATCACGAGCGGCATTCCGGCCGCCGGTATGCCTCCGTTCGGGCCCACCAGCAGTAATCCCCTCGCTGAGGCCAGCCGCTGGGACGTGATTGCCGCGGTCTACAGACTGGGTACGACGCCGGAGACGCTGGAACAGGGCCAGGAGCTGTTCGCCGCCGCGTGCGCCGACTGCCACGAAGGGGAGGCTGACGGTGTGCTAGGGGATATTGCCTACTGGTCGGCGCACAGCAATCTTGATCTCTTCAACACGTTCTCTTCTGAATCGGCTATCGAAGGGCACCAGGCCGTAACGCTGAGTGAAGATGAGCTGTGGACGGCGATCGCGTACGCGCGCACGTTCAGCTATGACAGCACCGACGTCCACGAACTGCTGGGGCCGATCGAATCGGCGCTGGTGACCGGCGTCGTCGTCAACGAAACAACCGGCGCCGCTCTGAGTCCGGGAACGGAAGTGGTGCTCTCTGGCTTCACGCGCGATTTTCAGCCGGCAATCGTTATGACGACGACGCTCGACGCGGAGGCGAGCTTCAGCTTTGAGGTGACAGACGTACCGCCCGACCTCGTCTACATGGCGACTGTCGATTACGAGGGAATCAGCTTTGGCAGCGAGCTCCGCGAGCTGGAGCGCGCCGATCCGGCGCTGGCGCTGCCGGTCGCCGTTTACGAACAGACGACGGACGCCGCTTCGGTAACTATCACGGAGTTACACGTGATTCTGGAGTTTGCGGAAGAGGCGGTCATCGTCAACGAACTGTATCAGTTCAGCCAGGATGCGCCGGCAGTCTTTGTTGGTCCGACCGGCGACCCTTCAGCTGGCACCATCAGCATCGTCCTGCCGCAGGGGGCCTCTTCGCCGGTCTTTCAGCGCACCTTCGGCGATATGAGCCAGTTCTTTCCGGTCGAGACGATCATTCAGACAGAGCGAGGTTGGGCTGACACGGTGCCCCTGCGCCCGGGAGCAGGCACATTGAATCTGTTGGTACGCTACACGCTCCCCTATGAGAGCGGCATGGAAGTGAGCCACCCGGTCCAGTATGACGTCGAGCGGGCGTCCCTCGTCATTGCCGATGCCGGGGTAACACTTGCCGAGCAGGCGCCGTGGACGCAGCAGGAAACGGGCGCGATGGGCGGCCTTTTCCCCAGCTACGTTCAGCAGGGGATCCCGGCGGAGGCGCCCGTGAGCTTCCGTGTGGAAGGAGAGCCACGCCCGGTGACGGGGCCGCAGGACAGCGCCGGACAACCGACTGTGCCGGCTGCGGCGGTAGAGCGCAATGAAACGTCGGAGCTGCTCATCGGCGGTGGCGCACTGCTTCTGGCAGTTGCCACCACCTTATATCTCGTTCGCCTCTGGCAGCAGAATCCCGCACCGGCTGCCGAGACAGCGGAAACCGTGATGGTGGACGAGGAAAGGGAGGAGAGTGGCGGAGCGTTCGGGAGTGCCCTATCGACAGAAAGAGAGGCGCTGCTGCTGGCGATTGCCCGCCTGGACGATGCCTATGAAGCGGGCGAGTTGGAGCAACCGGCGTATCAAGCGCGGCGCCGGCAACTGAAAGAGCAGCTACTACTGGTGTGGGACGAGACGAGCGGAGAGGGCGCGTAGGCAGCGATGTTCAAGTTCGTGACTATCTACCGCAAGGTCGACGACGAGGAGGCACTGGAGGCATTTTTCGCGCGCACCCACCTCCCGCTGGCGGAGCAGCTGCCGGGGCTGATTAAGAGCGAGGTGACGCGTGTGGCGGGGAAACCGGGGGGTGAATCGCGCTTCCACCTGCTCTATGCCCTTACCTTTGAGTCGCAAATTGCCTTTAGGCGGGCGGTCGCCTCTGAACCGGGGCTGTTGCTGATTCAGGCGTTAAAGCCATGGGATGAAGCGGGGATCATCACCTGGTTTTTCGGCACCGGCTACGAGGAGATGGCGCCGGATGAGGTCCGGTTTGGACCGGGCGAAGCGTAGAAGGGAAAGTCCCGCGCTAGTTACCGCGACCCGAAGAAGCAGAGGGGATGAAGAACTGGTAGACCTGAGGCGTGTAGATATACATCTTGTCTGCAGGCTCCCCTCCAGAAACACCTCCCAGCAGGTAGATGCGGGTTTCGACACTTGATGCGCCGAGGAAGGGCCAGTCAGGCGCGGCCGAGAGCATTGGCATCTCGATTTCTTCCCACCCCTCGCTCGTGGCATCATAGCGTTCGCCTACCGCTGCCGGCTCACCGAGTGAGCCGCCGAAGAGATAGAGCTTCTTGAGCACGACGCCAGCAGCCGCCCCTGAGCGCGCCACCTGCATCGGCGGGCAGGAGGACCAGCGCCCGGCAGCGGGATCGAAGCGCTCGCAGGAGGACAGCGGCATCTCGCCATCTGTGCCGCCCACCACGTAGAGCTCTCCGTTAATCACCCCCCCGGCGGCGAAGGCGCGCGCCTGGACCAGCGGCGGCAGCGTCTCCCACGCCTGTGTCGCCGGGTCGTACACGTAGGCGCTATCGCGGATCGTCTCCTCGTGGACGCCGCCAAAGAAGTAGAGCAGGCCATCACTGGCAAGCGCGAACCCACCGGCGACCGGCTGCGGCAGCGGCGTCACCGGGCGCCAGCCGTCGTTAAGCGGACTGTATGCCTCGACGCTGTTCGTCGCCTGCCCCGTCTCCAGCTGCCCACCGACGACGTAGATTTCGCCCGCGAGGACGGCAGCGCCGGCGTCGGCGACCGGAGTAATCTTGGGCGCACCTGCCCCCCACACCTGGCGCTGGGTATCGTAGATGGCGACGGAGTTCACAATCCCGTCGGCCGTCTCGCCGCCGATCTGGTAAAGGTTCAGCCCGACGGAGGCCACAGCCATGTGGGCCCGCGGCTCGGGGAGGGCGGGAGTCACGGCAAGCCAGTTTTCGCCCAGCGGCTCTTCCGCCACCTCCACCGCCGGTTCGACATCGTCGCTCGCTGCCCCTTCGGCTACATCAGGGCTCGCGCCATCCGCCTGTCGCCATAGCGAGGCAACGGCGAGTCCGCCCAGGAGCAGGGCGAGGAGGGCGGTGGCACCCACCGCAAGGAGCGCCAGCCGGCGACCACGCGGCTCTGACGACGCGGCGCCTGCAAGATCGCGCGCTGCGAGAACAGAAGAAAGGTCGGATCCGTCGCCAGAGCGCCCTGATGATACCGCGGGCGCACCTTCCACGGGCACGACTTCCATGGGTGCGCCGTCGGTGGGCGCTACGGGCGCCGCTGCCCCCTCCACCGCAGTTCCGGCGGAGGGTGGCGGCACTTCCGCCCCCACCTCCGCAACCGCATCGGCGGCTGCATCGGCGGCCAGCGCCTCCTCCTCCGCTTCGACCTCAATTCCCGGGATCGACACGACCCCCTTCTGGAGGGCCACCGTGGTCGCTTCCGTGCGTGAGGAAACACCCAGCTTGGTGTAGATATTGCGCAGGTGAACTTTTACCGTATTGGGGCTGATCGAGAGTTGCTCCGCAATTTCGCGGTTCGTGGCTCCTTCGGTCAGGCAGTTGAGGACGTCGAGCTCCCGCTCGCTGATCGGTTCACCAAGGTCAGGCATCGGCCTGATTATAGCCAGCGCCACAGCGGGCGCCCAACAGCACTAACATACCTCCAACCAACTCCGTGGGAGCTGGCCTTTACGGGTTGAGCGGCGTCGTTCCGGTGACGGTCTCTGTCGGCGTGATTGGCCCCGGAGCGGGCGTCAGCGTCGGCGTCGCCAGCGGGTCGGGCGTGGGAGTGGCGTTACGGCAGCCCTCGCGCGCGTTCGCCAGTTTGTCACTCACGGCGCCAGTCGCATCGACCTGATAGGCCTCTTCGTACCATGGTACCGCCGGGCACCACTCGCCACTGTTGGCGAACTGATCTCCACGCGCCACCAACGATGTGTAGAGTTTTTCACAGGCGCCCTGGTAGAAGGGAGCCGCCGGACAGAGCTCACGGAAGAAGTCGGCGGCGACCGCCCAGTTGACCCCGTAATAGGCCATCCCGCCCAAATAGAGCTCGGCCCACAACATCTGTCCCCGAACCTCTTGCGAAAGCGTACCCAGACGCTCCGCTCGCGAGAGATAGTAGAGACCCAGCTCGACCTGTTCAGAGTAAAGGAGATCGACGCCGTGGGTAACGTAAAGATCAAAAAGAAGCTCGTCGGTGCGCTCCCGCTCGTAGGCAGGATGCTCGCCCTGAAAGGCGAGCAGCGCCGCGAGCGCTTCCTCCCACGCTTCCTGGGCAAGCAGCGCCTCAATCCGGGCCAGCTCTCGCTCCAGTTCGGGCTGCGCTGCCGGCTGGTCAGGCAGTGGTTCACGCGTATCTTCGGGCACATCCTCGGCGGTGGGGGCCGACTCGACGGCGGTCGCGGTCGCTGTACGTAACGTAATCGTCCGGGTGCCCTCTGCGCGCTGCTGAGCTGCCTGCGCACGCATCTGCAGCGCTTCCGCCTGCTCGTTATCCGGGTCCTGCTCCAGCACCCACTCCAACCGCCGCAGTGCAAGCTGGAAGTGCCCTTCCTCTATATCGGCGCGCGCCCGCTCCAGCTGCACGCCGACCTCCGTCTCCTGTGCCTGCGCCGCCTGCTCGGTGCGCAGCGTCGTACCGCTCTGCCACCCCAGGTAAGCTGCAACTGTAAAGAGGCCCAGAATTAGGGCCAGGGCAATGAGCACAAGGCCCAGCAGGCGAAGCATTCTCTGTCTTCCGGTCATTATCTTAATCCCTGAGCGTGCCGTCAGAGGGCAGGCTGGCGCAGCATCGCTCGGTATACGTCGACGCTCTGCGCGGCGATCTGGTCTTGTGTATACTGCGCCAGGACGCGCCGGCGTCCCGCCTGGCCCAACCGCTGGCGCAGCGTGCCTCTCTCTATCAATCGTAGCAACGCAGCGCGAAGCGCGTCAACGCTCTCTTCGGGAAAAGTAAGCCCCGCCTCGCCGATGACATGGGGAATTTCGCCGCTATCGCTGCCCACGACGGCGACTTCGCAGGCCATCGCTTCGATGAGAATGCGCCCAAACTGCTCCTTCCAGTTGGGCAGGGTGCGTGAGGGCAGAACCAACACGTCTAGCCGACGGAGGTAGGCGGGCATGGCGGTCGAGGAAATGACGCCGTCAAAGTGGACACGGTCGGCGATACCCAACTGTCGTGCCAGCCGTTCCAGCGCGACGCGCTCCGGCCCTTCACCCGCAATACGCAGCTCCCACCCTCCAGAGAGCCCGGCAACGGCGCGCAGCAGCAGATCATTGCCCTTTTCCCACACCAGCCGGCGCCCGGCGCTGCCGATGCAGAGCACAGGAGCGGGCCTTCGCGCCGCCTCGCGTGGGGGGTGAAAATGGGTGGGGTCGACGCCGAACTGGGGGATGACCCGGTACGGACCCTCGTATCCCTTGTCGCGCCACACCTTCGCCGCCGCCTGATTGCCCATAATGGCAAAAGAAACGCCGTTCAGCACCTGCTTCTCGAGCACGTTGAACGGAAAGGGATAGGAACGGCGGATGTTCTGCCACGAAAAGAAGAGAGAACGGGCGCCGACGGCCCGCGCCTGCCGCACCGCATGCCACGTCGCCACATTGTAAGGCTCCTCGTCGATGTGAACGACGTCGGGCTGGATTGCCTGCATGCGCTCGCCCAGACGGGGATAGTAGTGCAGGTGGTAGCGGCCGTTGAAGCGAATCGGCTCGACGAGCAGCCGGTAGCCGCTGGTGTGGGCCCGCTCCAGGGGGACGTCACCCGCTGGATCCTCCCAGACAGGGGGAACCAGAACGGTCAGATCGATATCCTCAAAGCGGGCAATTTCCTCGAGCTTGGTCTGATAGGCCCCCACCAGGCAGGCTTTAGAAAGCAAAAGTACGCGCATCTGACGTTAACCAAAATTGACACAGCCGCCTATTTTGCTACACTGAAGCGCCTTTGACAACAGGGCATGAACAACTCCGGTAGTAAATGAGGGTTTGCTTAACTCACCGGGTGTGGCGCTTGTTTTTGCCCTGTATCACTCGATAGTGACATATACGCGGGCGTGATCCGTCGCACGGTCACCGAGAGGTACGGCGGGCCAGAATGGAACGTTCTGGAGCCGAGCGTTTCCCCCTTACGAAACCGAACGCCCGCACTGCGCGCCTCGATTGAAGAAGAGCGCAACAGGTGCAAAGGGGGCTCACTTCATCGATCAGTAGATACATTGTGCCGGAGTGGCGTCCAAGCGCCCTCGTCCGGCAGCTTGCAGACAAGGCTTTTCCAGACCGGCGCCGGTTTGGAAAGAGAGGTAGGAGATGCATCGTTTTTATTTTATCCTGTTGTCGGCCATCATCGTGACTGGCCTGGCGCCGAGCACCAGCTTAGGACTGCGGTCCGCACAGGCTCAGGGTGGAAACCTGTTGCAGAATCCCGACTTTGAGAGTGGTTTCTACACCTTCAATCCGAGCGATTACGACTGGCTCGCCCTTCATGGCTCCCAACTCGCAGACTGCGGCGGGCCCTGTAGCAACGTCGAAGCGCCAAATGAGTGGATCCCGTGGTGGATCAGCCAGACGGAGGATGATCCGGAGTGGGATAATCTGCAGCCGGAGTATGCAGCAGTGACGGCCGCTTCTGCCAGCAACCGCGTCCACTCCGGCAGTAGCGCCGTACGCTACTCAACGCCCGACGGCGCCCACACCGCTGGTCTTCTGCAGATGGTGGACGTGGAGCCCGGCGCGCGCTTGCGCTTCACGGCGTGGGGCCAGGCGCTATCAAGCACAGAAGAGTCGGGAACGTCCACTTCGCCCACGACCGTCAACATGCGCATTGGCATCGACCCCACCGGCGGCACCAGCCCCTACAGCGGTAATATCGTCTGGTCAAGCTATGGGCAGCCCTACGACGTCTACCGCCAATTTGTGGTCGAGGCGGAGGCCGAGGCCGAGCGCGTAACGATCTTTACTATTTCCGCACCGGACGAAGCGCGCGCGCGCAACAGCATCTACTGGGACAGTACACAGCTGCGCGTCGTGCCTGAAGGGGCGCCGACCGTTACGCCTCCTCCGGGTACGCCCACGGCAACGCCCGACGCTGAGGGTGTTATCTACGCCGAGGTACAGGAGGGCGATTCCTTCTGGAGCATCGCCGCCCGCCACGGGCTCACCCTGGAGGAGCTCCTGGAACTCAACGACGCGAGCCGCGATGACTTTCTTCAGCTCGGTCAGCTGCTCATCGTCGGCTATGGCAGTGCCTCCACCACAGATGAAGCGGACGAGGCGGAGTCGGCCGGCGAAGGATCTGATGGCCAGGCGACAGATGATGAGACAGCCGCGCTGGCCACGGCCGTCGCCGTGTCGCCCACGCCGACGCCGCCGCTCCCGACGGCAACGGCCACCCCCGCCCGCGCTGAGATCTGCCTCGCCGCCTTTGCGGATTTGAATCAAAATGGCCTGCGCGAGGAGGATGAACCGCTGCAGAGCGCCGTCGCCTTTACCATCTCGCGGGATGAAACGGTGGTGAGCAACTACGTCACCGACGGCGTCTCCGAACCCTACTGCATCACCGGTTTGCAGCCGGGTGACTACCGGATCACCCGCAGCACGGCACAGAATGAGGTTCTGACGACGGCTGGTGACTGGACCGTGACGGTCGAAATGGGCAGCTCACAGACGCTCGAATTCGGCAGTTACCGCAGCGAGGAGCTTGCTGCAGCGCCTGAGGAGGAGCCGCTCGACTCGGCGCCAGAGGAGACGCCGAACGAGGCCGTTATCACCGACGCCGACAGCAACGGCGTCGGCGGAGGCGTCACGAACATATTACTGAGCGCCGCGGTGGTGATCGCCGTTCTCCTGCTCGTGGGCGTGCTCGTCGTCATTCTCAGCGCCCGGCGCTCTACCCCGTGACCAGAATCGGGAAGGCTAGCTGATGAAAAAGATTGTTTCGTTTCTGTTCCTCTCTCTGTGCATCCTGGGTGCACAGCAGGTCGCCGACCCTGTCCAGGCGGCACAGCAGGCGCCGACGGCGACAGCCACCACACCTACGCCGGAGACGACGCCCACCGCCGTCCCCACGGCAACGGCGACGGCGACCCCACCCCCACCGCCAGTGGGCACCATATGCGTTAACGCCTTTGCCGATCCCGACGGAGACGGCCTCCACGATGCCGGCGAAGGAGCGATGGCCGGAGTCACCTTTACCGTAGTCAGCGAGGACGGCGAGGTCTGGCAGGGCATTTCCAGCGGTCCCGAACCGGTGTGCTTCCTGAACCTCCTTACCGGCAGCTATCAGGTGGCGCAAGCTGTGCCGGCAACGTTGGAGTCGACGACCGGCACGAATATTGAAGTCGAGCTTGACGAAGACGAGACGGTGATGATCGAGTTCGGCAGCCGCCTGCGCCCTGAACCGCAGGATATTACCGTCGACGATACGGTCAGCAGCGAAACAGTTTCCGTCGACGTCGAGGAAGTCGTCGACACGGCCGGTGTGGCCGCCGTCGAGGAGGCCGAAGGCTTTTCTCTGCTGGCAGTCAGCGGGCTCGCCGCCATCTTTCTGGCGCTGATCCTGCTGGGCGTTCTGTTCTTCCTGTGGCGCCGCCGCTCTGCATGACGCCGCTCCTGTTTACCGGCGGCAACAGCGGCGCTTAGAGCGCCTCAAGCGCTCGCGTCACACTCTGCTCAGGGCTGACGTCGCGCTGGATATCCACCAAGCGGCCCTCCGAATCGACGACGAAATGGCTGCGGATGACGCCCTCGTAAACGCGGCCGAACATCTTCTTTTCGCCCCACACACCATACTGCTCGGCCACCTCGTGATCCAGATCGGAGAGAAGAGGGTAGGGCAGCTTTTCCTCTTCCCGCCATTCGGCCAATGTCTCCACGCTGTCGGGGCTGATGCCGAAGATAGCCGCGCCCGCGGCCTCAATCTGGGGCCAGTTATCACGAAAGCCACACGCCTGGCGTGTGCAGCCGGGCGTCGCGGCGCGTGGGTAGAAGAAGAGGATAACGCGTTGTCCGCGCAGGTCGGAGAGAGAGACCTCCTTCCCTTCATCCGAAACGAGTGTGAAATCGGGGGCCATCTGGCCTACTTCTGGCATAGTGTGTCCTCCATCAAAGTGTAGATATAGATATAGCTAGTCTTCGTAGAGCGCCGGCTGGACGGCGTGCGCCACAAAACGCTCATAGGCGCTCATCAACTGCCGGGTAACGAGGCCCGGTTCTCCATCTCCCACCACCTGCTCCTCGATCTGGACCACCGCCATCAGGCCGCGGGAGCTACTGCTGAGGAATGCCTCTTGAAAGTGGGGCAATCCGCTCAGTGGAACCGCCTCCAGCCGTAGGGGAATGCCAATTTCAGGCGCCAGTTGGAGCACGATGGCGCGTGTGATTCCTTCCAGCACGTGCTCCCCAGCCGTCCATAGCGTCCCGTCGCGCACGGCATAGAAGTTGCTGCTGGTTCCTTCCAGAATTCTATGCTCGTCGTCGAGCAACAGCCACTCATAAGCGTCATGGTCGCTGACAGGATAGGCTTGGCGAGCGTCGATGAAGTCGGCCGTCTTGGCCCGCGGGCGCGCTCGCTGGAGCCGCGGCGCCACGCGCAGGCGCACGCCCTCCTCGTAACAGCGCTCGGGCGGCGGTTTGAAAGGAGCCAGCGTCAGCAAGAGCCGACCCGGTATCCCCAGCGCCTCGACCGGATGGCGGAGCACGTCGATTCTCACCCGCCTATTCCCAGACCGATAGCCGCTGCAGGCCTGGTGGAGCGCAAGCCGCAACCGACCGCGATCCACACGATAGTCCCGTCCCAGCAGGGCCAGCGACTGATCCAATCTGTCGAGATGAGCCGCCAGCCCCAGGAATTTAGAGCCATCGAAGGTGCGGAAGACGGTGTATACGTCCACGGGTAGCTCCGGCGGGAGCGAGTGCAGAGAGGAGGGCGGCTGGGGGAGCCGAAGGCGAATAGGCCCCTCCTCGCCCACTCCGAAGAGCTGGACTGCGTCGTCAGCCATCAAGCGTCCGTCTCCTGGCGCAACGCCAGCTGCCGGCGGATATCGTTGAAGGTCTCACGATCCAGAGGATAACGCCAGGCGGCAATCATCGCCAGCGAGAGCATGATGCCGGGTAGTATGCCGACGATGAAGCGCATCGCCAAAACCGCGCTCTGAGGCTGGTCAATAAAGACACTTCCCTGGGTGGTGGTAATAAAGCCCGCCAGCGAAAGGAGTTGGCCGACGGCAAAGATCGCCAGCGCCGACGCCAGCTTTCGAAAGAAGGCGAGATAACCGTAGAACACCCCTTCACGCCGCTTACCCGTCTGCAGCTCGTCGCTCTCGATGACGTCGGCGACAATAGCCCAGGGGACGGCCTGGGCAGCGCCGAAGCCGGGGCCGGCGACGAATGCAGCCAGGAGCACCAGATTTTGTCCCCCTGGCGGCACCTGGCTGATGATAAACAGCGCGAGCGACAGCATGATCATGCTGCCAATATACGCCCGCCGCTTCCCAAAGCGGCGCATGAGGAAAACGGACAGCGGCATCGTCAGGACGGCGACCCCGAGGACCGCCGCCAGCAGCAGGTTATCAAAGCCGGGTGTGACACGAATGTAGTCGATGAGAAAGCGAACCCAGACGATGAGCACGACGTCCACGGTAGCAAAGGTAAGTAGGTAGAGTGTCGCCGCGAAGCGGAACGGGCGGTTGTTAAAGACCTCGCGGAAGGTGCGCCACGGCCTGATCGGATCCCGCTCCGGCTCATGGTCCGGCTCTTCGATGGCCCGCACTAGGACGAAATAGGGGATGATCATCGTTACACCCCAGATGACGGCCGAAAGGAGATAGCCGAGCCGAATTCCGGTGGCCCCGCCGCCAAACCAGCCGGCAAAGAGCTGTTCTGCCAGCAGCTTGAAGAGGCCACCCGTCACCAGAGCGGCGATTATCGAGATGCCGATCCGCCAGCCGGTCAGGTTGCTGCGCTCATCGTAGTCGGCGGTGAGCGCGGGCGTCAGCGCCGAATAAGGGACGTTAATGACTGTGTAGAGCGTGTCAAAGAGCAGAAAGGCGAGGATGTAGTAGACGGTCAGGCCGAAGGTGGAGGTTGCAAAGGGGGGAACGAAGAAGAGCAGGATAAAGGCGAAGCCAAAGGGAACGGCGCCAAAGAGCAGCAGGGGCCGCCGCCGTCCCCAGCGCGTATCCAGGCGGTCGCTGATCGCGCCGACGAGAGGATCGTTTATGCCGTCCCAGAGGCGGCCGACGAGAAAGATGAGCCCGCCCAGCGCCGGATCTAGCCCCACGACGCTTGTCAGAAAAAAGAACCAGAAGGCGTTGCGCGCCGTCGTAGATGCGCTCGTCCCCCAGTCCCCGAGGCCATAGATAACCTTCGTCCGGAGTGGCAGGCGAGACGAGGGCGGAGACGGTTCTGCGGCGGCCATGGCTTACGCAGATGCCCCCTTCACGGAGCCGGCTGGTGCTCGCGAATGTAATCCGTGTAGACCCTGCCGAGTGGTGTCAATTCGTCGGCTTCTCCGTCGTAAAGAAAGGAGGCGCTGTACTCGTCGTCATCTGCATAGACGATGAACCAGAACCACCATTGGACGAGGCGATAGTCGTCGGCAGGATAGCCGGTCTCGTTGCGGGCGTTGAGGAAAAAATCGAAGGTTCCGGTCATGAAGGCGGCGATTTCTTCTTCGGTAAAGCCGTACTCGCGGGGCATCAGAAAGCCATACTCGGAGACAACGAGTGGACGATCGGCGTAGCCACGCTCGGCCATCCAGCGCCGGAACTCGATAATATTCTGCTGGAAGATGGCGAGATTGTCATGATCGGCGATTTCGTAGGGAATGCCGAGGGCCTCGTCCATCTCTTTTGGAATGTCGACGCCCCAGACATCTCGCTCTTCACGTAGAATGAAGGCGTGAACGTTCCAGATATCGACCGGCATCTGGTGACCGTACCGCGTCTCGTAGGCATCGAGCACGGCATCCAGGTAGGCGCGGCGGATGGGCGTCGGCTGGCTGACCCCACCGATGGCGATCAGGGCCGTGGGATCCTTGCGTTTAATGTGGGTGTAGAGATCGTGGTAGATCTCTGCGTAGCGAGCCGGCGAGACATTGTCCTGCACCGGGACGTCCGGCTCATTGCCGACGAGCCACATTGCGCCGGGATTAGCGGCGATCGTCGCGTCGATCCAGTGGCGCGGCGGACGCACACCCTCCTGGTCCACACGAATCACCTGCCAGAAGACTGCGCCCGCCAGCTCGGGAGGGTCAGGGTGAACATGCCAAGTGGCGACGCTGCCGAAGGGCAAACCGGCTGCCTGAGCGGCCACCAGCGCGTCAGCCTTGCCGGTGAGGCCGAAGCGATTCAGGTAGTCTAGGGGCAGGGCAGCAGGCTCCGTCAGCGCGCGCGTAGGGGGCACCGCCGGCGTCGGGCTGGGCAGCGGCGTCGGGCTCGCAACTGGGGTCGGCGTGTCGGTCGGAGTCGCCGCCGCGGTCGGAGCAAACGTGGGGAGATAGGAGCTGATCACTGTCGCGCGAGCCGCAGGTGAATCGTCTTCAGAGAGGACAGCGTCGCAGCCCACGCCGAGTAGTAGCAGCGCCAGCACACTCAGGATGAGCAGGAGTGGGAATGAGGAGAGCCGGCAGCAGGCCATCGTCTACACCCCACCCGGAGGCTCCCGACCGCCGGTAAGCAGGCGGAGAGCAAATGAAAGCAGCGGGCGGAACAGCCTCTGCGACAGGGACAGGCGCGGGCGCGCCTCCAGACTTGCATCCATCAGCATCATCGCCTCCAGAAAGCGGCGCTGGCGAAGGCGCAGCAGGCTGAGTGCGCGCAGAATCTGAGCCTGATTGTCGTGCTCGCCCGCCTGCGCCAGCAGCGCTGCACCCTCGCCATAGAGGCGTGCCGCCGCTTCATCGTCGCCCCGTCGCGCATAAAGATCGCCGAGATTTCCCAGAACCTGCCCCTGCCGGGCTACCTCCCCCGCCTCGCGAAAGAGTGTGCGGGCGCGGTCGAAGGCATCTGCTGCCTCCTGCCAACGCCGTTGTAGGCGGTAGATCACGGCGGCGTTGTTCAGCGCCTCTCCCTGCCCTGTCGGGTCTTCCGCCGCCGCGTAGGAAGCGGCCGCCTCACGAAACTTTTCCAGTGCGGCGTCGCGTTGCCCACGGCGGAAAAAGGCCATCCCCTCCTCTAGCAAACGATCTGCCATGAAAGCGTCGGACGCCGCTAGAAGGTGATGTCAAGCAGGCTCTCGGCAATCGTTCGCAGCCGGTCGGCGTCCATCTCGCTCAGCTCCATTGCCGTCTTGATGTAGTGAATGTTTGAGGGGTTGCTCACGAATGACTGGATGTCTGGCGGCAGCTGCTCGAATTGCTGCTTCATACGGTGTGCTTCCTCGTGGCGGCCCAGGGGCCCCCGATCCTCGTCGACAAAGCTTCGGATGGAGACGTTCAGCGCGCGCGCCAGCTTCTCCAGCTCGAGATACGGTACCGGCGCCTGTCCCCGCTCATACGCTGCAAGCTGCTCGGAGTCGACGCTGGCAGCCTCGGCCAGTGCCTCCGCTTCCATGCCGGCTTCCAACCGGGCACGGCGGAGCAGCGCGCCAATAATCCGGTGGCGCAGCGCCAGCAGCTCGTCGTAGCGCAACTCCTCTGCTTCCCCAAGCGTCTTTGTGCCCCAAAAGTGGGCCATAGGAACGTCGAGGTAGATGGAGAGCACTTCCAGCGCCGGCAGTGAAAGTACGTGACGCCCCTTCTCAGCTTCCTCAAGCTGCTCCGGCGTGATCTGCAACACGCTTGCACACTCTTCCACCGAGCGCCCAGCGTGCTGCCGCGCGTCCCGAATCAGGACGCCGAGAATCTTTGACCGTGTTTGATCTTGCTGGTTCATAAGCGGTATGGGCCCTACGCTGCGACGCCCCTTTTCCGGCGCAGTAAAGCACAGCAACTATGATGGACAGATCCGCAAAGATATTAGCATAAGTAGCCGGGATACTCAACTTTAGCTCTCGCGACGCCGCCCGCAAACCTTGCCCGGCAAGGCGCAGTTGTTACAATCAACTCATGATTGCTACCATCACCGGCGCTATCCATCGTGTGGGAGAGGATCATCTGATCATCAATGTTGGCGGCATCGGCGTGCGCGTCTTCGTTCCCGCGACCGTGCTCGAAGACGTTGGCGGCGTTGGACGGCGGATCAGCCTGCACACCCACCTGATCGTCCGTGAGACGGAGCTGACCCTTTACGGCTTCGTCAGCGAAGAGGATCTGAACCTCTTCGAGATGCTGCTCGACATCAGCGGGATTGGTCCGCGAGTTGGGCTGGCGATTCTCTCCACGCTCAGCCCCGAGCTCTTTAAGAGCGCCGTCATGCGGGAAGAGGCGGCCGTTCTGCAGCGGGTGCCCGGCATTGGCAGGAAGACATCGGAGCGCATCCTCTTCCAGCTGCGTGACAAGCTGGACTTCACCGCCGCGCCGGGGGTAGCGCCCTTGGTCAGCGACGTCGACGCCGACGTCATCGACCTCCTCACCGGCCTCGGCTTCAGCATTGTCGAGGCGCAGACCGCGCTACAGAATCTACCCCGCGAGGCAAAATCCGTGGACGAGCGCCTCCAACTGGCGCTACAACATCTGGGCCAGCAGTGATCGCAGCCGCCTTGGGCCGATCCGGTGGCTCCTGAGAACTACCGCATTCCGCCCGTCTCTCACTTTGGTAGCTTTTGAGAGCATTTTCCCGCTATAAATGGTGGTGACGAAGGCCTGCCGGGGCGACGCGCTACCATAGGGACAAGGCGCGCCGGCCGGTTGCGCCTGCGACAGTGTTATGTGATAGGGAAGATACAATGAGTAGGTCAAATGGAGATGATGTAATTTTGGAGACGCCATCCTCGCGCCTACCGGGCTTCTACCGGCGCAGCCTTGCCGAACGCGTGGCGACAGTGGCCCACTGGGCCGATCTAAACAACGACGAACAGGCGCTGCTGCTGGGCCAGGGGCTGACAGCCGACGCGGCGAGCCACATGATCGAGAATGGCATTGGCACCTACGCGCTGCCGCTGGGGATCGCCGTCAACTTTCTGATCAACGACCGCGATTACCTGATCCCGATGGCGGTGGAAGAGCCAAGCGTGCTCGCCGCCGTGAGCCATGCGGCGAAGCTGGTGCGCGCCGGCGGCGGCTTCCATACAGAAGCGACGGCGCCGATCATGATCGGCCAGATCCAGGTACTGGACGTGCCGGACCCCGAAGCGGCGATACAGCGCCTGGCGGCGAACAAACAAAGACTGATGGAGACCGCCGACGCCTGCAGCCAGAGCATTGTGCGGCGTGGCGGCGGATCGCGCGATATCGAGATTCGTCATCTGCCGGAGAGCCCGGTCGGGCCGATGCTGGTCGTCCACCTGCTCTACGATACCCGTGACGCCATGGGTGCCAACGCCATCAATACGGCGGTGGAGACGATGGCCCCTTTCGTCGAGGAGCTGACCGGCGGGCGCGTCAACCTGCGCATTCTGTCCAACCTCGCCGACCACCGTCTGGGGCGCGCCACCTGTACGGTGCCTGCGTCACAACTGGCGGTCGAGGGAACGGACGGCACAGCTGTCGCCCGCGCCATCGAGGAGGCGAACGCCTTCGCCGTCGTCGATCCCTACCGCGCCGCCACCCATAACAAAGGAATTATGAACGGGATCGACGCCGTCTGCATCGCCACCGGCAACGACTGGAGGGCCATTGAAGCTGGCGCCCATTCGTACGCCGCCCGCGATGGCCAATATCGCGCACTGACCGACTGGCACGTAGATGAGCACGGCGATCTCTATGGCGAAATGGAGCTGCCCCTGGCGGTCGGCACCGTAGGCGGCGCGACACGCGTTCACCCCACAGCCGCCGTCGCCATGAAAATTTTAAACGTCTCCGGCGCCGGCGAGTTGGCCCAGGTCATGGCCGCCGTCGGCCTGGCCCAGAATCTGGCGGCGATCAAGGCGCTGGCGACCACGGGCATCCAGCAGGGCCACATGCGCATGCACGCCCGCCAGGTGGCGATGGCCGCCGGGGCAACTGGCGCCCAGGTCGAGAAGATCAGCGCCCGCCTGATCGCCGATCAGAATATACGCGTCGCCCACGCCCGGGCCCTATTAACTGAAACACAGTAAGCGAGAGCAACACAACAGCGATAAGATGCCGTCAGCGCTGCCGGTCTACCCGGCGAGCGCGCGGTCTCGAGGAACAAGATGAGTGACTACAGAGCAGAAAGCGGACTGTTACAACCCCACCACAAGGTAGGCATCATCGGCTACGGCTCCTATGTGCCGCGCTACCGCCTGCCGGCAAGCGAAATCGTGCGCATCTGGAAGGGAGGCCAGGGCGGCGCCCCGGTCAAGGAGAAGTCGGTGCCCGGCCTGGACGAGGATGTGGTGACGATGAGCATGGAAGCGGCGCGTAATGCGCTGGCGCGCGCCAACATCGATCCGCGCGAGATCCGTGCCGTCTGGGTGGGCAGTGAGAGCCACCCCTATGCGGTCAAGCCCACGAGCACCATCGTCGCCGAGGCGATTGGCGCTGTGCCCAACACGCAGGCCGCCGACTGGGAGTTTGCCTGCAAGGCGGGTACAGAGGCGATGCAGGCTGCCATCGGCTTTGTGGGCTCTGGGATGGCACGCTACGCGCTCAGCATCGGCATGGATACCGCGCAGGGGCGGCCCGGGGATGCGCTAGAGTACACGGCTGCCGCCGGTGGAGCTGCAATCTTGCTTGGGCGCGCCGAGGAGGCGCTGGCGGTCATCGACGGCTCTTACTCCTTCGTCACCGATACCCCCGATTTCTGGCGCCGCGCCCACAGTGAGTATCCGTCGCACGGCGACCGCTTTACCGGCGAACCGGCCTATTTTAAGCACGTCACCGCCGCCGCGGAGTCGCTGATGGAGGCGGTAGGACGCACGCCGGCCGATTATCGCTGGGCCGTCTTCCACCAGCCCAACGTCAAATTCCCCCGGCGCGTCGCCGGCATACTTGGCTTCTCTCAGGAGCAGATCGAGCCCGGCCTGCTCAGCGGGCGCATCGGCAATACCTACGCCGGCTCCGCCGTGATCGGCCTGACTGCCGTCCTCGACGTCGCCGAGCCAGGCGACCGCATTCTGGTCGTCAGCTACGGCTCCGGCGCCGGCTCCGACGCCTTCGACATCGTGACCACAGAGCGGCTGCCGGAAGCGCGGGATCGGGCACCAAAGACGGAGGATTACATCGCCCGCCGTACAGAAATTGATTACGCCACCTACACCCGTTACCGGGACAAGCTGAAGCTGAGCTAGAAATCGACCATGACCAACGTATCGATCATCGGGATTGGAAAAACAGAAGTCGGCGAACATTGGGAGACGTCGATCCGTCACCTGGCGTGGTACGCCATCGAAGCGGCGTTGGACAATGCGGCGACGACGGAGATTGACGCCCTCTATGTGGGCAACATGCTCGCCGGCGGCCTGGGCGGGCAGGACCACCTTGGCGCGCTGGTGGCCGACTTTGCTGGCCTGCGCGGCATCGAAGCGGTCACCGTGGAGGCGGCGGATGCCTCCGGCGGCGCCGCGCTGCGCCAGGCTGTGCTCGCGGTCCGCAGCGGCCTGGTGCGCACAGCGCTGGCCGTGGGCGTGGAAAAGGTAACCGACGAAAGCGGCAGCGCCGTCCTGGCGGAGCTGAGCACCGGCCTCGACGCCGACTACGAATCCGTGCACGGGCTGACCCCGGCGGGCGCTGCGGCGCTTCTCATGCGGCGCTACATGCACGAATACGGTGTGACGCTGGACGACTTCGCCGGTTTCAGCGTCAACGCCCACCGCAACGCTGCCGACAACCCGCTGGCGATGTTCCGCAACCGGCTTAAGGCGGACCGCTTCGCCACCGCGCCCCTCATCGCCGAGCCGATCTCCCTCTTCGACATGGCGCCCCTGGCGGACGGCGCCGCCGCCGTCATTGTCACCGCTGCCGACCGGGCGATGGACATGGTGCCCCAGCCGGTGCGCGTCGCCGGATCGGCGCTGGCCACCGACACGATCGCCCTTCACGATCGGCGCGATCCGCTGTGGCTATCCGCCGCTGCGCACAGCGCGGAAGCGGCAATGGCCGCCGCCGGTGTGACCCATGCTGATATCGACCTCTTCGAGCTGCACGATGCCTATACGATCCTTGCCGCCCTCTCGCTGGAAGCAGCCGGCTTTGCCGACCGTGGAGAAGGATGGCGGCTGGCGGCGGAGGAGATGAGCCCCGACGGCACACCCGCAATCGCCCGCGATGGCGCGATCCCGATCAGCACCTTCGGCGGCCTCAAGGCGCGCGGCAACCCTCTCGGCGCAACCGGCCTGTACCAGATCGTCGAGGTCGTCCAGCAGCTACGCGGCGAGGCCGGCGATTGTCAGATCCCCGGCGCTCGTACCGGTATGGCGCAGTGCCTGGGCGTGATCGGAGCCACCGCCGTTACCCACGTCTTGCAGATCTAGGGGCGCGCCACACTTTCTACCTACTACACGAATCGTTCATTTGCGCGTGACTGCTGTTTACATAACGGCGAAAAGGACTTTCAATTCCCCGATCTATATGGCAGAAAATGCGCCTCTGAGAGCTTTTGAGAGCTTTGAGGAGGGGGTTGGGAGCAATTGAGAGAGCTCCTGCCCCATAATAGAAAGTAGCAGGCCACCGGACTATGGTGGCGTCAGGGCCGCGTACAGCGCGCTTTGCCAGGATGCAAAGGCACAATTACGGTGTAACAGGAGTAAATCGAAAAAATGCAAGTATCACGACACTGGCGTCTCAAAGCAGAAAGATACAATCTCGTCGGCGAAACATGCGATTCATGTGGGGTCAAACTTTTCCCCCCGCGCGATGTATGCCTGCACTGTGAAGCGCCGGCACAGGAACTGTACACCTTTACCGGCCGCGGCGAGATCTACTCTTACACCACCATCTACGACGGCCCTGCCGGCTTTGAGCAGATGGCCCCCTACACCGTCGCGCTGATCAAACTGGAAGAAGGCCCCCTCGTTACTGCGCAGCTCACCGATATGGACGAAGCAGACCTCGCCATCGGCATGCCCGTGGAGATGGTCACGCGCAAGCTGCGGACCGAAGGGGAAGAGGGCATGATCGTCTACGGCTACAAGTTCCGCCCGGCTGTACGGGTCACGGAGCGCGTCGCCGTCTGATTGCCGTCACATACTGTTGCTTTCTCCGCAGGAGCGGGCCGGCTTCAGACCGGCCCGCTCTCTTTGTTTTTAGAGTACGTCGAGAGGCGGCGCCTGGCGGCGTTCAGTATTAAGCAGCCGCGCCCGAACTTCCGGTACCCAGTCGGCGATCTCGTGCGCCAGAATACCGGCGTCGCCCCAGACCTCCCGCGCCAGCTCGCCGGCAGCGCCATGGAGATAGCCGCCGAGGACAGCGGCGGCGAAGGGCGCCAGCCCCTGCCCCAGCAGAGCACCGATAATGCCAGAGAGGACGTCTCCCGCCCCCGCGGTCGCCAGCAGCGGGTTGGCGAAGGGCTGGATGATGGCCCGCCCATCAGGCGCGGCGACGACGGTGTAGGCCCCTTTGAGCAGCACGACGTGGCCCCACTCAGCTGCCTTTTCCCGCGCCAGCGCCACCCGATCCCGCTCCTCCAACTCTGCCAGCTCCACGCCCACCAGGCGCGCCATCTCACCCGGATGGGGCGTGAGCACCGTGTTCGCCGGCAGGCGCTCCGCCCAACGCTCCATCCCCGCCAGCGTGTTCAGGCCGTCGGCGTCCACCAGCAGCGGCGGCAGGTGCCCCGCTTCCGCAAGCAGCGTCTCGACAAAGGCGGGCGCCTCTCCCAGCCCCGGCCCGAAGAGGAGGCTGTCGTAGCCCTCCATGTCGTCCAGGAGCGCCTGGGCGCTTTCGGCGCCCATTGTTTCCGCCGCGGGAACCGGTGGATAAGTCGCCTCAGGCAGTTGTCCGGCGACGACGGGGCGCACAGCGCGCGGGGTGGCAACCGCAACCAACCCGGCCCCGGTGCGATAAGCGCCGTGGGCGCAGAGTGCCGGTGCGCCCCAGTAGTGATCGGAGCCGGCGGCTATCAATACCTTGCCAAAGGTCCCTTTGTGACCATCCTTCGTGCGCTCCGGCAGCAGCGCCAGCGCCATCAGCGACGTCGCCAGCTCCACGGCGATCTCCTCCACTGCCGGCAGATCGGCGGGGATGCCGATATCGGCCACGACCAGTGCGCCCACGGCGCCGGCCCCGGGGAAAGTAAAGTGGCCGCGCTTGGGGCCGGCAAAGGTGACTGTCAGGTCGGCAGCGATCGTCAGCGGGTCCAGCTTGCCGCTGTCACTGTGTAGGCCGCTGGGGACGTCTACGGCGACAATGCGGGGCAGCGCCCGCACCACAGCCGGCGGCGCAATGCGGGTCGGATCCAACAGCGGGGGCTCGGCCGCCTGCGCCGCTTCCGCCACGCGCTCGTCCAGCCCGGCGCGCACCTGGCGCAGCAGGCGGGCCATTTCGCCCTCGATGGGCCGGTCGACGCCGGTACCGAGCAGCGCGTCGATCAGGATGTCGACGGTGCTCAGGCGCAGGCGCAAGACGCGGTAGCGCTGATCGAAGGCGGCATTGACGTGGAAAAGGCCCATCTCCTGGATGCGGGCGAAGTTCTCATCCTCCTCAGGGTCCCGCTCCTGGAAGAGATAGAAACTGACGTCCGCGCCCGCTTCGGCCAGATAGCGACCGGCGACCAGGCCATCGCCGCCGTTGTTGCCCGGCCCCACCAACACCAGCACCTGCCGCCCCTCGACAGGATAGCGCTCGACGATGGCCCGGGCCACACTCGCGCCGGCCGCCTCCATCATCTGCGCGTACGTGACGCCCACCACACCTGGTGTGGTCGCCTCATCGGTAGATGCGACCTCATTCATAGATGAGGCCTCGTCGGTAGATGCGGCTGCGTCGGTAGCCCTCTCGGCCGCCGTCATCTGCTCTACAGTAAAAACTTTAACCATCTCTATTCTCCTTCGGGAGGCGCGCGCCTCCATCGATTCCCAGTTGGCGGTACCACTTTAGCGTTTCGCGCGCGCCCTCCACGAAAGGGGTCTGCCGCAGGCCCAGCTCTACCCGCGCCTTTTCCGAGCAGACAGGCCAGTCCTGAAAGACGTAGTAGGCTAGGTTCCAGGGGTAAAAGGGCTCACGCCTGGTGAAGCGCGCGAGCGCCGTCCAGACGCGCGCCAGCAGGAGCACGGCCGGGGTAGGCACGTTCCAGCGCCAGCGGCTGATACCCGCCAGATCGCTGACGATGTTGTTGATCTCGTTGTGCGTGCGCGGGCGCCCGGCGAGGTGATAGATCTCGCCCGGCGTTCCCCGCTCCAGAGCGGCGACGATGGCGTCGGCCACATCCGGCGTGTAGGCAGGAAAGGTCGTATATCGCCCGCCGTTGACCCGAATGCGCCAGCCGCGGAGCGGCTCTTCAAAGAAGAGGCGATTAAAGGCATAGCGCCCCCAGGGGCCGTAGAGCGCACCCGGACGGAGCACGACGACCGGCAGGCCGCGGTTGCGGTGGTAGGCCAGCGCCAGGCGCTCCCCTTCTAACTTGGTCCGCTGGTAGGGATCCTGGGGGGCGCAGGGGTGGCTTTCGTCCACTACCTGCCGGCGGCCGGTCTTGCCGATGACGGCTATCGTCGAGATATGTAGAAAGCGGCCCACACCTGCCTGAGAAGCGGCTTCGAGAACAGTCGCCGTACCTTCCACGTTGGTGTGCCAGAAGTCAACAAACGGACCCCACATGCGGAACAGCCCGGCGGCGTGAATCACAACCTCCACACCCTCGCATGCCTGATGCACAGCGTCGGCATCGGTGATGTCGTCCGCCAGGGCCAACTCGACACCCGCCGCCTCCAGAAACGTGCTGTCGCTTGTGGGCCGCACCAACGCCCGCACCGGACGGCCGACTGCCAGTAGTCGTGGCACCAGATTACGCCCCAGAAAACCGGTCGCGCCAGTTACGAGAATCATTTCCCCCTGCCGGCAGAGTAGATAAGTATTCGCTCAAAGAGACATGGCTCTATGCCAGGACTAACATAGGAGAAGTATACTGACCGTCAGTAGAAACTGCACGCCCGGCCGGCGGGTGCGCGTACGGCTGGTTGCGCCCCTTTTGGGGGTTGACTATAATTTGCGACAGGTAACTAGGGAATGGCAACAGTAGAGGAAACCTCCTTCAACTCCCGGCCCCCACTTGCAAACCGGGACACCAGATCAGAGACGTTCCAGCCGCCCGCGCGCGTCGTCGTGCGGGAGATTATCGAGACGCTGCTCCTCACGCTGTTCATCTTCTGGCTCGTTAATGCCGCCACCGGTCGTTATCGCGTTCAGGGTCATAGCATGTTGCCCACGCTCCACGAAGGCGAGTATCTGATCATCAACAAGCTCAGTTACCAGCTCGACGAACCTGTTCGCGGCGACATCATCGTCCTCCACTATCCGCGCGATCCTTCGCGCGAGTATATCAAGCGGATCATCGGCCTCCCCGGCGATCGGGTCGAGATTGGCGATGGTGGCGTGTGGGTCAATGGCGTTCTCCTGGACGAGCCGTACCTCGAGGCAACCCCCACGTACCGCGCGCAGAGCTGGACGGTGCCCGACGACCAGTTCTTTGTCTTGGGCGACAATCGCAACAACTCCAGCGATTCGCGTGACTGGTCATTTTTGTCACGGGAAGAGATTGTGGGCAAGGCGTGGTTGATCTACTGGGGCGTGGACGACTGGGGGATGGTACCACACTACAGCCACCTGTCTGGGTAATCTGTGCCGCATGGCAGCGGGCACTAGCCTGGCGGGCTCCCACTATTCTGCTCCGCTTTACAGTGTAGCTTTACACCGGGGTCAGGCGGCGGCCGGGTCCCGCAAACCGCGGCGCTTGCCGCAGCCCCCAAAGATAATAAGTAGATTGGATCGAAGGCAAAAATTTGATCCGGTACGGGGAGCGTGCTAGAATCAGCCTGTTGTGTTGCGCCCCCATCGTCTAGGGGACTAGGACGTTGGCCTTTCAAGCCAAAAACCGGGGTTCGAATCCCCGTGGGGGCACTGAAGCTCCGCCGCAGATCGTGGCGGAGCTTTTTGTTTGTCCGGCGCGGGCATGTCTGGCCATTGAAAAGGGTTCCACACGCCCTACGCCTCGTCGTCCCGCTCCAGCAGGTTCTCTCCCCCTTCGGGATTTCGGGAATGACGCGCCTGTTGTTCGATCGTCGCCGCTTCACTCACGAGGCCGACTTCGGCATCGGTCGCAACGTCCACTGCTTCTTCGGCCCGCGCAGGCTTAACTCTACGCGCTTCGCCATCTTCTGGTCTCGCGCCAGCGGGTTCGATCTGCCGAACCGGTACCGGTTCGGGGAAGAGAAGCTCACGCGTTTCGCCGGGCATAGAGATGCCTGCCTCCTGAAAGGCCCGCTTCACCAGGCGCGTGACCGATGACTTAACCCTTATAAAACTAAACTGCGTCGCTTCCAACCAGAAGTAGATGCGAAGGTTTACGGTGGTGCTTCCCAGATCATTGACCAGTACAAAGGGCTCTGGATCGGCCAGGACTGCAGGGTGCTCGGAAAGAACGCGGAGGGCAACCTCCTGTGCATGGGCGATCGATTCTTCATAACCGATGCCGACGATAAAATCGGCGCGCCGGTTTGGATTGCTCGTATAGTTGCGAATTGTGCTCTTGTAGACGGCAGCATTGGGAATCTGAACGTGATTCCCGTCCAGGGTCATCAGAACCGTCGTCCGCGTGGTCAGTACCTGAACATATCCCACCACATCTTCGATCTCGACCAGATCGCCCGAGCGGAAC
>JAWVYW010000015.1:0-38132 GCA_033722535.1 Promineifilaceae bacterium (SeqCode)
TCGCCGAAGGGGAGACAGTCGGGCGGGAGCATGTGGTGCGTGTGCAGGAGATTACCACTGACCGGTTGACCGATGTTCAGCAGGAGTACGAAGAAGAGCACCAATCGGAAGTTGCCACCCTGCAGCGGGAGATCGACCAGCTGCGGGAAGAGGCCGATGCCGTTGGGCAGGATGCGCGCGATATGCTGGCCCAGAAGATGGCCCGCCTACGTGAGCAGGCGAACGACAACCGCGACATGCTGGAAAGCCTCCAGCAGATGAACTTCCTCAACGAGACTGAGTATCGAGAGCTGAAGAGCAAGTTCGGGAATGTCTTTCGGGCCGACATGGGTGCGGAGGCCTTCTATGACATCCTCAAGAGTATGGACCTTGACCAGTTGGCCCGGGACCTGTGGCGCGAGGTACGCACCACGCGCTCCAAGCCGAAGGCCAAGCGGGCGACAAAACGACTGCAGGTCGTCGAGGCGCTGCGCAGTAGCGGCAACCGCCCCGAATGGATGGTTCTGACGGTACTGCCGGTCATTCCGCCCGAACTACGGCCGATGGTCCAGCTCGATGGCGGTCGCTTTGCCACCTCCGACCTCAATGACCTGTACCGTCGCGTCATCAACCGCAACAACCGTCTCAAGCGTCTGCTGGAGCTGGGTGCGCCGGACGTCATCGTCCGCAACGAAAAGCGCATGCTCCAGGAGGCCGTCGACAGCCTGATCGACAACAGCCAGCGCGGCAAGGCGCTGAGCCGTCGTGGGCGCCGCGAGTTGAAGTCGCTCTCCGACATGTTGAAAGGCAAGAAGGGGCGCTTCCGCCGCAACCTGCTCGGTAAGCGCGTCGACTACTCCGGTCGCTCCGTGATTGTGGTTGGTCCCAACCTGAAGATGGGGGAGTGTGGTCTGCCAAAGACGATGGCGCTGGAGTTGTTCCGCCCCTTCGTCATCAGCAAGCTGATTCACTATGGCCACGCGAGCAATGTGAAGGGGGCCAAACGGTTCATCGAGCGCCAGCCGCCCGAGGTGTGGGAGGTGCTTGAAGAGGTGATTCAGGATCGGCCGATCCTGCTTAACCGCGCGCCGACCCTCCACCGTCTGGGTATTCAGGCTTTCCTTCCGCGTCTGGTGGAGGGCAAAGCCATCCAGCTCCATCCCCTGGTCTGCGCTGCTTTCAACGCCGACTTTGACGGCGACCAGATGGCCGTCCACGTTCCCCTTTCCAAGAAGGCAGTGGACGAGGCAATGAAGCAGATGATTGCCACGCGCAACCTGCTCAAGCCGGCCAACGGCGAGCCGATTGTTGGTCCTTCCAAGGATATGGTCCTGGGCGTTTACTACATCACCATGATCGAAGACGGCAAGAAGGGCGAAGGACGCACCTTCAGCAGTCTCGACGAGGTCGAGCTTGCCAGCAACCTCGGCTACGTCGACCTGCACGCGCGCATCAACCTGTACACCGAAACCTACTATGACGACGACGGCCGCCGCTATGCCGATAACGAGCCGCAGCACCGGATTATCGAAACGACGCCGGGACGCGTTCTCTTCAATCGCACGCTGCCCAAGGGCATGCGCTTCGTGAACGAGCTGCTCAACAAGGGGGCGGTCAACGATCTGATTAACCGCGTGTACCGACGCTTTGGCGATGAAGCCACAATCGAAATGGTCGACAAGATCAAAGATCTGGGCTTCCGCTATGCGACGGTCTCCGGTGTAACGGTTGCCGTGGCCGACCTGACTGTTCCAGAAGAGCGGGAAACGATTCTCTCTGGCGCTCAGCAGCGCGTGGATGAAATCGACCGCCAGTATCGCCGTGGCCTACTCACGGAGGACGAGAGCTACCAGCGGACTATTGAACAGTGGACGAACGCCAAGGATGAGGTGGAGGAAGCGGTACGCAACGCCATGGATCCCAACGGTCCGATGGCTGTGATGGCCCTCTCCGGCGCCGGTAAGGGTGGCTTCGGCCCGATTACTCAGCTCGCCGGTATGCGTGGTCTGATGGCTGATCCACAGGGTCGGATCATTAAAGTACCCATCACCTCCAACTTCCGCGAAGGGCTGTCGGCGCTCGAATACTTCATCTCCACCCATGGCTCGCGTAAGGGTCTCGCCGACACGGCGCTCCGGACGGCCGACGCCGGCTATCTGACGCGCCGCCTGGTGGATGTGGCCCAGGACGTGATCATCACCGACGAGGACTGCGGCACGAGCAAAGGCATCTATATCCGGCGCGACGATAACTTTGGCAAGCAGACGCTGGCCGAGCGGATCTACGGTCGCTTTGCAGCGGAGCCGGTTATTGACCGGGAAACGGGCGAGATCGTCATCGATACCGGCGATCTTTACACCGAAGAGCTTTCTGAACGTATCGACGGCATGGGCGAAGACGACGTGTACGTCTACTCGCCGATGACCTGCGAGATGCGCCAGGGTATCTGCGCCAAGTGCTACGGCCTCGATCTGGGGCGTGGCGAGGTCGTGAAGCTCGGTGCTGCCGTGGGTATTGTGGCGGCGCAGTCGATTGGCGAGCCCGGCACCCAGCTCACGCTGCGTACCTTCCACAGTGGTGGTACGGCCCAGGCAAGTGGTGACATCACCCAGGGTCTGCCGCGTGTACAGGAGCTATTCGAAGCACGCAAGCAGCCAAAGGGTGAGGCTGTCATGACAGAAATCGGCGGGATCGTGGAAAGCCGCCGCGTCGACGGCGTCCTCCACGTCTTCGTCACCGACAGTAAGCTGGTGGAAGATGTCTACGACATCCCCGAGGACTGGAAGGTCATCCTCTCCGACGGCGAGGAAGTTGACATTGGCGGGCGCATTGCTGAGAAGGACGACGAGGAGATTGTCGCGCGTCACCGCGGCTTCGTACGCATCGACGATGACGGTCTGCGCGTAGAGTGGGAAGACATCGAAGAGCGCGACTACGAAATCCCGGCTGGCATGCGTCTGCTCGTCGAAGATGGGCAGCGGGTCAGCGCCGGCGACCAGCTCACGGAAGGGTCCAAGAATCCGCACAAGATTCTGGAGATCCAGGGCCGCGACGCCGTCACCTACTACCTCCTGCGCGAGGTCCAGCAGGTCTACCGCCCGCAGGGCCAGAACATCAACGACAAGCACTTTGAGGTCATCATCCGTAAGATGCTCGGCAAGGTTGTGGTCAAGCACTCTGGCGACACTGAGATGTTGCCCGGTGAGCTGATCGAACGCTGGGAGTTCAAGGAGCGGAATGAAGAGGTGATTATGGAGGGTGGTCAGCCGGCTCAGGCCGATCCCATCCTGCTGGGCATCACCAAGGCTTCTCTCAATACCGAGAGCTTCCTCTCCGCAAGCTCCTTCCAGCACACAATCAAGGTGCTTGCCGGCGCCGCGATTGCCGGCAAGGAAGACCGGCTGCTAGGTCTGAAAGAGAACGTCATCATCGGCAAGCTCATTCCCGCGGGCACCGGCTTCCCCGTCGAAGCGGAAGAGGAAGAGGTGGAAGAGGAAGCGCTGGAAGCGGTGGCTGAGCCGGATCTCTCGAAGGTTCTAATCGGCGATGACACCGCCGAAGAGGTTCTCGAGGCGCTCACCAAGGCAAAGGCGGCTGGCAAGGCCGACTGAGCCTGCCGAGCAAAGTAGACAAGAAAAAAGGCCGGTCACGACGCGCGTGACCGGCCTTTTTGTTTCGCACGATCAGGTGCGTCAGGTCTCTCTCTGCAGGAGCATGTCCGCCAGCTGCCGTAGCGCCACCTGGGCCTCTGCGGTGGCTCCGTTCGCCTGTGTCTGCCGCACGCCCGCTTCCAGGTGATGCAGTGCGCTGTTGCTGTAGCGGGCTGCTTCGTCGCGGGCGTACTCCCTAGCTCCGCACTCATCCAGCAGCGCGACGGCCTGCCGTACGAATTGGTCGCCGTTTGTCAGTCGGCTGTAGAGGGCGTGGAGAGCCTCGCTCTGCTCGAGGCCATAGAGCACGGGCAGCGTCTTTTTACGCGTCTCGATGTCGGTCGCCGCCGACTTACCGATCTCCTTCTCATCTCCCCAGATGCCAAGGATGTCGTCCTTTACCTGAAAAGCAAGGCCCAGATCACGCCCGAAGGCGGCGTAGTGGGCGGCGGTCGCTTCGCCCGCCCCGGCAATGAGCGCGCCCAACTCACAACAGAGGGCCAACAGGGCGGCTGTTTTCCCGCCGATCATCTCCATGTACTCTTGTGCAGTCACCTGGGGGCGCGTTTCAAAGTCCATGTCGTGGTACTGGCCCTGGGTCAGCGCGACGCAGGTTTCGTCGAAACGTTGCGCCGCCTGCACGACTGTCTCGGCCGCCACACCGCGCCCAGTCAGCCGGTAGAGGGCACTATGGGCTAGCGCGAACATCGCATCGCCGCTATTGATGGCCTGTGGGATGCCCCAGATCTTCCACAACGTCGCGCGCCCGCGCCGTGTGGGGCTGGCGTCCTGAATATCGTCGTGGATTAGCGTAAAGTTGTGTAGCAGCTCCACCGCTGCCGCCGCTGGAAGTGCCGTTTCCCATGTAGCACCCGCGGCCTGACAGCTCAGCAGGCAGAGCACCGGGCGAATACGCTTGCCGGCTGGCTCACTGGCGGGCCGAAAGTGCCTATCTGCCCAGCCCATATGGTAATGCATCATCCCGTAGAGCGCGTTTTCCGCCTCCTGCTCTACGCGGAGTACCTGCCGCATTTCAGCCTCTATGGCCGGAAGAAAGCAACTCATCAACTGTTGTAGTTCACTCATGTCTCTTACTATCTGAGGCTGGCTATCTCCGTCCTCTAAGCTACCTCTTGGGACCACTTGCGTTCACTCTTCGATTTCCACTTCCGGACTTTGGCCTGTACCGGGGCGGAAATGCTCGGGGAGTGGACCGGCTCCCAGCCATGCCTCACGTATAAAATTGAGCGCTTCTGCCAGAGAGAGTGCGTCTGTCGTCTGGCGCCAGCCTTCCGGCGGCTCCTGGTTCGCCAGATTGACGGTCAGCATATCCTGGTCGTTTTTATACACCGCGTAGCCGTCGGTGACGATCATGTCGCGGCTGCGCCACACATAGCCGATGTACTCCAGGCACTCTTCCAGACTCACGTCGACAAGCGCTCCCTCTTCCCATCCGAGAGGGAGCTCGGCGCCGGCCGGCCATACAGAATACTGTTCCTGGGTGCTGACGATAACTTTAAACAGCGGGGCTGCCATTATTCTCCTACTCCTGCTCTGTTTCTTTGCCGTTTAGCAGCTCGTCAAAGCTGCGATATAGTCTCGTCGTCCCCAGCGTGTACAGATCGGCGGCGCCGCTGCAGAACATAGCGACGCGCAGCTCGTCGGTGATGGTGTGGACCAACTCGACCACCCCTTCCACGCCCTGCTTGTCGGCCGCACGCAGAAAATCGCCCGCGAGGCCGCCCACGCGCGCGCCCAACGCAATCGCCTTCGCAATGTCGATGCCGCTTTTGATTCCGCCGCTGGCGATGATCGGTAGATCGCCGGCGCCCTGCCGGCATAACTGGATCGAGACCGCCGTTGGAATGCCCCAGTCGATAAAGGCGCCAGCGACGCGGGCGTGGCGCGCCGTGGGCGCCCGGTGCATTTCGACCTGACTCCACGAGGTTCCGCCGGCGCCAGCCACGTCGATAGCCGCTATGCCTGCTGCCGCGAGCTGGCGCGCCGTCTGACTATCGATTCCCCAGCCGACCTCCTTCGCGATAACAGGTACCTCGAGCTGCCGGCAGATCCTCTCGATCTTGGAGAGCAGATCGGCAAAGTCACCATCTCCTTCTGGTTGCACTGCTTCCTGGAGCGCGTTGAGGTGAAGAATGAGCGCATCCGCCTCAATCATCTCCACCGCGCGCCGACACTCGGCGACACCGTATTCATAGTTGAGCTGTACGGCGCCGAGGTTGGCAAAGAGCAAAATGTCCGGTGCGACTTCTCGGATGCGGTACGTATCGGCGAGCGTAGGATCTTCAATGGCCGCCCGTTGGGAGCCGAGGCCCATGGCGATGCCGACGTCCTGTGCCGCTGTTGCAAGAATCAAATTAATCTCCCGCGCGCGCGCCGTTCCACCCGTCATAGAGGAGATTAAGAGCGGCGTCCTCAGCTTCTTGCCAAAGAGTGTAGTAGTGGTGTCGACGGCAGTGAGGTCGAGGTTGGGCAGCGCCTGATGAAGAAAGAAGTAATCCTCAAAACCAGATGTCAGCTTCTTGAACGCGACATCCTCGTCGAGATTAATGCGGATGTGATCCGCCTTGCGCCGTTCGTGGATGTCAGGCGACTCTTCAATCTTTGTCGGGGGAGGTGAAGCCATGTATGCACTCCGAATAGATCTGTTCCGTCTCTTGGCGGCGCAGGCGACTGTCCACGCTCTTCATTTACCCTGACGACAGGGTCACATCCAACCTGCGCGCGCTGAGTATACTATGGCGCACAGCCGTTGGCGAACAGTGCTCTCACCGGACCGTTGAACAATCGCTGTTTCACGGTACAATTACCGGTCGCACCTGCCACAGTGCCGCCAACGCGTGACGAGGCATACGGTGCGGTTAGCGACGCCACTTTTTACCCGACCAAAGGAGCGAAGATGCGGATCTTAATCACGGGAGCTGCCGGTTTTCTCGGCTCGCACCTCTCAGAGCGCTTTCTGGACGAGGGGCACACTGTGCTCGGTATGGACAACCTGATCACCGGCAAAATGGACAACATTGCTCCTCTAATGGTCCATGAGCGCTTCACCTTCATCAAGCATAACGTCAGCAACTATATCTATGTAGCGGGGCCGCTCGATGCCGTACTCCACTTTGCTTCCCCGGCCAGCCCAAATGACTATCTGGAGCATCCAATTCACACCCTCAAGGTGGGATCACTAGGAACACTGAACACGATCGGCCTGGCGAAAGCGAAAGAAGCGCGCTATCTGCTCGCCTCTACGTCGGAAGTTTACGGCGATCCGCAGGTCAACCCACAACCGGAGACCTACTGGGGTAACGTCAATCCAATCGGGCCGCGGGGCGTGTATGACGAAGCGAAACGCTTTGCGGAGGCGATGACGATGGCCTATCAGCGCTATCATGGATTAGAGACGCGGATCGTTCGTATCTTTAACACCTATGGTCCCCGAATGCGGCTCCACGACGGCCGCGTGGTCCCTAACTTTATCTATCAGGCGCTCACGGGAGAGCCGCTGACGGTTTATCACGATGGTCAGCAAACACGCTCCTTTCAGTACGTCAGCGATCTGGTCGAGGGCGTTTACCGCCTGCTGCTTTCAGATGAAAAGCTGCCGGTCAACATCGGTAACCCCCATGAAATGACGATCCTGGAGTTTGCCGAGGCGGTAAAGGAGATCACCGGCAGTGACAGTGAAATCATCTTCGTGCAGCCTGAGGACCGGCGGATCAAAGACGATCCCCAGGTGCGCCGTCCCGACATCACAAAAGCCAAGGCGGTGCTGGGATGGAAGCCAGAGGTTGATCTTCGAGAAGGCTTGTCGAGGACGGTAGAATACTTCCGCACGCGTCTCTAGGTGGAGCCCCGCGACTGACGCTGGCAAAACGTTGGAGAGGGCACCGCTCCCCAAACTGCGTCTGCCCGTTGTCCTCCTCTGGTCTCGGTAGAAGTTATATGCTTAACAGGTCTGGTAGCAACCGTTCTCTACATCCTGCTTTCATGTGGGCTGCGCTACAGTGGCTGATCTCTACAGCGGAGGGCGGCGGGACATCGCAGGTTCGGGTGGGCAGTAACCTGAACGACAGGTGGGAATAGATGTTGTCGATTTTCACATATGTAGTCGGTCACTTCGGCGTCCACGAGAAGGAGGCAGAGCGCTTCTTCAAGTTCCTCGTGGTCGGCACCGTCGGCTTCGCCGTCGACTTCGGATTGCTGACCTTTCTGGTAGAGGTGCTTGGCTTCATTCCCGTGGTAGCCAATACTTTCTCCTTTTCGGCGGCTGTGGTGAGTAACTTTACCTTTAATCGTTACTGGACCTATCCTGATTCACGCTCCAAGCGTCGCCGCATTCAGTTAATCCAGTTCTTCCTGGTCAGCGCTATCGGCCTCACGATTAATAACCTGCTCCTCCTCCTTCTGCAATATCCGTTCGACGCCCTACTGCAGAATACGGTCGTGCAGGGCGTCATCGAGGGCTACATTCCGGCGAAGATGGTCGCGACGCTGGTTGTCCTCTTCTGGAACTTCTTCGTCAATCGCTACTGGACTTACAACGATGTGGAGTGAGTGATGCGTGCGGCCATAGCAGTCGTCCTCATGTCATCTTCTGATCCCTCCGGAGCGAGGGCTGCCGCGTCGGGAGAGGTAGATGGGAACCGATAGCCTGACCGACGTTCGGCCGACTATTGGCGTGGATGCGACGGCCGCGCTCATGCAGGGGGCGGGTATCGGTCGGTATACGCGGGAGCTCATCCGTGCGTTGGTAAGCCTCCACGGCGAGAGTGGCTTCTCGCCATTCTACCGTCTCTTCTCCGCTCGCCCGCCGGCGACGATGCCCGTCCCGGATGCCTTACCTCTGGAGCAGGATGACGCCGTATCTTTCCACCCGGCGCCGCTTGGCGAGCGCTGGCTCTACCGCCTCTGGCACCGCTTGCGCGTGCCTCTGCCCGTGCAGGTGTTTACGGGGAAGGTCGATCTCTTCCACGAACCTGATTTCGTTCTCCCGCCGGTGGTGGGCAACGTGCCGACGCTGCTTACGGTGCACGATCTCTCCTTCATTCACTACCCAGAGACATTCACACCCGCGCTCGTGAATTATCTGGGCCACTCGGTGCCACGCTCCGTGGCGCGTGCAACCCATATCGTGGCCGTCTCGGAGAACACACGTCGGGACCTCGTCGAGCTGTGGAATGTTCCGCCCGAGCGCATCAGCGTCGTCTACAACGGCGTCGACGACCATTTCCAGCCGGTCAGGGACGACGCGCAGTTGCTCGCCGTCCGCAGGCGATATGGGTTGGGCGATGCCCCTTATCTGTTGAGCGTCGGCACCATCCAGCCACGGAAAAACTATCGCATGCTGATCCGCGCCTTTCGCCCTATTGCGCAGCAGTACCCGCACGACCTGGTGATTGGGGGCGGCAAGGGCTGGTTGTATGAGGAGGTCATCGCGGAGGCAGCGCGCCAGAAGCTGGAGCAGCGCGTGCACTTTATCGGCTATGTTGCCAACGCACATCTCCCTGCTCTCTACAGTGGCGCCACGCTCTTTGCCCTTCCCAGCCTTTATGAAGGATTCGGTCTGCCGTTGCTCGAGGCGATGGCCTGTGGCGTAGCCACTGTCGCCAGCTCAATCTCTAGTCTGCCGGAGGTGGCCGGAGAGGCATCGCTGTTGCTCCCTCCGCGGGACCAGCAAGCCTGGACGGAAGGGCTCAAGCGGCTCTTGCAGAGCGAGCAGGAGCGCCGTCAACTGGCAGAGGCAGGTCTCCGCCGCGCCATGGCCTTCTCCTGGGAAGCTAGTGCGCGCCAGCTCGTCGAACTCTACCGGACGCTCCTTCCCTGAGGGGACGGAAGCCACCGTTTGCCCAACGGTCTATCTCGTGACTATACTTGCATAGGCTCGCAGCGAACCATCGATCATCAAGACCAGAGGCCGCCGATTTGAGGCAGAATATATGAGCAGAGTGATACCCATCTACCGCAGTGACGGGGCGTGGATCGCCGTCTACAACGAGGGACATATCTTTAGCGCTAGCGGCGACTGGCTCGGCTTCGTCGTGGGACGGGAGGTGTACTCTCGTACCGGCGACTACCTGGGGTTCCTCAGCGATGATCGCCGTCTGCTGCGGAAGCGTTCAGCAGATACATCCGAGCGCCGGTACAAGCCGCCGCGACCGCCCGCGCCCCCTTCTTTGCCGGCGACGATGCCTCTCGCCCCCCTCATGCGCGAGCTTCCCTATCACATTATCGACGTCTTCGAGGAGATGGGGGAAAGTCTCGCCTACGTCTCCGAGACGCGGCCAGACATGGAGTGACGAGCGTATGCAGCCAGAGACAGTCGACCAATCTCGTGTTACCCTGACGCAACTGATGGGGCCGGGCGATGCCAACACGATGGGAAACGTCCACGGCGGTGTGATCATGAAACTCTGTGACGAGGCGGGCGGCATGTGCGCGATAAAATACGCGCGCCGCCCAGCGGTGACGGTGGCGGTCGATTCGATGGCCTTCCATTCCCCGGTCAATATTGGCGACCTCATCACCGTGACCGCCGAAGTTACCTGGACCGGCCGCACGTCGATGGAGACGCGTGTCGTCGTCACTGCCGAGGAGCCGCTAACGGGCGAAACGACCCACACCAACACCGCCTACTTTGTGTACGTTGCGCTTGACGAAGCTGGGCGACCTACTCCAGTGCCGCCGCTCCAGTGTGAGACGGAGGAGCAACGTGTGCGCTACGAGCGAGGGGCTGCGCGCCAGCAGTACCGGCTCGAACAGCGCCGGCAGGGGGTATTATGAGCAGCCGTCAGCGCGCCTCGCAGTTACTGGAGCTCCTGCGCGCTTCGCCGGCACAGCAGGTCGTGCGCCTGGGTTACCAGGATCAGGGGGTAGCCGATCTCGATCCCTTTCCTTTCCTGGCACTCATCGGTCAGACGGAGATGAAACTGGCTCTGATTCTGGCGCTAATCAATCCGCTCGTGGGAGGTGTCTTGCTCCTCGGCCCGCGTGGCACGGGCAAGACCACCGCCGTGCGCGCCCTTACGGATCTGCTACCGGAGCGCCGGCAGAGTCTCTGTCCGGAGGGCTGTACCGAGATCCTTCTCGAAGAGAGAGGGATGGAGGGCATCTGCCTGGCGTGCGCCGAGAAGGTAGGGTACGGAAAGCCCCTCTCTTCCGTCGAACGGGTGCGTATCTTCCACCTGCCGTTGAACGCGCGTCTGGAGGATGTCGTGGGCGGCATAGACGAGCGGGTGGCGCTGGAGCAACAGCGCGTTCATCTTGAGAGGGGTCTCCTGACGCACGCGGACGGCCACATCCTCTATATCGACGAGGTCAATCTGCTCGACCGGCCCATTGCCAACGCCATTCTCGACGCGGCGGCACAGGGACAGTACACCGTACGGCGGGGCGCGCAGAAGCTGACCTACCGGAGCCGCTTTTTGCTCGTCGGATCGATGAACCCTGAGGAGGGGGCGCTGGGGCCGCAGCTGATGGATCGCTTTGGCCTCCGTGCCGTCGTCCGCGGCCTCGGCGAGCCCGACCAGCGATTCCAGGCCTACCAACAGGCGAGCTGGTACCGCCGCGATCCAGCGGGAATGACCGCCGCGTATGCTGAACAGACGCTGGCCCTGGCCGAGGAGATACAGCGCGCGAAGGAGCGGCTGGTGAACGTAGGGATCGGTGATGAAGCGCGCGAGCTGGGGCTACGCCTTGTCGAAGAGCTGCAGATCGATTCTGGGCGGGCGGAGATAACGCTCTTCGAGGCGGCGCGCGCCCATGCCGCGGCGGACGAACGACTTGAAGCAACGGAGGCCGACATTCGAGCAGTTTCGTTTCTTGCCCTGCGCTTCCGCAGGAGCGGCCTGGCGAGCTTCTTTGAGGCGCAGGAAGCGGAAGATGAACGGGTACAGGAGGTGCTCGACAGCTGGACCGCGAACGTCGCCTGATGGCTCAATCACGCGGCCTGCTCTTTTTGGCCTTTACCGCCATTCTCTCAGGTTACTTCATGGTCTGGTTGCCCAACGAAAGCGCCGGGCTGGCATTTATTGGCCTCGAAATGGGGGAGCAGATCAAGTTTCTGCCGCAGGTGAAACAGAGAACGCTTGGGCCGGACCGTACGCTCTTCTACTTGCCGCCGATCACACTTGCGCTGATGTTGCTCCTGGTCAGTGCGCGCTGGCCTTCGCACCGGTGGCAGACTTGGACAGCGCGCGCGCTGGCGCTCGTGGTGAGCCTCCTCGCCTTTCCCGCACTGGAACAGCTGGGCGTGGCGGACCGCAGCGAGTGGTTGTGGCGGCTGCTGCTGATTCTGTTCGTCGGCGGCGTGGCGCTCGTGGTGAGTGGCATAGGCGGGCGCATCTCTCCTACTCTCTTGGCCCTGTCGCTCCTTCTCATGGCCGTCGCCGGGGCTGTTCTGCCCACCTGGGCCTACTTTTCCATCGCCCCGACGTTCTTTGAGTGGCTCCGCCGGCCGTTCAGCTACGGACCGGGCCTATGGCTCAATCTCGCCGGCCACTTACTGGTGGCCGCTCTCGCCATCAGGCAGCTATCAAAAGAAGGTCGAGGTGGAGGCGGTGAGGCAGCGCTATGGTCGTAAAACACAAAAAGACGATGCGCCGCATCGTCTCTTGTGAGTTATAGCTGATGGCGGGCTGGCGAAGTGGGCCAGCGCGTGAGGCTGCTACTATCTCATATTCTTATTGATATAGTCCACTGCCTCGCCTACAGTGGTAATTTGCTGCGCCTGTTCGTCAGAGATCTCCCCCTCAAACTCCTCTTCGAAAGCCATAATGAGTTCGACCAGATCGAGCGAGTCCGCTTCTAGATCCTCGCGAAAACGAGCATCTCTGGTAACTTCGCCCTCGGAAACCCCGAGCAACTCCACGATAATATCCTGGACACGCTCCATTGTATTGTCTGCCATGAGCTTGATACCCTCCTTTGATGGTACCGAATAAGAGTCACGAGTCGTAGGGCAATTGTAGATCCTCAAGAAAGATTGTCAAATTCTGACGAGCCGGGTGCAGGTCCGATCTTAGCCGCTCTCGACGGGCGTACTCTCCTGTTGGCGCTGCCGTAACCATTCGCTCAGGGCTAACATCAGGAAGAAGGCGAAGGCCAGATCGATGAGGAAGAAGCTGTGATCGACGAGGCCGTGGAGGAGCATATCGGCAAAGGCGGCAGCGATGGCAATAGCGAGCGGACGTCCGACGGGGAGTGGCGCGCGCTGGAGCCTGAAGAGATTCCGTGCCAGGGCGGCAAAAAGGATTATTCCAGAGCCAAGCCCGGCCAGACCCAGACGCGTGGCAAAATCAAGCAATAAATTGTGGGGGTGGTTTAGATTTGGCTCCGCCGTTGCGGGTTCCAAAATATAATGATCCCGGTACTCGTACAGAAAGTTGTCCAACCCGACGCCAAACAGCGGGTGGTCGAGAAACATCTCTGCGCTGGCCTGCCAGAGATAAAAGCGGGTCGTGCTGGTGGCGCCGCGAATGTCGAAGCGTGTTGCCAGGGATGGTACGTTGAGCGCGACGAAGACGGCGAGCGCCGCGAGCAACGTCAGCGCCACCACCGAGGGCCAGGCGCGCCGCCGCTGTGAGAGGAAGAAGATGACGACAAGCGAGGCCGGTACGCCGAGGAAGAGGGCTCCCTTGCTGAACGTCAGCAGCAACGCGACGCCCACCGGTAGGAGCGCCAGGATATATAGCAGGCGGCGCCGCGCCCAGCCGATGCCGAGCAGAGCCACGGCGAGCAGAAAGGGAAGAATGCGCCCCAGGTAGAGGGCGAGGTTATTGGCCGAACCATAAAGCGAGCGCAGGCGGTCGAGCCCCGCTGTGGGGGTGATGACTTGCGTGCAGGGGGCATCGAGAAAGGGGGTCGCCTGACAGGCGACGTAGAGCGAAAGGCCGTAGCCCGCCACCACCACACCGCCGAGGACAAAGGCATCCACGACCGCCCACACCTCCCCCTCCCTCAGGCTCACGCCCCGGAAGAGCAGGTAAAAGAGCGCCGGCTCGACAATGACGACGCGCCACTCGTGAAGCGCCACGCCCAGCCGCTCGGTAAACAGGAGGGACACGGTGGCGGTGCCGACGAAGAGGAGAACGGCGAAGTCGGCGGCGACCAGCGTCTTACGCCACGCATGCATTGTGGCGCGGATACGTCTGGCGAGTAACAGCTCCCGGCGACTGGCCGCTCGCGGTCTACGCGCCAGGTGGTGGGAAAGCCGGTCCGTTAATTGCCGCAACATCCAGGCGCCGAAGGTCACCAGAAGAAAGATTTCGACCGGTGGAAAGGTATAGCCGAGTAGCGGCTTTACGACATCCCAGGTCCAGAACGGGAAGCTAAAAGCGCTGAGGGCAAGGCCCCAGGGCGGGCGGGCATAGATGAGGAAGAAGAGCAAAACGAGGGTGGCGAGAGAGACAACAGACCAGGGGCTGAAGTAAAAGAATGCGGCAACCGCTGCTGTGAGGGCAAGCTGGCTATAATCCGACAGATCAAGATAGGTGCGCACCGTTCTGCCGCTCCACGTGCGCCATTTGCGCGGAGATATGACGGCGATCAGAGCGACACCGTCGCGGCGCTTTCGCACCGCCGACGGCGCGCCGTTTTCTTCGCCCCTGGCGGGCCATAGCGGACGCAGCGATAGACCGGCGAGCAGAAACGCTACCAGAGCCAGCAGCGCCAGAGTGACGACTCCGAGGCGGTAGGCGGACGCGGGCGGATGGTAAGCGACGCTGTATCCATTTAGCGCCCACTGTCCCCAACCGCGGTGGGCAATGAGTGTCAGGGTATGAGGCCCCGGCTCAAGATTGCGGGCGACGACCTCCATGTCGATGCCGGCTGCCTCCGGATCGGGCGCCGTCAGGATGAGGGTCGCCCCGCTGCCATCGTGAGGCAGCGCTTCCGCCGGCTGCCCGTCGATCAGCACATAGAAGCGGGCCCGCAGATTGCCGAAGCGCACGCGCACGCCTATGTCGCTCCCCCAGAAGTTGAGTGTGGCGGTGGCATTGCGCTCCGCCCGGTCGGCGCCAACCGGGATGTCGGCGCCGAACTCTGGTGCAAAGGTCCAGTTGCCCTCGTAGCTCTGACCCGCTCCGCCCGGGCGGGCGAGATGGAAACCAGGGTAGGCGATCGTCTCGGAGCGGGCGAGGTCGCCGCCAAAGTCACGTAGCGCCGCTTCCAGGGACCGGTCAGCGACGCTGAAGCCCCAGAAGGGATCGGCGGGCGGCGCCGCCGGTTCCCAGCTCTCCAGGAACATCCAGCCCATCCAGGGCCACTCGCGCCGCGCCCGTTGTACGGCGGCGATGGTCCACTCAAGCTGTTCCTCTTCCGACACAAAATCCCAGCGGGAGTGGGCTGGCTGCAGGTCAGCAGGGAGGCTGTTCCAGCCCCAACTACCGGCCCAGAGCGCCTTATGTTCGTCTCCATGGCGAACCATCACCTCTCGCAGTAAGACGACCTGACTGAAATTAAGAATGTCGAGATTTACGCGCCGGTCGTCCGGGCCCGTATCGAAGCCGTAGGGCTTACCGGCGAGCACGTCAAAGGCATTGCCCGCGCCGGCCTCGTACAGCTTTTGCAGGAAGATGGGCGCCGCCAGTTCATCCGGCCCTCTTTCCAGGGTCGGCGCGAGGGGGGCGGCGGCGATGAGCGCGTCGGGATCGACCGCGCGGATTGCCGTCGAGGCCGCCGTGAGCAGGGCACCATACGCGGCGGGGTCGACCGCTTGCAGGCCCCAGTGGCTGTCGAGATTCGGCTCATCCCAGATGATGTAGGCCCACAGCGAGTCGCCGTAACGGCCGGCAAAGGTGCCGGCCCACGTCGCAAAGGCGTTGGGATCGGCGGGCGGCGCGAAGTCCGTTGCCGGGTCGCCGTCGAGTAGCGGGACGAGATGCAGGTCGTGCGCGGCAACAGCCGCCATGATCTGATCGGCCTGTTGCCAGTCAAAACCCTGCGGATCATAGAAGAACGGCTGTTTTAGGGTCGTAATCCCCGTGGCGGCGATCCGCGCCAGCACGGTGTCAAGCGTCTGTGGATCGTACTGCTGCAGGTTGACGTTCAGCGCCAGACGCGCTCCGCCATGGGGGATAGGGGGCGGCAAGCCATCAGGGATACCGCGTGTCTGAAACGCCCGATGTTGGACAAGTGCACCAGTGCCGAGCAGGGCGAGCAGGGCCAGAACAAGAAAGAAGCCTGCGAGCCAGACGTTGCGGCGCGGAGCTTTTTGGCTCATCGGCATCAAGCAGGGCGGCGTGGGTCAATCTCCGCGGAAGTCGCGGTCGGGTAGTTCCAGCGCCGCCGGGTCGGCGGCGTCCGGTTCCGATGCCTGCGGATGTACGCTTGGGACGAAGGCCGGCGCTGAAATGCCCGCTCCATAGGGCGCCCAGGTCGGGCGGCTGATACGCTCGTCCCCTTGCGTCACCGCAGTCGCTTCTCCTGTCACCACATCGAGCAGGTACAGGTCGCCGTCGAAGATAAAGGCGATGCGCTGGCCATCTGAGCCCCAGGCCATAAACTGTCGTTCTCTGGGGAAGTAGCTATTTTCGCCCGGAAGCGGGTAGATCTGTCGCCGGTTGCTGCCGTCATTCTCCATCAGCCAGAGGGTATAGGTGCTTGTGAGGCTATCGAGGGGATCGCTCGCCTGTAGGAAGGCGATATGGCTCTCGCCGTCTTCGATGGACGGCGACCAGTGGGGATGGCTCCACATGCCAGCCTGTTCGACGAAGCGTCCGCTGAGATCTCCGTCTGGGCCGACCACCCACGTATCAAAAGCCGCCCCTTGCAATGATGTGGGGCGGTGGCTGGTGAACGCGAGATAATCGCCCTCGGGCGACCAAGTCAGGGTGGGCACCCACACCCAATCGGCACGTGTGTTGTACTCCGTGAAGCGATGCAATGGGCTGTGTCGCCGGTTAGGCGGCGCATCCAGGTCGATCACGCCCACCTCGTCGGCATAACTGTAGGCGATGGTGGCACCGTCGGGGGACCAGGCAAAGTTCCCTCCCCACCAGCCGTAACTGGCGGGATAGGCCTCGACGAGTTGGTCCGCCTCTAGCAGCGCTTCCCCATCCTCGCCGATCGTCGCCAACCAGAGATCATTATTGGCTTCCCATCCGGGCGGCTGATCGACCGTTCGTCCGGTGGTGTAGGCGATCTGGGGCGAAGCGGCGCGCGCAGGATTCCAATCGGCCCAGAGCACATTCTCCACCCCGAGAGCCCGCGGGCGCGCGCCCGGCTCGAGGCTCACGATCCACAGACTGTTGTTGAAGCGCTCCGTGCCGCTGAGGGCGCGCGTGTAGAGGAGATGACCACCGCTGGGAGACAGGCGAAAGACGCGGCCGTCCAGATCGCCGCCAGTGTCCAGCGTTGCCGGAGCGCGGGTCGAGCTGCGCAAGACCTGAGCATTGCCCCCGCCGATGTAGGCGATAGTGCCGGGAAAGGAGCGGGCGCGGGAGGACGAGCCGACACCGATCATCACGATCTCCGCCTGGGGTTCCTCGTCAACAACAACGCGCGTCCGCTGGCGCTCCACTTCGATGCCATCATGATAGACGACGCGTACTGTTATCGTCTGGCGACCGCTGCGGCCGCTCTGGATGATTCGCGGCTCTTCCTCGGCGTCCATCGTCTCGCTACGAACGATCTGCCGGTCGAAGGGGAGCGTCTCCTCGACTACGTCCACCTCCTCGACGATGCGCACCACCCGAATATCCATCCTGTCTTGCAGTGGTGTGAACGGCGGCGGCTCGACGAGATCGACCGGGTCGACCGTCACCCCCGCCTCATCGAGTAGTTCGCGAACGTTGCCTGCCGTCGTCGTCAGGTTGTAAAGTTCGCCATCGGCCTGCAGGCGCACCTGCACGCCACGTTGTTCGCCCAACGCCGCCGGTTGGGAGCGGCAGGCGATGAAGAAGAGGAGCGGGATGAGGAGGAGATAAAGTCGAGCGGAGGTATGGCGGAGACGTGGGCGGGAAGCGAATCGTAAGGGCAAAAAGCGCCGACCGGCTGCCGTTCTATGCCCGAAGCGCCTTTCTGCCTCCTGCTGCTCGCCGCTCACCACGCGTTCCTCGCCTGCGGCTCAGCCCTGGCCAGCCTGCTGCCAGAGCTGGCGGACTTCCGGCGCAAGGCTCTCAGAAACTTGTTGCTCTAGATCGGAGTCGATCATCTTTTTCACCCCGCCGAAAATGGCCAGGATCGGGTGACGCGCGAACTGGGCGTCGGTGTTGCCGCTGCGACGCGCGGTCGTGCGCTGGAACTCGTAGCTGCTCAGATCGGGATCGCGGAAATGGAGGAGCCAAAAAACGCCGGTCAGGGCCTCCGACAGCGGATCTGGTAGGGCCTGCGCGAGCTGTTTCTTCGTTTTGCGGTCCAGGTTAATGCCCAGCGTCTTTAGCGTGCCTACGGTCCACCGCTCGGCATGCGCCTGAGTTGGTAGCTTGCCCTGTTTTTGCACGTATTCGTAAAATTGATCGAGGGTATTAATTTCTGCCATTTTTTCTCCACGAGAGCTGTTTTTTACCCCGCGTGCGAGGATGCGTCAACCGGAGCAGACCATTCCCGATGCGCGACAGACGATCCGCCGTTGCGGGTAAGCGCTACCTGAAAATGGCAACGCGCTCTTTGACGTTTCGATACTAGCTGTTATACTACTTCGCTTGGTGTTTACCAAATATTTTTGTACGTAAGAGGAACATTTTCATGGCAGAGCGAGTTTCATTTGACGCCCAGTCCCGCAGCATGGACGGAAAGAAAGCGCGGCAGTTACGGCGCGAGGGAGTCGTTCCGGCTGTTATCTATGGTCAGAGCGAAGTTCGGCACATTCAGATTCCGGCGATTCCCCTGCGTCGCGCGCTGCGGCAGGCTGGTTCGAACGAGCTGATTAACGTGCAGCTTGGCGGCGACACGATTACGGTGCTGGCGCGCGAGATCCAGCAGCATCCCACCCGCGGCGATCTCATTCACGTCGACTTTTACGAAGTGAATATGCGCGAGACGATCACGGCGGACGTGGCGCTCATCACTGTTGGCACACCCGACTCCGAGCTGCAAACGCTGGGTCAGGTGACGCAAATTCTGCACTCGGTACCAGTCGAGTGCCTTCCGGGCGATCTTGTCTCGGAAATCGAGGTGGACATCAGCGGCGTCGCCAGCCCCGATGAAATTATCTATCTGAGCGACATCACACCACCGAAGGGCGTCACCTTCATGATGGAGCCGGAAACGGCGATTACTAGCTTCGACTACTATCGTGAGGAAGAGGAGGAAGAGGAAGAGGAAGATCTGCTCTTTGCTCCGGGCGCCGACGAAGTTGAGGTTATTGGCCGCGGTGATGAGGAAGAAGAAGAAGAGGAATTCGAGGAAGAGGAGTAGCCCTTCCCCGCAACAATTGACTGAGGAAGGCCGGCCATTTACTGACCGGCCTTTTTTGTTCGCTTGAACGCAGAGCCTATGCACGACGGGGGTGGGGCGCCGGGCGCTTTCTGGCGACGCTGGGAGTGGCTACTGCTGGCGCTCGTTCTGCTGGTGGCGGCTGCCCTCCGCCTGACAGGCGTGGACTGGGATGGCTACCATCATTATCATCCGGACGAACGCTTCATCACCTGGGTTGCCACAACCGTCGAGTTTCCCCGCAGCCTGGCGACAGCCTTAATTCCCGCCGAAAGTTCGTTTAACCCTTACTACTGGCCTCCCGGTGCCGAGAGCCCCGGTATCGTCGTCCCCGCCGACCAGCCACGCTACTTTGCCTACGGGCATCTCCCGCTGTATTTAGGCGTCGCGGCGACGCGTTTCGCAGAAGGAGTCGCGCCGCTGCTGCGCGGCTGGTTTCCCGAGGGGTGGTTGTTCACGCAGGATATCCTCAACGCCGCCGGACACACCGAGTTTCGTCATCTGACGGCGGTCGTGCGGGTGACGACGGCGCTGGTGGACGTGATGACAGTCGCTGCCGTTTTCTTCCTGGGGCGCCGGCTGTACGGCATCGTCGTGGGGCTGCTGGCAGCGGCTCTGCTGGCCCTCAACGTCATGCACATTCAGCTCGCCCACTTCTTCGCCGTCGACCCCTATCTCACCCTCTTTACCGTCCTCGCGCTGTTATTTGTGGTTCTGGCGGCGGGACGGGAGCAGGCGGACCGGGCGGGGATGGCGCTCTTTCTCCTCGCCGGCGCTGCGATCGGTCTGGCGGTGGGTTCTAAATTTTCGGCCGTCCTTCTTTTTCTGCCGCTCGGCGTCGCCCTCCTCTACCGCTGGCACTGGCGCGAGGCAGTGTACTGGCAGCGCCTGGTCCTCAGCGGCGCCGCCGCGTTGATTGCCTTTGCAGTGACCAACCCCTTCGCACTGCTTGCCTGGAACTGCTCTGTCGTGACGCCGGCCCGCCCGCTGGGACCCCTTTCTCTACCTGCGCTCGACTGGCGCAGCTGTTTCCTCGACAACATCGCGCGTCAGAGCGCCATGGTGCAGGGTGGCGCCGCTTTTCCGTTCACGCGTCAGTACCTCGAGACTGTCCCTTATCTGTACCCGGTGCTGATGCAGATCCGGTGGGGTATGGGCCCGCTCCTCGGAGTGACCGCCTTCGGCGGCTTTGCCTGGGCCATCTGGGTCGGCGCGCGGGCTGCGTTACGTTGGCGCCCGAACCGCCCCGGAATAGCGCCGGTTACCGCGAGCGGTCAGGGAGGATGGCTGGCGGGCGCGCCGCTCGGCTGGATTGTGCTGGCCTGGACCGTTCCCTACTTTCTGATCACCGGCGGCTTCGTGGTGAAGTTCATGCGCTACATGCAGCCGCTGACGCCGTTTCTGATGATCTATGCCGCCGCCTTTCTGCTCGCGCTGCCGTGGGTGCGCCTGCGGCGTATCCTTGCTGCAGTCGTCCTCGTCGGGACTGCGCTCTACGCGCTTGCCTTCGTGAATCTTTATACGACAGTGCATCCTTGGATGGGGGCTTCGCACTGGATTTACGAGAATGTCGAGTCGGGCGCCCTCATTCTTTCCGAGAAGTGGGATGATCCGCTACCCAGCAGCCTCGAAGTGGACGGCGAGTTCCGCCGCCACAATGAGTTCGAGAGCGACGAGTTGGCCTGGCTCACAGGGAGCGGCGCGGAGGACGATCTGGCAAAGTTGGAGGAGAATCTGGCTCTGTTGGCGGCGGCCGATTATGTGGCAATCTCCTCAAACCGCAACTATGGCGTTGTCGCCCGCCTCGCGGATCACTACCCGCTTTCGAGCCAGTATCATGCGCTCCTGTTCGCGGGCGCTCTGGGATACGAAACCGTCTACGTAGCTGGGCGAAGTCCGGAAATTGCCGGCGTGGCCCTCTGGCCCCAACGTTTTGCGCGGGCCGGCGTGACGCCGCCTGACGCTGTCGCCGCCTATCTGGACCAGCAAGCGCGGATTTCGCTTGGCTTTGCCGACGAGAGCTTCACCGTCTATGATCAACCGCTGGTCATGATCTTCAAGAATACAAGCCGCCTGTCGGCGGAGGAGATGCGACAGCGCTTTGTCCTCGAATAGCGCCCGCACATGATGGTCAAAGGGAAAGAGCACAATTAACCGCAACTATCTCTACTTCACCGTCTTCGTCGGCGGCACCGGCACTCTGGCGATCGAATTTACCGCCAGCCGTATGTTGCAGACGGTCTACGGCACCTCGAACATCGTCTGGGCCAATGTGATTGGGCTGGTTCTGTTCTTCCTCACCGTCGGCTACTTTCTCGGCGGCTGGCTGGCCGACCGCTATCCATCGCCGCGCCTCTTTTACGCACTGGTCACCCTTGCCGGTTTCAACGGTGTCTTCTTCCTGCTCCTGACGAGTGCCCTGCTGACGACGGCGGCCGAAGCGCTTGCGGTTTTGAACGTCGGCGCTATCGTAGGATCGCTGCTTGGTGTCGTCTTTGCCCTTGCCGCGCCAATCACCCTCCTTGGTTGTATCTCCCCATTTGCCATTCGCCTGGGCGTGCGTGACGTACGCGAGGCGGGTCGCATCAGCGGGCTCATCTACGCGCTTTCTACATGGGGCAGCCTCCTCGGCACCTATCTTCCGGTGCTAATAGTTATTCCGGAGGCCGGATCGCGCATTGCAGCGATCCTCTTCGGTGGGCTGATCATGCTGGTGGGGCTGGTGGGGCTGCTGCGGGTCGGCGGGCGAGCGTCGCGCCTCGCGCTGCTCCTGCCATTGTTCCTCGCGCCCTTTATCGTGCTCTGGGGAAGGGGGCCGATCAAGAGCTTTCCTGGCCAGATTTACGAAACGGAGTCGGCCTATAACTACATTCAGGTCATCCGTCAGGGCGACTGCAACTACCTGTTGCTCAACGAAGGGCAGGCGTTCCACTCCTACTACTGTGACGAGGGACGGGTGCCCCGCATTTCCGTTTGGAGTATCATGCTCGCCGCGCCCTACTTTAATGCCGGCGCGGCGGAAGTAGCGACGCCGGTCGAGCGCATGGCGGTCGTTGGTCTGGCTGCCGGGACGATCCCCAAGCAGTTCACGCGCATCTTCGGCCCCGTAGTCGTGGACGGAATCGAGCTCGATCCGGTAATTGTTGAGGTCGGTCGCGACTTTTTTGCCCTTGAGGAGCCCAACATCAATGTGATCGTCGGCGACGGTCGCTATCAACTTAACCGGCTGCCGCGCGATAGCTATGATCTGATTACTATCGACGCCTACAAGGTGCCGTACATACCGTGGCACCTGACGACACATGAATTTTTTGCAGAGGTCCACGCGCGTCTTGACGAGGACGGCGTTGTGGCGGTCAACGTCGGGCGGGCGCCCGGCGACCGCCGGTTGGTTCAGGCGCTGACGGCGACGCTGCTGACGGTCTACCCTTCGGTGCACGCCGTAGACGTGCCCGGCGCCCTCAATACCATCCTCGTGGCGACGGTGCTGCCGTCCAGCCCGCAGAACCTGCCCCAGAATCTGGAACAGCTGCCTGCGACCGCCGATCCGCTGTTGCGTCAGGCGCTGCAGGTTGCCGCCGAGAACCAGAAGCCGGCAGTGCCGGGCGATGTCGTCTTCACCGATGAGCGCGCGCCTTTGGAGACGATGGTCGATTCGCTAGTCCTGCGGTACCTGCTGCGAGAAGGGCCGGCTGCGCTGCCCGGGCTAGATGAGGGACGCAGATAGCAACAGGAGATGAACAGGATGAACAGTAGCGGGACGATGATGGTTAAGTGGTTAGTCGTGCTGGCCATCCCCTTCTTTCTCGGCTTTTCGACCATTCGCCTCTTTATCAACAGCGCTGAGCTATTTTTGCAATACGAGTATGGCAAGGAGAGCTTCCCCGCCGACCTCACCTTTGCCAGCGAGATCCAACGGCAGCGACTGGGTCTCACTCCCTTCACCCAGGCCGAACGGCTGGCGCTGGCGCAGGTTGCGGTCGATTACCTTCAGCGCCCGGAACCAGCCGAAGAGGTGATTTTTCTGCTCGAGGAGCAGGAGCTGCCTGGTCGCAACGAGTCACTCTATAATCCAGATGAGATCAGCCATATGATCGACGTCAAGCGGCTTACCGATACGATTGCACGCCTGAACTGGCTCGCGGGGGCCATCGTTCTGGTCGGGCTCGGCGTGCTCCTGCTGCGGGAAGAGACGCGTACGATCGCTTACCAGGCGATCTTTTACGGCGGCGTCGCCACGACCGCCGTCCTGCTGGGCCTCGGTCTCTTTATCGTCCTCGGGTGGAGTATCTTTTTTGTCCAGTTTCACGAGCTGCTTTTCCCGCCGGGCACCTGGACATTTGCCTACACCGACAGCCTCATCCGCCTCTTCCCGGAAAAGTTCTGGTTCGACTTCGGCGTGTTGGTGAGTGTGACGGCGCTGCTGTCGGGGATGGTCACCGCCCTCGTCGGCTATGGCCTTACCCGGGCAGCTCGATAACTTCCGCCTCCAGCTGGTCCGGTGTAACGCGCAGCCGTCCGACGCAGACGGGGAGCGTAAACCGGCGCGGGCCGGCGCTGCCGGGGTTGAAAAACAGAACGCCGTTCTCTCTCTCCACATGCGGGCGGTGCGAGTGCCCTGCGACGACGGCGTCATAGTCACCGCGCTCCGGTTTGTCTTTTAGCGCCTGGCGATCATGAAGCACCAGGATCTGCCGGCCGCTCGCGACGACGACCGCCCGCTCCGGGAGCGCTTCCGCCCAGCGGGCGCGGTCCACGTTGCCCCGGACGACGACTACGGGGGCGATCCAAGCCAGCGAGTCGAGGATCTCCCGCTTGCCCACGTCCCCGGCATGGATGATGAGATCGCTGCCTTCAAGCGCCGCGAGCGCAGCGGGACGCATCAGCCCGTGGGTGTCGGCGATGACGCCGATAGAAGAGGCCTCTGGAAGGAGGAGCATAGCGCCATTATAGCGAGCTACTGGAGCACGCAACAGGGGGTCGGGGGACGAAGTTAGAATGTTGTAAAAAGGGGGGAGGGGGGGTTGCTACCCGGTGTAGGCGGTGCGATAATCAGTCCAAATAATCGCTCCCAGGATTTGGATTTATGTCACTGTTATGGTCGGTGGGCGCCTTCGCCCTCATTCTGACGCCCATCATCTTTGTTCATGAGTTGGGGCACTTCTTTGCCGCACGAGCCTTTAAGATCCGGGTGGAGGAGTTTGGATTGGGCTTCCCCCCGCGCGCCGTCAAACTCTTCGAGCGAGGGGGAACGGTTTACTCTTTGAACTGGATTCCGCTGGGTGGCTTCGTGCGCCCTGCGGGCGAAGATGATCCTACCGTGCCCGGTGGCCTTGCGGGCGCATCTAAGACAGCGCGCTTTGTTACCCTTGTGGCGGGAGCCTTCTTCAACCTCCTCCTGGCCCTGATTATCTTCTGGTTTGCATTTATGATCGGTCCCTCGGCAACGGTCATTGCCGAAACTGCACCTGGTTCGCCCGCAGAAGAGGCTGGTTTCCTCGCCGGAGATGTGGTGGTCGAAGTAAATGAGGTACCGGTCAATAATTATGGGGTCCTTGTCGATCAGGTCACGGAGCAGGCTGGGGAACCGGTTGAGGTCGTGGTCGAGCGCGACGGCGAACTGTTGACGCTCTCTCTGGTGCCCCGGCAGCCGGGGGAGTTTGACCCTCAGGTTGAGGGGCCGATCGGCGTCCGTATTGCGCAGGAGCAGAGCCGGCGCTGGGCGCTCGGTCCGCTGGAGGCGATCCCTGCTTCGCTGGAGTCGATCTGGGAGATTATCAGCCTCACCATCCGCGCCCCATTTATGTTGCTCCAGGGTGAAATCACGGCCGAAGAGGCACGCCCGGTGAGCGCCGTCGGCATTGGTCAGATCCTCGGGCAGGCGGCCGAGTACTCGTTCATCACTGGCGATTGGTTCCAGTTGCTGCGACTCACCGCCTTTATCAGCGTGGCGCTTGGCTTTACGAACCTCCTGCCTATCCCCGCCCTCGACGGCGGGAGAATTCTCTTTGTCCTGATCGAAGCTGTTCGTGGTCGGCGCATCGAACCGGAGCGTGAAGGCCTGGTCCACATGGTTGGCATGCTTTTCCTGCTGGGCCTGATGTTCCTGCTGATTATTCAGGATATTACGAACCCGATTATCCAATAACGTGCCTCCGTCCTGTCTCCTCCTCGAACAGGCCCGCACACGCTAAATTTTATGGACGACCAGCTCTCTTTTCCCGCAGCCCTCGAGCGCCTCTTTGACGAGGAGCGCGTTTCCCTTTCTCTGCTATACCGGCTTTCTGATATGACACCCGGCGAAATTGATCACTTTGCCGCGCGCTGGCCCGAACAGTCGGATGAGCGACGAAGGGTAATTGCCCGCCACCTGGCGGATATCAGCGAAGAGAATTTCGTCGTCGACTTCAGCCCTGTTTTCCGCCAGTTGCTGGAGGATGCTTCTCCTGCCGTGCGCCTGGCTGCGCTCGATGGACTGTGGGACACGACAAATACAGCGGTCGTCTCTCCGATCCTCGAACGGATGCAGAAGGACCCCGACGAGCGCGTGCGTGCCTCGGCCGCGGCGACGCTCGGGCACTTCGTCCTCATGGGCGAGTGGGGGCAGATCAACAAGCGCGTGGCCGAGCGGATCGTGGAGGCACTGCTGGCGCAGATAGATAAGGAAGAGGTTGCGGACGCCGTGCGGCGGGCAGTTCTGGAGTCGTTGAGCGGCGCCGCCCATCCCCGCGTGCCCGAGTTGATCGACAGCGCTTATCGACACGGCGGAGAGGCGATGCGGGCGAGCGCCGTCTTCGCCATGGGGCGAAGCGCCGATCCACGTTGGGCGCCGATAGTACTGGACGAGATGATGAGCCCGCAGATGGAGATGCGCATCGAAGCTGCGCGTGCTGCCGGCAGCATCGGCCAGAGCGACTTCGTACATCGGCTGGCGGAGCTCGTCGCCGACGACGATCTGGAAGTGCAACTGGCTGCCGTTACGTCTCTGGGACAGATCGGCAGCGAAGAGGCGTACGAAATTTTGCGGCGGATCGCGGCCGACCCCGACTTCGAGTACCTCGCCACCGCAGCTGAGGAGGCCATCGAGGAGATCGAGTGGCTGGGCGGTGAGCTTGATCTGAGCCTCTTCGACTGGGACGATGACGAGGCGACATAGTCGCTTCTGCTTCCCCACCCCGCGAACGCTCCCTCCCTCCTCGTGGCCGGCATCGCCGACGTCCTCCTTCAAAATATCCTTCCCATATTTCTCGTCGCTGCCCTCGGCTTCTGGCTCCAGCGGACCCAGAAGTTGGATCGGCGCTCGCTGGCGAGTGTCGTCTTTAACGGCTTTAGCCCGGCCCTCGTCTTCGTCTCCCTTGTAAACAGCGAACTGGCGCTATCTGAATTGGGTCGGCTGGCTGTGTTTACCGTCCTTTTTATCTTCGCCATGGGGCTCCTGGCTCTCCTCACGGGGCGCCTGTTACAGCTTCCGCGCGCCGAGATCATCGTGCTGTTGCTGACAGTGATGTTCGTGAACGGCGGGAACTTCGGGCTCACACTGAACCAGCTCCGCTATGGGGAGGTGGGGCTGGCTCGGGCTATCGTCTACTATTCGGTCAGCACGAGCCTCGTTTACACCGTAGGGGTCTTTCTCGCTTCCATGGGCGAGAAGAGCTGGCGCGAGTCGCTACGTCGCCTTACGCGTGTACCTGCCATCTACGCGGTCATTTTGGCGATCATCTTCTACTCGAGCGACTGGTCGCTGCCAGGCCCCTTGATGCGCGGATTAGAGGTGGCAGCGGCGGGCGCCATTCCCCTGATGCTGGTTGTGCTGGGGATGAATCTGGCGGCCTTCTCGCCGGGCGCTGGGCTGCGGCCTGCGGTTCCAGCCACAGTTTTGCGGCTCCTGGTAGGGCCGGTGGTGGCCTTTGCATTGGCTGCTCTGCTTGGCCTCCAGGGGCTCAGTCGGGCGACGGCTATCGTCGAAGCAAGTATGCCCACGGCGGTCATCACGACCGTCATCGCGACGGAATTTGACGTCCAGCCGGTTCAGGTAACCGGCATTGTCGTACTGTCCACGCTCCTCAGCCCCCTCACCCTCTCTTTCTTTATCAACCTCTTTGGGCTATAACTTTACGTATGTGGAAAGTCGCCTCTACCCTTTTGCTGACCCTTGTGCTGGCGCTCCTTGCTCCGCGGTCGACGCAGGGCCAGGGCGATCCGGCGCTACAGACGCAAACGGATGCTGCATACAGCTTTGGGCAGGTGATCGTCTTCGGGCTGCGGGCCCAGAGCGAGGAGCCGGTCGAGGCGGTGACTCTCTTTTTCAATACACCGCAGCTGGAAAATACCTACGTTGTCGATCTGGAGATCGAACCGCAACGTGAATTGGAGCTGACGCACGAGGTCCTGCTGACCCAGGTTCACCTGGCACCTTTTACCACCATCACTTATTGGTGGCAGGTCGAAGCGGGCGGTGAAACCTATCAGGTGCCGCAAGAGCAGCTCGATTACTTCGACGACCGCTTTCAGTGGCGCCAACTGCGCGGCGAGGAGGCCACCGTCTACTGGACCGGTCCTGACGCGCAACTTGGGCAGGTGGCACTGGACACCGTCGCGCGTGCGCGTCCCCGGCTGGAGGCTGTGATTCCGACCGGCGATGTGGATCCCTATCAGATTTATGTCTATCCGAGTACGGCGGATCTACGCTCGGCGCTGCGCCTGACCGGTCGCGATTGGGTCGGCGCGCATGCCGAGCCGGAGCTGGGGGTGATGCTCGTGACAGCGGTCAACCCGCGCACGGCAGCCTTCGACCTCGGTCGCAGCATTCCCCACGAGATGGTCCACCAGCTCCTCTTCGAGGCGACCGGGGCCGGCTACGATAACGTGGCGCGTTGGTTTGACGAAGGGTTGGCGACGCTCTTTGAGATGGCGCCCGATCCGAACTATCCTCTGCTGGTCGACGAGGCAATTCTTGCCGGCGAGACCATTCCCTTTGCCGAACTGTGTGAGACGTTTCCCGGCGAAGAAGCACACGTCCGTCTGGCTTATGCACAGAGCGTGAGCCTGGTGCGTTATTTGCAGGCGGAGTACGGGAACCAGGTGCTGAGTGAGATGATCCGCGCCTTTGCCGACGGTGCAGATTGTCATTCCGCGGTAGAGCGGGTTCTGGATCTTTCTCTTGAGGAGCTGAACGCGCGCTGGCTGGAACGAGAACAACCGCTTTCACCCCTCGCTCGTTTCTGGCAGCAGAACAGCGCCTGGTTGCTCTTGCTGGCGGGCGGCTTTGGGATGATGACCCTACTGATTTTACCCCTGAGGAGGGAACAGAGAGATGAATGACGACCAGGAGCAGCACGATCGGGAAGAGCAGGGGCGCGGCGCTGATGGCGATTATGGCGGAAGACCGGAAACGGACGAGCGCTTCATTCACCTGCTTCGTGCCGGGACCAGCCTGCTGAAGCAGGGGAAGGCGAGCGACGCCCTTCCGTACCTGCGGGAAGCGTATGCCCTCAACCCGGAGAGCCTCGATGCAGCGCTCAATCTCAGCGGTGCCTTCATTCTCGACAAGAAATTTAGTAAGGCGGTTCCGATCCTGGAACGGCTTCGCAAAGAGTATCCGGAAAATGCTATGGTCCTCACGAACCTCGGCGCGGCCTATCTAGGGAATCCCATTCTGGCGACCGAAGAGCACCAGATGCGCGCTATCGAAGCGTTTCAGGAGGCGCTGGAGGTGAATCCAGATGCGCCCAGCGTTGCCTATAACATCGGCCTCATCTATCGCGACCGGCAGGAGAAGGAAGAGGCGATTCGCTGGTTTCGGCGGGCCGTGGAGACCAACCCGGGCGACCGCGACGCGCGCAGCATCATGAAGCGGCTGGAGCGGGATCTGGCAGACGGAGATGAAGAGGAACATGATGCGCCGCCCGGCGGTAATGGGCAGGTAGTGTAGCTCCTCCTTGGGCAAGCAGGCTGTTTAGGTTTCACTTATACGGTCATGCTAGAATCACGCTACGATGAGAGATAAGGAATTGATTGTAGTGGGCGGTGGCCTTGCCGGCACGGAAGCGGCGTGGCAGGCTGCAGAGCAGAATATTCGCGTCAGGCTCTATGAGATGCGCCCCGTGCGCAAGACGCCGGCGCATACGACCGATAGATTGGCCGAGCTGGTCTGCAGCAATAGCCTTGGCTCAATGATTCCCACAAAAGCGCCCGGTCTGCTGAAGGCCGAGATGCGCGGCCTGGGCAGCATGATCCTCGCTTGCGCGATCGAAGCGGCCGTTCCCGCCGGCTCTTCGCTGGCCGTCGACCGCGACCTCTTTGCCCGCTGCGTCAGCGAGCGGATCGAGAAGCATCCCAACATAGAGCTGATCCGGGAAGAGGTCACAGAAATCCCCGACGGCCCGACAATCATCGCCAGTGGGCCGCTCACCTCCGATCCTCTGGCGGAGGATATCGGGCGTCTGACTGGTGAGAAGTACCTCTACTTTTATGACGCCCTGTCGCCGATCGTAAATCATGAGACGATTGATATGGAGCGCGCCTTCCGTGCCTCGCGCTATGATAAGGGGCAGGAAGAGGCCGGGGACTACATCAATTGCCCCATGGATCGCGAAGAGTATGAGGCGTTCTATGAGGCGCTGGTCGAGGCGGAGCAGATCGAGCTGCGGGAGTTCGAGCGCGAGGATGCGGAGTTCTTTGAGGGTTGTCTGCCGGTGGAGATTATTGCCCGCCGCGGCGCCGACGCGCTCCGTTTTGGCCCCATGCGCCCTGTGGGGTTGGAGAACCCGCACACCGGTCGGCGCCCCTATGCCGTCGTCCAGCTCCGCCAGGATAATCTCGCGGGTACCCTCTATAATCTCGTCGGATTCCAAACTAATTTGCGCTGGGGCGAGCAGCGGCGCGTACTGCGCATGATTCCCGGGCTGGAAGAGGCTGAGTTCATGCGCTATGGGATGATGCACCGCAATACCTACATCAACGCACCGGCTCTACTGCACCCGACGATGCAGTACCGCAACCGCGCCGATCTCTTCTTTGCCGGGCAGATCGTGGGCGTAGAAGGATACGTCGGCAACGCCGGCAGCGGACTCCTCGCCGGCCTGAACGCTGCGCGCTTCCTCAACGGCGAGCATCCTATCATTCTGCCGCCGACGACAATGCTGGGCGCACTCGCCCATTACGTGACCCACGCCGATCCCCGCAACTTCCAACCGATGAAGGCCAACTTCGGTATCGTGCCGATGCCTGAGCACCGCATGGGAAAGAAGGAACGGTACGAGTATTACACGAGGCGGGCGCTGACGGCGCTGCGCCGCTTTGCGCGGGAGTATGAGATCGAATTCGATCGGGAAGCGGCCGAGGCGGAGGTGGTGCTGCCGACACAGGCGTGAGGGGAGTGTCGAGGGAACCAGCGTGACTCTGCCTTTGAATTCGCGGCAACCTACCTCGCCCGGGGCGCGGCTGCGTAACGGCGAAGCTGCATTCGGATGGCTGCGACTGCGTGGCTCTGTACTTCTGATGATGTGCACACTGCTGCTTTTAGCAGGCTGCGGTCGAACAGCCACAGCGCCGGCATCCCCCGACCAGACGCGGGAGGCGCTTGCGCCGACTCCCCGGACTCCACCAACAGAGGCGGGCGCGGCCCCGCTACCGCTACCACTTGAGCCGGGGGATGCAGGCTATCCCCCGTCGGTTCCGCCGCCTGCCACTGCTTCGCCGGAACCGGTGCAGATGTGCACGCGGCCGGCGTGCATGCTGGGCGAAGTTCTGCGTTGCCCCGGCGATTGTCCCGGAGGCTGTGGCACGATCTGTGTGACGGCGACCCCGGTTGTCGAGGCGGGAGCAGGGGCGGGCAGGTCGTTCGATGGGGAGCACGCCTATACCTTTCTCCTCGAACAGATGGCATTCGGCCCCCGCTATCCCGGCAGCCCCGGTCACGAGGCGGTTGGCGACTACATTATCGCCGAGTTAGGTGATCTTGGCTGGGAGGTCGAGGAGCAGCCACTGTCCTACCGCGGCGTCGGGGGGCGCAACATTATCGGGCGGGCCAACGCCGGCGCCGGCACGGTCATTATCGTGGGCGCTCATTACGACACCCGGCGGGTGGCGGACGAGTCCCCTGGCGCATTGGCTCAGCAGCCGGTGCCAGGCGCGGTAGACGGCGCCAGTGGCGTGGCCGTCTTGCTGGAGCTGGCGCGTGTGTTGGATCTGGACGCGGTGCCGAATGAGATCTGGCTTGCTTTCTTCGACATGGAAGATCAGGGAAGCGGCGGGATGCCGGGTTGGCCCTGGATAGTCGGTTCTAGCTTCATGGCCGAACAGCTGACGATTACCCCCGAAGCGATGGTGCTGGTCGACCTCGTCGGTGACGCCGATCAGCAGCTCTACTATGAGGGCAACTCCGATCCGGTGTTGCGTGAGCAGCTGTGGCGAATTGCAGCCGATCTGGGCTATGGCGATAGCTACATTCCAGAAGTAAAATATACAGTAATCGATGACCACGTTCCCTTTGCCAATCTGGGCATTCCGGCTGTGGACATCATTGATTTTGACTATCCCTACTGGCATACTGTAGAGGACACGGCCGACAAGGCGAGCCCGGAGAGCCTTTTGCGCGCCGGGCGTGTAATAGAAGTGTGGCTTGAGGATGAACTGGAGTAGGCGAATCTATCCTTCGCCGTTCCAGGACGACAATTTACTGGCCTTTTATGGACGGAGGTACCTATTAGCGACAACGATTTATACCTGACACAAAGGCCGGAGGAGCGCGCGTTCCTCGTCGGCGCTGAATTGAAGTGGGGCCGCCCCCTGCTGTCCGTCGAAGAGAGTCTCGAGGAGCTCGAGCGCCTGGCCGACACCGCTGGGCTGGAGGTCGTCGGGCGCACCTGGCAGCGCTTTGAGCAGCCCGACCCCGCGACCTACATCGGTTCCGGCAAGGTCGAAGAGGTGCGCGATATAATGAATGAGCTTGATGCGGACGTGGCGCTATTCGACGACGAACTGTCGCCGCGCCACCAGCGCGAGCTGGAGAAAGCCTTTGGCGAAAAGGTAAAGGTCATCGACCGTACTGCGCTCATTCTGGATATCTTTGCCCAGCACGCGCAGACAGCGGAAGGGCAGCTGCAGGTAGAGCTGGCGCAGCTGGAATACCGGTTGCCGCGACTGACGCGGATGTGGACCCACCTGGCGCGACAGGCGGGCGGACGCGCCGGAGGTGTGGGGGGCGGCGTTGGCCTCCGCGGACCAGGTGAGACGCAGATCGAGATCGACCGCCGTGAAATCGGCCGTCGCATCGCGGCAATCAAAACGGAGCTGGACAAGGTACGCGTGCGCCGCGAGCAGCAGCGCGATAAACGACAGCAGACGGCGCTGCCGGTCATCGCCATCGTCGGCTATACCAACGCCGGTAAGTCGACGCTGCTCAACCGGCTCAGCGGCTCTGACGTCTGGTCCGCCGACATGCTCTTTGCGACGCTCGATCCCACCACCCGGCGCGTTAAGATGCCTTCAGGGCGCGAGGCGCTTTTCTCCGACACGGTAGGCTTCATTCAAAAGCTGCCGACGCAGATCGTCGCCGCTTTTCGGGCGACCCTGGAGGAGATAGCGGACGCCGACATCGTCCTCCACATCGTGGACGCCACGCACCCTCACGCAGCCGAGCAGATCGAAGCGGTCGAAGACACGTTGGCCGAGCTGGAAGTGGACCATCTGCCGACGGTGATGGCGCTAAATAAGGTCGACTGTCTTGCCGATCCAGCCATTGCTCTCAACATCGAAGGCGCCAGTGCCACGGCAGTATCGATCTCGGCGCGCACCGGTTACAATCTGGAGACACTACTCCTGGCGATTGAGGCAGTCATGGAGCGTTACCTGCGCGAGGTGCGCGTTTTCCTGCCTTACAACCGGGGCGACCTGCTCTCGCTCTTCTACGAACGCGGTCAGATTGAAGAGGAGAGCCACGAAGCAAAGGGCACAAGCGTCTATGGTCGTCTGCCGGAGCGCCTGTTGCCGTACTTCGCTCCCTACATGCGTCAGGAAGAGGGTGTTGCCGATGGATCAGCAGATTAATGAACTCGTTGAACGGGTCAACGACTTTATGGTCCGCCGGCCGGGTATTCTACCCCTCGTCGGCGTCGGCTTCATCCTGATCAACCTCCTGCTCCAATTCTATCCCGGTCCGGACGTGTGGATCGCGGGCAGCAATCTACTCCTGCACATCGGCCTGTTTCTCAGTATCGTGGGCCTGTTGCTGGTCAACGTGTACCGTCACTAACGGCGCCAGAATCGAACTCCAGTCCCTTTTATGAGCCCTCCTCAGAACACCGTAAACGACCTTGCCAAGATGCCAGTGGTCCGTGCGGCCCTCGATCACTTTGAGGCGCACGTCGACGAAATCGTAGCGCGCACCGTCGCCGTACAACAAATTCCCGCGCCCACCTTTTTTGAAGAAGCGCGAGCGGGTTTTATCCGGGCGGAATTTGACCGTCTGGAATTGAAGGACGTGCAGCAGGATGCGCTGCACAACGTCTACGGGCGCTTTCCGGGCCGGGGCGGCGCCGAGCGCCTGCAGCCGATCGTCGTCTCTGCCCACAGCGATACTGTCTTCGGCGCCGAGACCGACCTGACCGTGCGTCACAACGGGGACAAGGTTTATGGCCCGGGGATTGCCGATAACTCCCTGGGCGTGGCTGCCCTGCTAACGCTTGTCGAAACGCTCCACGCTCAGGATTTACAGCCAGAGCGGGATATCTGGTTCGTGGCCAACGTCGGCGAGGAAGGATTGGGCGATCTGCGCGGCATGCGCGCGGTCGTGGACCGCCTAGGCGATGCAGATGCTTATATTGTCCTTGAGGGGGGGCTGTTTGGTTACATTTGTCATCAGGCCATTGGTGTGCGTCGCTACCGGATTCGGGCACAGACGCCGGGTGGGCACTCCTGGGGCGCTTTCGGCACGCCCAGTGCTACCCACGTTCTGGGGCGCCTGATTGCGGCCCTCGACAGCCTGGACGTACCGGCCGATCCCAAGACGACCTACAACGTGGGCGTCATCAGTGGCGGAACGGCGATCAATGCCATTGCCCGGAATGCCGAGATGCAGCTCGATCTGCGTTCCGAAGATCCCGCAGCGCTGGCAGAGGTGATCAGTCAGGTCGAGGCGCTGGTGGCGGAGCTAGACGCGCAGGAGGATGTGCACGTGACGATGGAGGTCATCGGCGATCGCCCGCCGGGCGAGATCGCGCGCGACCACCCGCTGGTGAGCGAGGCGGTGAATGCGCTCAAAGCCATGGGGGAGGAGGAGGTCGAGTTTACGATGGGCAGCACCGACGCCAACGTGCCGCTCCACCGCAACCTTCCGGCTGTTTGCATCGGCCTCACACGCTCGGGTAACAGCCACCGCCCGGATGAGTACATGGAGTTAGGTCCGCTTCCCCGAGGAATGGGGCAGGCGCTCCTCTTGCTGCTCTCAGCTGCCGACCTTTAAGCGCTACGAAAGCGGCGCGTTTAGTCTCCGAGCGTCTGAAACACGCGCTCTGCAGCCTCAATCGTCGCCGCTATCTCCTCTTCGCCGTGGGCGGTGGAAAGAAAGCCCACTTCAAACTGGGACGGAGCGACGTAGATTCCATTCTCAAGCATTCCCTGGAAGTAAGCTGCAAAGCGCTCGGTGTCTGAGCGGCTCGCGCTCTGCCAGTCGGCGACCGGCTGCTCATTGAAGAAGAGGCCGAACATCGTTCCCACCCGGTTCACCTGAACAGGGATACCGGCTGCACCTGCCGCGGCGCGCAGGCCGTCCACCAATTGCTGCCCGGCCCCGTCCATCTGCTCCCACGCGCCTGGCGCTTTGAGGGCGCGTAGTGTTTCGATCCCTGCAGTCATTGCCAGGGGGTTGCCCGAAAGGGTGCCCGCCTGGTACATCGGGCCCACAGGAGCGATCATCTCCATGATCGCCCGCGGTCCAGCGTAGGCGCCGACGGGCAGGCCGCCGCCGATCACTTTCCCCAGCGCCGTCAGATCCGGCTGTACATCGTAGAGCGTCTGCGCGCCTCCGGGGTGGACCCGGAAGCCGGTCATTACTTCGTCGAAGATCAGGAGCGCGCCGTTCTCTTTGGTGGCTTGGCGCAGCCCTTCCAGGAACCCTTGGGCAGGGGGGACGAGGCCCATGTTACCCGCGATGGGCTCGACGATTACCGCGGCGATCTCGCCTGCGAACTGTTCGAAGAGCGCCTCCACAGTCTCCAGATCGTTGTACGGTGCGACAAGCGTATCGCCGGTGACCGCCCGGGGAACGCCCGGCGAGTCCGGCAGGCCCAGGGTGGCGACGCCGGAGCCGGCCTGGACGAGCAGCATGTCGGCGTGACCGTGGTAATTACCCTGGAACTTAACGATCTTCTCGCGCCCGGTGGCGGCGCGTGCCAGGCGTAGGGCGCTCATTGTCGCTTCTGTGCCCGAGTTCACGAAGCGCACCATCTCCAGATTGGGCATGAACTCGCCTACCAGTTGGGCAAGTGTAATCTCCAGTGCGCTCGGAGCGCCGAAGCTGGTGCCGCGTGCGGCTGCCTTGCTGAGCGCCTCGACGACCAGGGGATGGGCGTGGCCTAGCACCAGCGGTCCCCAGGAGAGGACGTAGTCGACGTAGCGGTTGCCATCGGCGTCATAGATGTAGGGCCCGCTGGCATGTTCGATGAACAGCGGCTGCCCTCCCACCGCCTTAAAAGCGCGTACGGGCGAGCTGACGCCGCCGGGCATCACCTCCCGCGCCTCTTTATAGAGTCTGATAGAGTTGCTTATGTCTCGCATAGTTTGAGCACTCTCTGATCGGCTGCCGCCTGCGCACTGTGACAGTGGAGCGGCAGCCACTGACTTTACTTAGTCTATCCAGCCTGCCTCGCGGGCCCGCTCTTCTATCAGCGACGCTAGTTGCGCCGTGAAGCGGGGATCGGTGTTCAGCGCGGGGGGGCGTTCCAGCCGCACCTCATGTTGCTCGGCCACCTTGCGCGCCTCGATGTCGATGTCGTAAAGAATCTCGACGTGATCAGATACGAAGCCGACCGGGACGCTGATCACCTTGCGCACCCCCTGTGCAGCCAATTCTGGAATGTGCTCCTCCAGTTGCGGGCCGAGCCACGGTTCAGGGCTGCGCCCGGCCGACTGGTAGCTCCAGCTCCACTGTTCTTCGTCGAGGCCGGCCCGCTCCGCCACCAGCCGCGCCGTCTCGCGAAGCTGGCTATCGTACGGATCGCCCATCTTCATGATGCGCGTGGGGAGGCTGTGGGCGCTGAAGACGACTTGCACGTCGGCACGCTCGCTTTCAGGCCACTCTTCCAGGCCCTGTTGGACCCGGGCGGCCAGCGCTTCGAGATAGCCGGGCGCGTCGTGGTAGCTGGAGATGTGTTCGAACGATATGTCGCCGTGGTACATTGCGAGCCCATCGGCGATCTTTTGCTGGTACTTGGCGACGCTCATCTTGCTGTAGTGGGGGGCCAGGACTACGCTGACAGCGTGCGTGATACCGTCGTCGACCATCGTGCCGACGGTTTCCTCGATCCAGGGGGCCCAGTGGCGCATACCCAGGTAACAGCGAAAGCGGTCGTCAAGGTGGCTCTCGATTGCCTCTACCTGCCGGCGGGTAATGTCGAGTAGGGGCGACTTGCCGCCGATCTGGCGGTAGTTGTGGGTGATTTCTTCGAGCACGCCCGGCGTTGTAACCCGACCATGGCGAATGTCGGCCAGATAACCCGGGATCTCTTCCAGAGAAGCCGGGCCCCCATAGGCCATGATGAGGACGCCAATTGGATAGGGGACGGGTGCTTCTTCAGTCATCGGTTCCTCGCTTGTAAAGGATGGGAGTCGTTCGCTTTGGTCAATGGCAGGTTGCCGGTTGCTGCGCCTCAGGCCTGCGTCTGTTCGTGGACGTAGTCGACGAGGCGGCGGACGTTCTCTGTCGGCGTGGTCTTGTGAATGCCGTGGCCCAGATTGAAGATGTGGCCCGGCCGGCCGGCCGCCTGTTCCAACACGCGCTCCGTCTTGTAGCGCAGCTCGCGCCAGGGAGCGAGCAGGGCCATCGGATCGAGGTTGCCCTGGATTGCCCGTTCGGCGCCGATCTGCTCCCAGAACCAGTCGAGCGGCATCCGCCAGTCGACGCTGATCACGTCGCCGCCGCAGTCGGCGACCGTTTGTATGTACGCCGCCGTCCCGGTGCTGAAGTTGATGACCGGTACGTTTGCCTCTTCCAGCGCCGCGAAAAGGGCACTGTTGAAGGGCTGGACGAACCGTATGTAATCTTCCTTGCCCAGCGCCAACCCGGCCCAGGAGTCGAAGAGCTGGAGGGCGCCGGCTCCCGCCTCTGCCTGGCGCAGCAGGTAATCGGCCTGAACCGTCGTCAGCTTTTCCATGAGTCGCTTCCACGCCGCCGGTTCGCCATACATCAGCGCTTTCGTCCGCTCGTAGCTTCGCGAACTGCCGCCCTCGATAGCATAGCTGGCAAGCGTAAACGGCGCTCCGGCAAAGCCGACCAGCGGAATGTTGCGCGGCGCCAGCTCGCCGGTGACCAGGCGGATCGCCTCGAGTGTGTTGGCGAGCATTGTCTCGGTCGCCGGCGGTGCGGCAAGTCGATCGATGTCGTAGGTGCGGGAGATCGGGTTATGGATGACCGGCCCTTCTCCTTTCACAAATTCCAGCTCCAGTCCCATTCCGATCAGGGGCGGGAGGATGTCGGCAAAGATGATGGCGGCGTCAATGTCAAATGCTTCAATCGGCTGCAGCGTTACCTCTGCGGCCAGCTCAGGCGTGCCGATGACCTCCAGGAGGCTATGCCGCGCGCGCAGCTCCCGGTACTCGGACATGTAACGCCCGGCCTGCCGCATCAGCCAGATCGGTGTGGCGTCCACCGGCAGACGATGGCAGGCGCGCAAAAAGCGAGACGTGGGCTCCTGATTTTCCTGATTATCTGTCATCTATCTATCGTTCCTCTACTCTCGGTCGCCGCCTACCGGCGCCTGCCAGGTCGCCTTCCCGATGAAGAAAGGGCCGAGGTGCTCCAGGTGAAGGGAGGTCTGTTTCGTCTTGCGCATCCGCTGAACGATGATCGAGAGCGGGTGCAGAGCCGGCCCAACCAGCCCCACTACAAAGTCGTTGTCA
>JAWVYW010000016.1:0-37670 GCA_033722535.1 Promineifilaceae bacterium (SeqCode)
CAGGCGGAGTCGCGTTCCTTCGGTGGTCTGGACGACGGCGCGGGTGCCCTGGAGGTCGACGTCGTGGACTTCATACCCGATCTTTGTCAACTTCGTGACGATCTGGTAATAGGTGACCGCGAGGGGATCGGCGAACTGGCCACCGCCATCGAGGACGCGCTCGACGCTATCGAGGATGATGTTGGCCTGTGCGTACTCGCCGGCCCTAAGCGCCCGATCCACGCTTTCCAGCATCACTTCAATCGTGACGTTAATCGGCTCTTCCGGATGGCGCCGCAGATCGGCCGTAACCCCGCGCTCGACCATCTCCTCCGGATAGGGCAGCCAGGCGTTGAGGAAGTGTGCGGTCAGATCGTACTGCAGCTGGTAGCTGCGCATCGTGTCGTAGTAACGGAGTGTCGTCAGCAGATCGTTCAGCACTACGGGATCGGTCGGGATGGCGTCCAGATAGCGCATCCAATCCCCTTCCATCTCGGCTAGCGAGCGATCGAAGTGTTCCTGAAGCTCCCGGTCCAGCTCCTGCGCCGGCGGTACCACCCCGCTGCGTTCCACTGCCGCGTAGAAGGGGCGCACCCGCTCCCAACCGTAGACGTTAACCAGGTAGTTGATAAATCCCGCGGCCTGCAGATAGCCGATCTCATGCTGGTGGAGATAGAAGTCATTAACCAGTTGGCGCAGCGGAATGAACAGTCCTTCTTCGCGCAGCGCCACCACACGCTGGTCTATCGCTTCCTGTTTATAGTGGCCTCCGGTGACCCATACCGCCAGCCCCTCGGCGAGAAAGTCGATCCGCTCCGGCGCGAACTGTCGATCCAGCTTGTGTACCGCTTCGTGGACCACCACTTCACGCAGCCCTCCCCCGGCGTAATTGCGGTCGAGATAGGAAACGACGATACTCGAGCCCGCATAGCCGCCCTGCCCGATCACGCGATCGATAAAGTAGAAGTCGATTCGCGGACCAGGCGGCTCGCCCAGCTTCTCTGCCGCCTCGCGCACACCGCTCTCTACCTGCTCCTTCAGGAGCTCCAGATCGCGGTGTGCGGCCGTCCCCTCGGCAACGTAGATCCGGCAACATCCGGTATCGGCCATCACCCACTCTGTGCCGATCTCCGCTGCCGGCCGGAGGCTGGCAGAGAAGACGGTCATGGTCAGGCTGACGGCATTGTTGTCTGGGTTCTCGTCTCCCGCCTGTATCTGGTCATCTGGATCGAGCGTCACCGTAACCGGGAAGTGACCACTCACCCCGGTCGTATCCCACACCCACTCCAGCTCCCCGACTGGTTCGCCGGCGAGGGTACGCCAGCTAAGGGTCCCCGGCAGCGTCATCTGATCGCCAACCTGGATCTCAAACACCACATCTGACGGGTCGACTGCTTCCGGCACATGCGCTGTGACACGGAACGTAACAAGATCGCCGCTGTAAACGGCGGGGACAGGGTAGATAAAGAAATCTTCGGCGGTAAGCGAGAGGTCAGCAGAGGTGGCGCTGGCGCCTAGCGTGGCGGTGGCGGTTTGCGTCACCGTGGGCACGGCGGTTGCTGTGGGTGGCACCGCAGTCGGGGTCGCCGTGGGCGCGAGTGCGGCAGTCGTCGTTGCCGGCGGCTGCGCCTGGAGCGTCGGCGTCACCGGCTCCCCGGCCGGCGGGACGGTGGCAACGGAAACCGGCTCGGTCGCCCGTTGGCAGGCGCCGAGAAGCAACAACGATAGCAAAAGCAGATAAAGCCGGCCGACCATCATTCTTCGAGATCCCCGTAGTGTCCACCGATATTGTAGCCAATCATAGCCTGCCCGCACCTGTCCGTGAGAATTCTTTAAAGGTCGGAAAGATGGCTGTAACGTCGAGTACAGTGGCATCTTCCACGGGCTCTTTCTATAATATTCGTAGTGGGGAGCGCAGTGCCAGCGCACATACCCGAGCGTAGCATTTCGAGACAAAGTCCTTACCGATAGGAGACAGAAGTTTATGACATACAGGAACATCAACGTACCTGATGGCGAAAAGATTAGATATGAGAACGGCACGTTATACGTACCGGATAACCCCATCGTTGCCTTTATCGAGGGTGACGGTATTGGCGTCGACATTACGCCGGCTTCCTTGCACGTGTGGAATGCCGCCGTAGAGAAGGCCTATGGTGGAAAGCGCGAAATTGCGTGGATGGAGATCTACGCCGGCGAAAAAGCGGCGGCTCTCTACGACGGTGATTACATGCCACAGGAGACGTTCGACGCCATGCGCGAATATCTGGTGGGCATCAAGGGGCCGCTGACGACGCCGGTCGGCGGCGGTTTCCGCAGCCTCAACGTCACCCTGCGCCAGGTCCTCGACCTCTATGCCTGTGTCCGTCCTGTACGCTACATTCCGGGCACACCGAGCCCCATGCGCGAACCGGAAGAGATGAACATGGTCATCTTTCGTGAGAACACAGAAGACGTTTACTCGGGCGTCGAGTGGCCCGCCGGATCGGAAGGAGCGCGGGAGATCGTCCAGTTCATGAACCAGCAGCTGGGCAAGGATGTCAGCCCCAACGCCGCTATTGGCATCAAGCCGGTGACCGAAGCGGGCACCAAGCGACTGGTGCGCCAGGCGATTCGCTATGCCATGGATCGCAAGCGGGAAAGCGTGACCCTGGTCCACAAGGGCAACATCATGAAGTTCACCGAAGGCGCCTTTAAGGATTGGGGCTATGAGCTGGCGGCAGAGGAGTTTGCAGAGCAGACGATCACCGAGGATGAGTTGTGGGACAGATATGGCGGCGAGCGACCAGAGGGCAAGATTGTCGTCAAGGATCGCATTGCGGACAACATGCTCCAGCAGCTTCTGACGCGCACAGGCCAGTATGACGTCATCGCCACCCTTAACCTGAACGGCGACTACATGAGCGATGCCGCCGCCGCCCAGGTCGGCGGCCTGGGAATGGCGCCGGGCGGCAACATCGGCGATGGTGTGGCGCTCTTTGAAGCGACCCACGGAACAGCGCCCAAGTATGCCGGTCAGGACAAGGTCAATCCTAGTAGCCTCATTCTCAGCGGCGTGATGATGCTCGAGTACATGGGCTGGGACGAAGCCGCCGATCTCATCGTCGATGCAATGACGAAGACGATCCAGGACAAGACCGTTACCTACGACCTGCACCGCCAGATGGAGGGCGCGACCAAGCTGAGCACGTCGGAGTACGCCCAGGCGATCGTCGATAATATGGACTGAGAATTTTGCTGGCGAAACTTCCAAGAGTCACCGCGCGGGCGGTGGCTCTTTTGCTCTAGAAAGGCGATGATGACAGGACGAGGCGAACCGCTCCCCCTGCTGGCGATCGGCGGATCGGACAGCGGCGGCGCAGCTGGCATCCAGGCCGATCTGAAAACGTGGTGCGCGCTGGGTGTCTACGGGATGAGCGCCCTGACTGTGGTAACTGCGCAGAACAGCGTCGAAGTAGCCGAAGCTCTCTTTCTGCCGGCGCCCTTTGTGGCGCGCCAGGTGCAGGTCGTGCTGGCTGACTACGGAGCGGCGGCGATAAAGACCGGTTTCCTGGGAGAGGCGGCCATCGTCGAAGCGGTGGCGGGCGAGATTGCCAGTGCGCGAGCTGGGGGCGGCACCGGGATGCCCACCGTCGTCGATCCGGTGCTGGTCAACCATCGCGGCGAGGCGATGTTTCCCGCCGCCGTGACCGCGGCTTACCGGCGCCACCTGCTTCCCCTCTCTGATTTGATCACGCCGAACCGGCGTGAGGTAGCGCTGTTGCTTGCAGATGAGGACTCAGATCGGCTGAGCGTCGAGAGCGTGGACGACATGGCAACAGCCGCACGCCGCCTGCACGCTGGCGGCGCCCGTTCTGTGCTTGTTAAAGGAGGCCGGGAAGGGAGTGATGTAATTGACGTCTTCTTCGACGGGCGCGCCATTACACTACTGCGTCAATCCTCCATCGACAGCGCCAACACCCATGGCAGCGGCGACACCCTCTCCGCCGCTATCAGCGCCTTCCTTGCCCGCGGCGACCGCATGCTCGAGGCCGTTCAGAAAGCACGCCGGATCACACGCGAAGCGCTCGCCGGTAGCGCAGAGTGGGCAATTGGGCAGGGCCACGGACCGCTCGACCACGCCCGCATCGCCCGTGATTATCTTGCCCCAGCCCCGTAATTTTGCTACACTACGTTCAAAACATTCTGAATGTAAGGTATGCCATGCACGAAAGTTTAGTCACTGTCAACGACAGCACAGTGGCTGGTCTGGGGCGTCTCGCCCGTTTTTTTGGCTTCGGCGAAGTGATGGGTCGGCTTTACGGAACGCTTCTCCTGAGCCCCGAGCCGCTTTCTCTGGACGATCTCGCCGAAAGTCTGCAGATCAGCAAGGGCTCGGTCAGTATGAACATGCGTGCCCTCGAGCGGTGGGGGATGGCCCAGGAAGTTTGGATGCGCGGCGAGCGTAAAAAGTACTACGAAGCCGAACCGGATCTGTGGCAGGTGATTCGCAACGTGCTCAACGGCCGCGAACGGCGCGAGGTCCAGGTGGCACTCGAAGTCCTGGACGACAGCGTCGAAAGTCTAAAATCGGCCGAAACGGAGCTGACCCCCGAAGAGAAGGAGCTGGCCGCGTTCTACCTGGAGCGAATGGACGATCTACAGGCCTTCTTTCAGGTGGCGGCGCTGGCGCTGGAAACGGTCGTAGGGACGGAAGAGTCTCTCGACTTTGAAGAGATCACAAAGATCGACATCGGCTGAGGAGCCACCGCCCGCAGTGCACCTACGCGTTAGCCCGCCCTCCACCTGCCCCGCCTCTCTCTCTCCCCCGCCATGAAGATTGCCGTTGGTTCCAGGAACCCCGCTAAACTCCACGCTGTGCGGGTCATGGTGCAGCGTGCGTGGCCCGATGCAACGGTAACGGGCGTCGCCGTCCCTTCCGGGGTGGCGGCGATGCCCCTTAGCGATGCGGCCTGTCTGGCAGGGGCGCGCAACCGTGCGCTGGGCGCGCTGCAGGCTTCGGCGGCCGATCTAGGTGTTGGCCTGGAAGGCGGGGTCAGTGAGGCGCCGAGCGGCATGATGCTCCTGGGGTGGGTCGTCATTGTGGATGCTGCCGGCCGGGAGGGGATCGGGAGCACCGGTCGCCTTTCGCTACCGCCTGCCATCGCCGCGCGCGTCCGGGCCGGCGAGGAGCTAGGGCCGGTGATGGACGCCCTGCTCGGCGAGACAAAGAGCAACCATCGCGGCGGCGCCATTGGCGCCCTGACCGGGGGGCTCGTACCGCGCGCTCAGGCGTTCTCTCTGGCCGTCGCCTATGCTCTGGCGCCGTTTGTCGCGCCCGACTTCTATAGGTAGCCGCAGCGTCGAATCGTAGCCTACCAACGCTATTCTCCCCCGCTCACGAGACTCAACCCAGACCAGAATTTTTATTCTTAGCTCATTTGTGCTACACTGTCGGCACGCTATTCTTTGGCTGCCACAGTGCGACCGCGACCGGCGCGATGGAGGGTGACGATGACGCTGGAACTGGAAAAGCTCACCAATGAGATAGAGACGATGGCTCAGGGTGCCTACCGCCGGCGCGAGGCGACGAACGCGGTACTCGAGGAGCTCATGCGCCGTCTGCGGGCCCACCGCACCGCCTGGGATACGCTAGAGGAAGCTCTAGGCCGGGCGATGAGAGAGCTGGACATGAAGTGGTACCGCGCGGCGCGCCCGCTGGACGATCGCGAGCCGCTGGACGCGGTCGTACCGCCCCCCCATCCTCCAGCGGAAGCGACACTCGTCGCCGGCGATGGCTCACAGATTCTCCCCAACCGCCACGGCGCTTATCTCTATTCGGTGATCAACGTCGGCGTGATCGTCTACTATCACGGGCGTGGCCAGGCGCCGTTCCAGACGACTTACCCTACGCTCGACTATCCGAACGGGGATCATCCTGACGAGGATACCTTCGTCGATAAAGGCGCAATTATCAACCTGCGGCGCGACAAGGCGGAGATCGAGACGCTGGTCGAGGTGGCCTATGACTATCTCGACGAAAGCTGCCCCGTCCTCGCGCTGCTCGATCAGCGCCTTCTCTACTGGCCTGTCGGCTCTTCCGGCGCCGAGGAGGGGCAGCGTGTGTTGCTGAGCTGGCAGCAGGCGATGTCCCGTGCCTGTGATGGGGGCATTTTGCTTGCCGGCTATATTGTGCGACCGGCGAAGCGCTCCGTCCTCACCATGTTGCGGACGCTCGACATCCTCCGGCCCGCCTTTGACAAGACGCAGCTGGAGCAAGGAGGCCGGGAGCCAGGCCTCACCGACGCCGCCCTTTTCCGCCGGCTGCTGGTCGAGCCCGGCCACCGGAGCAAGGTCTTCGTGGACGTCTCGCAGCACAACAACGATTTCCGCAGCCGTGACCCGCGCAACGAGGTGTGCTTCTTTTACCTCAACCCCGGCCGCTCCGGTCGGCAGATCGCCCGCGTCGACATTCCCTACTGTGTGGCCGAGGATCCGGCACAACTGGAGATGGTCCACGGCCTGATCTACAACCAGTGCCAGATCATGGGCGATTACCCCTACGTCCTGACGAGGGCCGACGAGCTTGCCGTGATCAGTGGACGCGACCGCGAAAATCTGGATGTCATGATCGGCAACGCGATGGAGAAGTACGGCCTTGGCGCCGCAGTGACGGCCAAAGAGAGTGGCAAACAGGTAGCCCGCGCCGGACGCACGCGCCACGATGGACTGCGCCGGCGCTGAGGCCGGCGTCTACTCAAGAGGAGGCTGGATAATGGCATTCCCAGACAACGGCCAGACGCTACAAGAGATCGACGACGTCGGGAACGAGATCGGACGTGTGCTCCGCGCCAGCACGATCGGCTTTGCGGTCGGCAGCCGCGTAAACCAGCTTTCGGAGCCCAGCTTCGGCTGCCTCGTCAAGGCGCAGCCGGTCGACGCACGCGAAGCGATCTATGGGCTGATCTTTGACATGCACATCGACGACGACCCGCTGGTGCGCCGCCTGATCCTTGCCGAGAACCCACGCCAGTCGGTGATCGAGGATCAGCGCAACAACCGGCTGATCCCGATTGAGATGAGTGCGCTGACGGTGGGCTACCGGCTCAACGGTGCGCTCCGTCACGGCCTGCCGCCGCGGCCGCCGCTTAACCTCGATCCGGTTATGTTGTGTGTCGATCAGGATGAGATCACGGCGTTCACGGCCGACCCCGGCTACCTGCGCCTCATCCTGCGCGCGGCCGGCTCGCAGGTGCCGGTCGATCAACTTCTGGTGGCCCATATCCGCCACACCTACGAACAGCGCGGTCAGGATGCCGCCTGGGCGCTGGCGACGATCCAGGAACTGATCGAGCTCCTGCGCAGCGACTACGAACTCCTCGTGCCCACGCTTGAGGCGATCAGCGATGCCCTGCCCACGCTGCCGTTTATAGCCGAGCTGGAACCGGTGCGGTAGGCCTGACGGTTTAGAAAAATTTGAGGGGAATATTATGCAAGAAAACGTAGGCTACATCATCGGCGGCGGTCTGAAAGAGGGCTTTCATGTGCGGCTGACGGTGCGGGCCGACCAGGTGCAGGAGGGAAGCTTCGTCGTTTGCGACAGCGGGCGCTGGCGCTTTTACGGGCTGGTGACCGACCTACAGCTCGGGGCAACCGATCCCCGCTTTGCCGACGAACAGATGACGCGCCTGCAGCCGGCCATCGGCCAGATGCTGTTGGGCAAGACGCTATACACGACCCTCAACGTCTACCCCACCCTGATGATGGACCGCGGTCCTGATCCCGATCAGGACCCCGCCGGCTACATGGCGTGGCAGAAAGAGAACGAGCGGGGGCAGATCGGCCCGCAGCCGGTAAAGACGGTGCCCGCACACCACGTGCCGATGCGCATGGCAAGCGCGGGGGACGTGGCCGAGATCTTCACGGGCGACTTTATCATCGGCCATACCATTGAGCAGGGCCACCCGGTCCGCCTGGACCTGGGCCGGCTGGTCAAGCGCTCCAGCGGCATCTTTGGCGCCACCGGCACCGGGAAGAGCTTCCTCACACGTATGGTGCTCGCCGGTCTGATGCGCGACGACGCGGCCGGCGCGCTGGTCTTCGACATGCACAACGAGTATGCCTACGACGACCGCGACTCGGATAACAACGTCAAGGTGCTGGGCCTGCAGAGCCTCTTCGGACCGAAGGTCCAGGTAGCAGCGCTGGGCAAAGGGGCCATCGTCCGCGGCCGTACGCCCGACTTCACCCTGGAGCTTGGCCTCTCCGACTTCCGCACGCAGGACATACGTCTCCTTGCCGGGTCGCTGAACCTGACCGACACTGCCGAAATCACCCTCAACGCCCTCGTGCGCGACTTCGGCGAGGACTGGTTCTTTGAATTCATGCGCCTGGAGCCGGGTGCCGTCGATACCGATCCAGAGACGGGGAAAACGCAACCCGCGGAGAACTCCGTCGCCTTCTGGGCGCGCCAGAACAACGTGCACGAAAAGGCGGCGGAAGCACTCCACCGCCGGCTGGCGCGGATCTATGACAAGCCCTATGTCGTCGAGAATCCGGCGAGCGATGCCGTGACGGCCATCGTCGACAAGCTCGAGCACGGGCGGCACGTCATCCTCAGCTTTGGCGAGCACGACAGCGATCTCGACTACCTCCTCGTCTCCAACATTCTCACGCGTCGCGTGCGCGAACATTGGGTCAAGAAGACGGAGGAGCACAAATCGGGCACTGGCAGCCAGCCGCGTCCGCTGGTCATTGCCATCGAAGAGGCGCACAAACTGCTCAGCCCTCACCTCTCCAGCCAGACCGCCTTCGGGATCATCGCCCGCGAGCTGCGCAAGTACAACGTTACGCTTCTCGTGGTCGATCAGCGCCCCTCGGGCGTCGACGACGAGGTGATGTCCCAGCTCGGAACGCGCATCACCGGCTGGCTGGGAGACGAAGATGACATCCGCGCCGTCCTCACCGGCCTTGCCGGCCGGGAGCAGCTACGGGGCATGCTTGCGCGGCTGCAGGAAAAGGAAGAGGTACTACTTCTGGGTTGGGGCGTCAAAATGCCGATCCCTATTCGCTCGCGACGCTATGACCAGGCCTTCTACGACGAGATGCGCGGGCGCAAGAAGCAGCCGCAGCACGACGGCCTACCGGTAATCGACAGCATCGACGACATCAGCGTAGACGACATCAATGCCGACCTCTTCGGTTAGCGGGCAAAGGAGGCGAGGCGCGCTCAGTGGGTGACATTTGCAGCCACCGCTTCCCCCCGTCGCTGTGCCAGGATCACCACCGCCAGCCATAGAAAGCCGACGATCAGTGCGCCCACGACGTCGCTGGGCCAGTGGCGGCCTAGAGCCAGCCGTTCCAGAATCGTAACGGCGATAACCGCCGTCAAAACAACCGCCGCCAGCCCCTTTTCTAGCACGCTGTTTGAGCGCGTCATCCAGATGTAGGTCAGGAAGCCGTAGACCGGGATGACCTGCAACACGTGCCCTGACGGAAAAGCGTTGAACGATTCGATAAAGAGACCATCGTAAAAAAAGTCGGGGCGGCTACGGTTCCACAACTCCCAGCTGGCGATCAGGATCAGCTCCACCATGAAAAAGGAAGCGAGGATCGACAGGGCGTGCATGGGTGCGCGCAGGTAAACGGCGAGCGCCGCTGCAGTCAGAACTACAGGGATGACAAAGAAAGGGCTGCCGAAGAGACCGAGCGGAATGAGGTTGACGACTTCAAGTGGACTCCAGTCGATGACGGAACGCAGCCACCGTTCCTCAATGGTCTGCAATCCGGCTGCATCGAGCGTCAGCCCGATCGCGTCCAGCCCCAGCATCACCGCCAGCGAGACGAACCAGCCCAGCAGCAGAGCGCCAGCATAGGCTATACGCGCCCGGCGGGAAATTGCCATCCAATCGTCATACAGCTGCTGCACCCCCTGCCCCAGCATACGTAACAGGAGCCAGCCGGATCGAGCCATCGCGTCGAGCAACTTTTCGAGCCATTCAGGCATCCTCTTCATCCTCGGGGCAGAGATCGCAATATTCGCAGAAGAGCGCTTCCTCACCCGGCCGGGCGAGACCCATCGCCTCCCGCTGCCGCAGCAGCTTGCGTAGCTCATCTCCACCGAGGGATCGCTCCACCCCCAGCTGGGCGAGCGTCAACGTGATGCGGGACTGCTGTTCCACCGTCTCCAGGCGCATGAAGGCCTCCATCAGGCTTCCGCCGACGGTTAGCGCGCCGTGCCGCTTGAGGACGAGGGCATCGTGGCGGACGATCAGATCCTGAATCGCGCGCACATTTTCCTCGCTCGACGGCGTAGCATATTCGGCGACTGGAATCAGCCCCAGCGTCACGATAACCTCCGGTAGAAGGCAGGTAGTCAGGGGTACTTCGGCTATTGAAAGGGCAATGGTGATCGGGGGATGGGCGTGGAGGACAGCCTGCAGCTCCGGGCGCCGCAGGTAGACGGCAAGATGCATCGGCAGCTCGCTGGTCGGCTGCAATGGTCCCGCACCACCCTGCCCTTCCTCCAGCACACGCCCCTGCAGGTCGACAACCACCAGATGCTCCGGCTCCAGAAAGCCCTTGTGCAACCCGGACGGGGTTGTCAGGATGCGATTGGTATCCAGGCGCACAGAGATGTTGCCATCGCTGGCGCAGATGAAGCCTTTTTCATACATCAGCTGCCCGATGCGAACGACCTCCAGGCGAAGTGTGCTTTCCTGTCGGTTCATGTGGCGCTCGCCTCGGTCGGCTCATGCCGGTAGTTGGCCACGTCCCGGACCAGACGGTCGGGATGGCCATCATACCGCTTCCAGTCGATCTCTCGCCGCGCCATCTTGAGCAAAATGTCGGTGAGCGCGGCATTGACCGGCGTCGGAATTCCCAGCTTCCGGCCGGCGGCGGCCACGGCGCCATTGTGATACAGCACCTCATTCTCCCGCTTTCCCGCTGCAAGGTCGATGTGGAAGGAGGGCATTTTATTGCCCCGGCCGGCAATCACCTTCCGCGTCAGCACCGGGCGCAGGAGCAGATCGGGCAGGTGGCGGACGGCGAAGGCCAGCGTGCGTGCGGGGGCTCCCGGCAGGCTCACCACCTTCAGCGCCATCGCGTCCATCACGGCGAGCGCCTCCTGCAACATCTCCATTTCGAGGTTGTAGGTGGGCGTGTGCCGGTAGATCGTCTCCGGGTGGCGGTTGATGATCGCCGAGGTGGCGTTGCCGACCATGTTGAGCAGCGCCTTGGACCACTTCATCGCGCGATAATCGTCGATCGCCTTCGTCTCGATGCCCGCATTGGCGAAGAGGGCAACCAGCTCGCCCATCTCCTGCCCCGGCGTGACTGGCGCCAGCCCCAGCCCCCGGTCCGTACGCTCCACCCGGATCTGCGTGACGATATCGCGACTGACGGGCGTGGTGAGCGAGCCGGCGACGACGTTCGACGCACCCCAGGCCTCGCTCACCAGCTCTTCGATGCCGATGCCGTTCTGAAGCGTCATCAGCAGCGGGTAGGGCCGCGGGCAGAAGGCGACCAGCGGATCGAGCGCCCTGGCCACGTCATAGGACTTCATGCCGAGGAGGAGCAGATCGAATGGCGCACCTTCGACGAGCGTGCGGCGCAGTGAGCTGCTGAGCTCGGGGCGCACGACCACATCTTTCCCGGCGCCCTGGATGGTCAGAGGGCGCCCCTGTAGGAGAGAGATCGTTTCCTGGCGCACCAGCAGCGTCACGTCTTGACCTTGCCGGGAGAGCATTCCCCCCAGATAGCTACCCACCGCGCCGGCACCGTAGACGAGGATCCTCACTGCTGCTCTCCAAGCACGCTGCCAATAAAGTCTGGCCGGCCACGAATAAAGTCGGCGGCGGCCATTGTCTGCTTCCCCGCCGGTTGAACCTGAAGCAGCTCCAGTGCACCTTCGCCGGTGCATACCACCACAGCGTCCGCGTCCCCGGTCACCTGTCCCGGTTCTCCGGACGGCAGATGCCGTTCGGCGTGCGGACGCGCTTCCCAGATCTTAAGCCGCTGCCCATTCCACGCCGTGAATGCGCTCGGCCAGGGGGTCATCGCCCGGATCTGTCGCTCTAGCTGTACCGCGCCGTCGCTCCAGTTGAGACGGCCATCTTCTTTGCTAATCATAGGAGCATAAGTCGCCTGCGTGTCGTCCTGAGGGACAGGAGTCAGCGCCCCGGAAAGGATCGCCGGCAGGTGATCACGGATCATCTGCCCGCCCAGCTCGGCCAAACGATCATGGAGAGTGGCTGCGGTCTCGTCGGGCCGGAGCGAGAGCGCCCGCCGAACGTACACCGGCCCGGTGTCCAGACCGACGTCCATCTGCATCAGGCTAATACCGCTCTCCTCGTCTCCGGCGAGAATGGCGTGCTGGATAGGCGACGCGCCGCGCCAGCGAGGGAGCAGCGATGCGTGGACGTTGATAGAGCCCAGAGGGGGGAGGTCAAGCAGATGCGGGCGCAGGATCTGCCCGTAAGCGGCGACCACAATTGCCTCTGGCTTCCAGGCGCGGATTGGCGCCCCGCCCTCTGGCGATTTGAGCGAGCGCGGCTGGTAGAGGGGAACGCCCGCGGCGAGCGCAGCCTCCTTGACAGGAGAAGGACGTGGCTGGCGCCCGCGACCGGCCGGACGATCTGGCTGTGTCACAACGCCTACTAACTCCTGGGTTTCGAGAAGAGCCTGGAGGACAGGTAGCGCGAAATCGGGCGTACCCATGAAGACGATGCGGGACATGGGCGCATTCTAGCACGCCCCGTAAGAGACGGGCAAACAGCATCGGTATCGCTATTGACGAACCACTACTCCAGATTTACAATTTTAAAGATACGAGCAGTACGACGTTTCTCATTTCTTTAACCCCCAAGGAGGATGTGATGGCTGAAAACATCGATATTGATAATCTGACTCCGGAAGAGGAGATCACCAACGACGATAAGTTGTGGGCGCTCCTGAGCTACATTTTTACGCCGCTCGTGCCGGTAATAGCGTTGCTGCTAGAGGATAAGAAAGCGCGGCCTTTCATTCGCTACAACGCGTGGGTTTCCCTGATTCTGGGGATTCTCTTCGTGATTACAAGCTACTTCTGCGTCGGGATCATTTTCTGGATCTACGCTGTCTATCTGGGCATCAAGGCCTACAACGGCGAGTGGGTCGAAGTTCCCGTCGTCAGCGACTTTGTGCGCAACCAGGGTTGGGCCTGAGTTTTCCCGCTACTCCCCTGGAAATTAAAGAGGCTCTGCCCGGCGGGCAGAGCCTTTTCTTTTTGCATGAACGCCTAGAAAAAGCGGTGCTACCCCTTAGCGGGTGCTTTCGGGTGGGGCTGCACCTTGCCGATGCGAATCTGCCCGGGGGGGTAGGGCTTCGTGCCGAACCGGGTTAGCGCCGTGGCGCCCAGCCCCACGCTCACCAGCAGCGCAAAGAGGAACCAGTCGCCGACCATGATGGGCAGCAGATCGAGAATAGCGAGGGCAAAGGTCAAGATTGCGGTGCCGAGCGCGGCTGTGACTGGCAGCCGGCGATCATGCAATCCCAGTGGGCGGGCCAGGAAGCGGCCGAAGATATCCCCCAGCGCGATCCAGCCCATGACCCCTGCGGCCACGAAGATCAGCGCCAACAAGAGCCACGCCGGCAAGAAAAGACCGCATGTGACGAGGACCAGGAACGAAAGAATGACCAGGAGCGATGGGCCGGCCACAGCCGTCAGCAGCCCGACGGCGCCGCTGGCTGCCGGCTTCTCGCGAATTGTCTCGCTCACCCGTGCCAGATGGCGCGGGAAGACGGCGGTTACCACAAGCGCCAGTAGTCCGAGCACCAGGCTCTGCCCCACAGCTTCGCTGAGCTCAACGAAGAGGCGCCCAATCGTGGTGCTGAATAGAGGCGGGCGCTCGACACGCGGCATCTCGGAGAGCGACGGCTGCACTTCCTGCGGGCGCATAGGAGCGACAAAGGCGGGCAACGCGGCTGTTACATCCACACACGAGATGCTGGCGCTGGCGTCTTCCACATCACCGCCGATAGCGGCGCAGTCGCCATATAGCAGCGCGCCTTCTTCGATCTCCACGTCGCCGCCGACGACGACCAGATCGCCGCTGATCGAGCCTGACAGGGTCAGATCGCCGTCGAAGATGGCGACGTCGCCCGCGACGACGCCGGCAATCTCCGCATTCCCTTCAAAGATGGTCACATTGCCATTGACAGTGCCCCCTTTCTCGACGAGTAGATTCTCCTCGAAGAGCGTCAGATCGCGCAGGGTGGCTTCACCCTCACGCACGACGTAGTCGTCATGATCGTCGGCAACGGTGACTCCCGTCGGCAGCAGGACTATCAGCAGTAGCGTCAGCAGCAATAGTTTTTTCATCTTATCTCTCCTCCGGAATCGAGGCTCAGACGCGCTCCGCCTGGAAAACCAGCCGATGGTAGACGGCAACCCAGGCAACGACGACGGCAACCATGAGGAGGAGCCAGCCCCCTAGCGCCGGCTGTTGTGCCACCAGTTCGCCCGCCCCACTCAGCAGCGCCTCGAGAACAGTTGCCGCCAGGTCGACCAGCTCCACCGCCGCCTGCCACAGGCTACGCAGCAGCACAGAGACCGAAGCGGGAAGAAGGTTCAACGCCGCCCACGCGAGTGCGGCCACTGGAACAACGCCGCCGGCCAACAACAGCAGGTAGGCGATTACGCCGAGCCATAGCCGCTGGCGCGTCGCCGGCAAGCGGGCCACCGTACGGCGGGCAAACCCTTCGGCCGGAGCGAGAACAGGGGCGTGGCTCAACAGGCTGTCGATTGCCTGCAGGGCCTGCCACTCCCGGGCCAGGTTGGGACGCGCGCGCAGGTGAAGTTCCAGCTCGGCCAAGCCATCTTCTGAAAGCTCACCGTCGAGCGCCTCCATCATCAGGGCATAAATCTCTTCAGTCTCCAAAACCGCCTCCACTCATCTCGTTCTCTTTCGACTTCCTCGTTTCTTTTTGTTCGGTCGTCCTTTTACCACCTATACGCACGACACCAGCTCCGGTTGCAGCGCCGCAACCAGCCCCTGCTCCGCGCCTGCCTGTGCCATCTGGCGGCGGGCCCGGAAGAGGCGCGACTTGATGGCGCTAACTGTTGTATCCATCATCTCGGCTATCTCCTGGTAAGACATGTCGTACCAGTAGAAGAGCACCACCGCCTGGCGATAATCTTCCGGAAGTGTCTCCAGCAGCGTCTGCACCATCGCCTCACGCTCCCGGTCGACGGCTTGCGCTTCCGGCCCATCTGCCCGATCGGACATCAGCGCTGGGTGCGGGGGAAGCGGGTGGTCGATCGATAAAAGCAGGGCGCGCCGCTTGCGGATCAGATCGATACAGTAATTGGACGTGATCGAAAGGAGCCACGTACTGAACTTGCGCGTCGGGTCGTAGCTGTCTAGCTTTGTCCAGGCGCGAATAAAGGCTTCCTGGGCCGCTTCCTCCGCCTCGCCGCGGTTGCTCAACATACGATATGCGAGATTGTAGACCGGGCGCTCGTACGCCTCGACCAGCCGGCCGAAGGCAGCGCGATCGCCCTTTCTGGCCTGTTGCAGCCAGAGTTCTTCTTCGTTGTTCACGCTCTGGTTCTCCTGACTACTCATAACCCAATACGTGCCTTGGTCCAGAAGGTTGCATAGCGGCTTGAAGCTGTCACTTCGCGGCGGTCCGATCGCCGCTCACATAGTGTTCGCTACCGGGCCCTAGTTTGTCAAGGATGAGCGCCCGGAGATACCGCTCGGCAGCCATTTGACAGTCCTTCGCCCGCGCGTGATAATGCCGCCACCGTGAGGATATGGACGAATGCAGTCGCGGCACTTTTTGACGATCTGGCACGCGCAGCGGATCACGGGCCAGATGGGCACGTAGAGACGGCTGACGCCGCTACGAGGCAGGGTCGCTATAGGTGGAGAGAAGCGAGTGGGTGTCCGGAAGCGGGATGACAAACGGTCGATAGCGGAACTGCAAGCAGTTCTGTACCGCAAGAAGCACGCGCAACGGCGCGAGCGGCTGCGACGGCTCAAAGATGCAGGACGCGTGGTGGAGGTGGCCGGGCGGCCGGCGCCCGATGCCGCGCCGCCCCTGGAGCGACCGCGCGCACGCCCGACTGGCCCCCTCCAACCCCACGCGCTGGCGGCTGAAGAGACGCCCCCGGCGGCGCCCGAGCAGCGGCACCAAATTCCCCTGCTCGGTGGGATCCAGTGGCGCTGGATAGCCAACAAGCTGCTGCTCTTCGTCGAGATCGGCGCCATCCTGAGTTTTCTGTGGCTCGTCGTCGGGCTCTGGGATACACAGAGGGAGCTAAACCAGGAGCTCGCCGTCATCCAGCGGGAGGAAGCGGCCGCCCTCGCGCTGCCGACTCCGACAGCGACGCCGGTTATCGACGTGGTCGTCCTGCCCGGCGGGCATAAACCGCCGGTGGAAGGGCGCGCGCCGGAGTCGGGTGAGGCCGGCTATATCCCGGCTCACCTGCTGCCAGCCGTCAACGCCTATCAGGCCCCCCCGCTGCCTACGCCGGGCCCGGAACAGGCGCGTCGCGTGCAGATTCCGGCGATCGACGTCGACAGCTCCATCTATCAGGGACAGGGTTGGGAACAGCTCAAGAAAGGGGTCGGGCAGTATGTTGGCTCACCGCCCCCGGGAAGCACCGGCAATCTGGTCCTTGCCGCACACAACGACATTTATGGCGAAATATTCCGCTATCTGGACCAGCTTGAGCGCGGCGACGAGGTTATCATCTCGACTGAGCGCCAGCAGTACACATACATCATCCGGGAGACCGTCGTCGTCGAGCCAACCGAGGTGTGGGTGATGGAACCGACGGAACACGCCAGCGTCACCCTCATCTCCTGCTATCCCTATCGAATTGACAACAAGCGGATCGTGGTCTTTGCCGACCTGGCAACCACCGCCATGCCGTGAGGAAAGAGAATGGCTAAAAAAGTACGCCGTGTTCGCCGCCGTGATGCAGACCACACGGGCGGCAACACACGGGCTCAAAAAATAGAAGAGCAGCTACACGACGAATACGCCTACGTGCTGCAGGATCTGCGACGGATGTTTATTCTCGCGGCGATCATGTTCATCCTATTGATCGCCGCGAATATTGTGCTCTGACGCTCTACCTGCTGGACGCTAAGAGCATACGGTCGTAAGCGTGCGCGCTCAACATGAGCGGCAGTATAGCCACTCCAGGGTGCAGCCTCCGGAGAGGTGTGCAGGTTTGACGCCTCTGGAGCGTTGTGTTATCATTCACTTCGCTCCGGCCTTTTCGTCGGATTTTGGCATTGGTCGCAGTCTCCGTTGGGGGGACTGTTAGTGCAAGGACGAGGTAAACCATAGCAACTGATTATCGCGTTAATCACAGGATTAGATCTCGCGAAGTTCGACTAATTGATGAGGAAGGAAACAACCACGGCGTTGTTCCCCTTCAGGAAGCCCGAGATGCCGCCGCCAACGTCGGCCTTGACCTGGTAGAAGTGGCGCCCCATGCTCGCCCGCCTGTGGTGCGGATCATGGATTACGGGAAGTTCCAGTACGAACAGACTAAGAAGGAACGCGAGGCGCGTAAACATCAGAAGCAGGTCGAGATCAAGACGATCAAGCTGAGTCCGAAGACCGCCGATTTTCATCGGGATATCAATGTCCGGCGTGCACGGGGCTGGTTGGAAGAAGGCAAAAAAGTTAAGGTCGTGGTTCGCTTTAAGGGCCGCGAGATCCACTATCCAGAGATCGGTCGCGATATTATGGATGGGATTATCGAAGACCTGAAAGACGTTTCGGCCGTCGAGCAGACACCAAATCTGGAAGGCTGGACGATGGTCATGATGTTGATGCCTGAGACTGACTGAACTGGCAGTCTCGCTTCCAAATGAATTATGAAGATTGGCAAAGCCCTGTCAGGGGCTTTTCTGTGTGAGGTAGGGATAACAATGGGTACGACAAAGAGAAAACAGAAGAAGTATAAACTGAAGACGTACAAAGCGGCTGCCAAGCGCTTTAAGATCACCAAGAACGGCAAGGTTCTGCGGACTAAGGGCGGCAAGAGCCACCTTCGGCGTAAGAAGTCTGACCGGGTGAAGCGGCAGTTCAGCAAGATGATCGAAGTCACCAATGCGGGCGACAAGCGGCGCATCAAGCGCCTGGCGCCTTATCTGAAGAAGTACGGATAACGGTGGGCAGCGCCCATCGGGAATTCCCCGCCGGCAGTCTTCCGGCGACGATCGACTGGCCGTGCGGGGATTTCCTGTCTGAAGTTTTAACTGTCGCTGCCTGATCCCACGGTACCGCGCAGCGCGGTGACTATGGCGGGCTCTCAGGCCGGTATCAAGTGCGAGGAAAAGTACAATGCGTGTTAAAGGTGGGCCGGTAACGCGGCGTCGACACAAGAAAATCATCAATATGGTGAAGGGCCAGTGGGGCACCCGCGGCCGTCTCTTCCGTCGCTCAAATGAAGCGATGATGAAGTCTTACTGGTATGCGTACCGCGACCGGCGTGCACGCCGGCGGGAGATGCGCCGGCTGTGGATTGCCCGCATCAATGCGGCGAGCCGCCAGCATGATATGAACTACAGCACCTTCATCCACGGTCTGAAGCAGGCTGACGTGGAGCTGGACCGGAAGGTGCTGGCTGACATCGCCGTCCGCGATCCCAATGCCTTTGCCGCCATCGTCGATCTTGCGAAAGACGCGGTGGCTTCGGCCTGAGGTCGCCACGTGCGGCAATAAAAGCTATAAGAAAAACGCCCCGCCTGATCTCTCAGGCGGGGCGTTTCTCTATCCTGTTCCTCCACAAGTTATCCCATTTCGTGCCGATTTATCCACAGATCTGGTGTGGAACCAACAGTTTATCCACAAGGTTATCCACAGTTTCTTCGACGGTGGCGGGATAACGTTCTCGCTCCGCAGCTAGCGCCCGCTCCGTAGTATCAGGCTCGCTCTCTTATCCTCCCGTCGCGGCGATGATTGTCATGACGCCTTCGGAGATGCTAATCTCGCGGACGCCATAACCCGGGGGCACCACGCTCAGTGCCTGGCCGAGATTGTGGTTGACAAGAAACTCCACAGAGTTGAGCATCGCCGGGGGCACGGAGAGACCGCCTACGGAGGCATTTACCAGATCGAATCGGGGCAGCCCCTCGACGATCAGCGGATTAAAGCTGGCGATCAGGGGCGCCTGCACCGGTTCGGTAACCTCGGCGCTCAGAACGGCATTGCCCCCGGTGAAGGTGATATGCGCGTTCCGCAGCCCGGCGATAGCGCCCTGCTCGCCGGCACTTACCTCCCGGAACTGGACTGCCTGGTTCAGCTCGTCGTCTGTGATCGTGATTGTCACGACGCCGTTGGCGTCGCGCTGGGCACTAGCGACCTTCTCGCGCAGCACGGTGGCATCAACCGTTACGTCTACCTGGAACTCTGTAGCCTGCACAGTCGAGGCAAGTTGGCCGCCGCGATCTACAGCCACCGCAGCGGCCGTGGCGGCGAGATCCCCGCCGCGCTCAGTCGCGACGCTGCGAGCCGTCGCCGCCAGATTCCCGGCCTGTTGCCCTGCGTCGCTGTCTCCGAAGCGCCGCAGGCTTTCCAGCGGCGCGCAGGCCAACGTAGCGAGCAACAGGGGGAGTACAAAGTAAAGAAATGATCGATGTTGCCGGTTGTTCATGGTAGTGACCTCCTCAAATGCGGGGCGGGAGGCGGGAAAGAGACTGACAAAGGGCACAGCCTGACCGCCGGTTTGCCCGGCAATTTTTCCTCAGGTAGCATACTCGAAATCGCGAGCGCCGTCGGTCTTTCACCGGGCGCGTTAAAAAGCTCTCATGAAGAACAGCTCCTTTATTGCCATTCTCCTCACGCTGATTATGCTCCTTCTCGTCGCCGGCGGCACGATCTTTTTCCTTTTCCAGAGCCAGCAGGCCCTGGAGACGGAAGTGGAACAGCTGACGGTTGAAGCAGCAGATCTGGACAACGCCGTCGCCGTCTTTCAGGCGCAGGCGGCGGCACGCGAAGTTACCATCGCCACGCTAGAAGCCACCCTATCCACACGTGAGGCGGAGTCCGCGCTGCGCGCCACGACCGTAGCGGGAGCGGGAATCGAGGAACCGCCCTTCGTGGAGATCGCCCACCCGCGCTCCGGGGCGATTGTAACCGCCGACACGCTACCCGAGGTGCTGGTCTTTACGGGCCATCCGCTCGGTGTCGTCAGCGCAGCGCTGCTCCTCGACGGACAGATTGTGGCGGAGGTGGAGAGCGGGCCGGGCGAGCGCAATCTGGTGCTCACCCACTCGCTCGCGCCCCCACTCGCTCCGGGGCAGCACGTCCTGACGGCGACCGTCACCGCCGCCAACGCGCTCACCCGTTCGGAGGCCATTATCTTTACCGTGCTGGGGCCGGAAGGGGAAAGTGGGCTCCCAGGGAGCGCGCTTTGTGCATGGCCTGAGCGGGCGCCTTCCCGCGCCATGCCCTTCGCGCTGCCCCCGGTAGGGCCGTCGCTCAGCCGGTGTTTTTGAGGCCGGCGGCGACGCCGTTAATTGTGAGGAATATCGTCTGCAACAGCGGCTGCGCTTCCGGTGCTTCGGGATCGTCCAGCGCGCGCAGGCGGCGGAGCAGACTCACCTGAATAAAGTTGAGCGGATCGACGTATGGATCGCGGCGACGAATGGCGCGCTGGAGCGTCGGTTCGTTGTCGAGGATCTCCTGCTGCCCAGTGATCTGGAGGATCCAGCGGCGCGTCTGCTCAAAGGCAGAGGCGATTTGACCGAAGATCTCTTCGCGCACCGCTTCATCCTCGACGAGGCCGGCATAGAGGCGGGCGATCCCCATGTCCGCTTTCCCAAGGGAGACCTGCGCATTGTCGAGGACGACGCGGAAGAAGGGCCATTCGCGATACATCTCCTGCAACTGGCGCAGCCGTTCGGCGGAGGTGGTATACGCCTCCAGCGCCGCGCCGACGCCGTACCACCCAGGGAGCACGTGGCGACTCTGCATCCAACTAAAGCCCCACGGGATGGCCCGCAAGCTGGCAAAGATATCCTGGCTCTGGCGGCGGGCCGGCCGGGAGCCGATGCGCAGCTGGCTGATCTCGCGCAGGGGCGTCGCCTGCTGCCAGTACTCCAGCAGCGCCGGGGTCTCATAGATAAACTCGCGGTAAGCGCGGTAGGAGATCTGGGCCAGCTCCTCCATCGCCTCGCGCCAGGCCGGACGCGGGCGGTTTTCACGCGCGTAACCAGGTGTGCTGCTTACCAGAACGGCGTGTAGCAGCTGCTCCAGGTGGCGCCGGGCAATCGCCGGATGCCCATAGCGGTCGTTGATCACCTCCCCCTGTTCCGTAATACGAATCCGTCCGCCGACGGTACCCGCCGGCTGCGCCAGGATCGCCCGGTTGCTGGGGCCGCCGCCCCGGGCTATCGTACCGCCACGGCCGTGGAAGAGAGTCAGCGTCACATCATGGGCGGCGCAGACGTCGGCAAGCCGCTCCTGTGCCTGGAACAGTTCCCAGTTGGCGGCAAGGTACCCGGCATCTTTATTGCTGTCGGAGTAGCCAATCATGATCGTCTGCTGCCGGCCCAGCCGCTGAAGATGGCGGCTGTAGGCGGGGTGGTCGAAGAGCATCTCCATGGTGGCGGTGGCGTTCTCCAGGTCGGCGCGCGTTTCGAAAAGAGGCGCGATCGCGAGCCCCTCGACGTCGCTCTCTTCCTGCAAATTCAGCCCCGTCCACGCCGCAAACAGCAATACCGCCAGCACATCGCCTGGATCACGCGTCATGCTAATGATGTAAGGCCCAAGGATATGGGGGCCATAAAGTTCGACAGCGCGGGCCAGTAGACGAAAGAGGCTCAGCACGTTCTCCGCCTTGGGGGAAAGCGCATTGAGGCCTTCCAGATCGGGCGCCGGCCGGGCCAGAAGCTGTGTCAGCAGCTCGATCCGCGCCTCTGGTGCCAATCCTTCATAATCGTCGTGGAGATCCAGCTTCCCGAAGAGCTCGGCCAGGACCTCGGTATGGTAGTCGCTATACTGGCGCAGGTCGAGGCGAGCGGTGTGCAGACCGAAGACACGGGCCTGGACCTGAAAGCGCTCCAGCCCCCCTTCGCGCACGGCTACTGCCTGGCTCTGGCGCAGGCTCTCGGACATCGTCTCCAGTGGCTCGATGAGGTCGTGGGCAGTCTGCAGCGGCGGCAGTGGCCCTGCCGGCTCGCCACGCAGGCGGGCCAGCATCTGCCCGGCCGACGTCTGATCAAGATCTTCCGCCAGCATCGCCGTCCGCAGCCGGTACGGTTCGTGCGGGTAGCGGTCGAGCAGGAATTCAAGATGTGCAGAGGTCGCGTGCTCGGCGATCTGCTCCCGGAGCTCCGCGCTGGCGGGGGCGAGGCGATTGGAGATGCTGAGGGAGCGACCTAGCTGCTGGGCAACCGCTTTATGGCGCTCGACGGCAAGACCCCGATGCATGCGCAACGTATCGGCCGTTACGTCGGTCGTCACATTTGGGTTTCCATCCCGGTCGCCGCCCATCCAGGAGCCAAAGGTGAGAAAGCGGGGCGGTGGCTCCAGGTTCGGGTAGTAGCGGGCGAGCGCGCGCTCCATCTCTTCATATAGCTGGGGCACCGCATCCCAGATCGTCGTATCGAAGAAGTAGAGGCCGGTGCGCACCTCGTCCTTGACTTCCGGTTTGCGTGTGCGGCTGCGCTCGGTTAGCCAGAGGGTGGTTACCTCGGCGAGGAGCCGCTCCTCCAGCTCCGCTTCCTCGGACGGAAGCAGGTCGCGCACCTCCTGCTCGTAGAGCATATCGGCGATGCGCCGCAAGATCGAGAGCACCGTCCGCCGCTTCGCTTCAGTGGGGTGGGCGGTAAATACCGGCTCCACGTGCAGCCGGTTCAGCAGATCGGCCAGGGTGGCGTCGTCCACGTTTTGCTCCCACAGGGTGGCGATGGCGTTGGCCACCGACTCCGACAGCGGGCGCGGGTACGCCTCGCGTTCGCGCTCCCGTAGCACGCGCACGCGGTGGTTTTCTTCGGCCAGATTAATCAGCTCGAAGTAAGTCGTAAAGGCACGTGAGACCGCCTCCGCCTGCGCAAGATCCATCTCGTCTACGAGCTCCGTCAGATAGGCGGCCACCTCCGGCCCCGGATCCATGCGCCGGGTCTTACTGAGGGCGCGGATGCGCTCTTCGAGATCGAAGATGGCAATGCCGGCCTGCTGGCGGATCACGTGGCCCAGTGTATCGCCGAGGAGATGAATGTCGGCACTGAGTAGATCGCGGCTCTCTTGCTTTCGCGGCATAAGAAACTCCTGTTTGGGCGCTAGAAGGTGTCAGTGTGGAGATCGGGCTGGATGAGACTTGTTCCCTCTCAATTATAACACGAACGGCAATGGCCTCACCCCATCAACGACCGTGGAAAGAGGGGCTCTCTCCGCGCATGAAGGCACGCACCGCCTCCATGAAGTCCTCCGTTTGAAAAAGCTGGCTCTGGGCCCAGCCCTCGAGCTGCAGACCCCGTTCCAGATCGGCCGCGCCGTCGACGACGCGCTTGGCCATCCCCACCGCCAGCGGCGCCGCCTGAGCGATCTCCTCTGCCAGCGCCTGCCCGCTCGCCAGCAGATCTTCTTCGGGCACGACGGCGTTGACCAGCCCCCAGCGCTCCGCCTGGGCAGCCCCAATCTGGCGACCGGTGAAGATCATCTCTTTGGCGCGCGCCGGTCCGATGAGGCGCGTCAGGCGCGTCGTCCCTCCGACGTCGGGGATCATCCCCAGCCGCGTCTCCGGCAGCGCCAGCCGGGCGCCGTCCGCCGCCAGCCGCAGATCGCATGCCAGCGCCAGCTCAAGCGCCAGGCCCAGACAGTGGCCATGAATGAGAGCCACTGTCGGCAACTCCATCCGCTCCAGCCGGCCGAGGACGCTCTGGAAATCGGCGGTGATGGTCCGCATCTTCTGGCGCCACCCTTCGCCATAGCGCGTGGCAAGGCCGAGGAAGTTGCTGACGTCGATGCCGGCGGAAAAGAGAGGCCCTGCGCCACGTAAGAATACCACTCGCACCCCCTCCGCCTGTGCCGCGGCGTGGACCGCGTCGTCGAGGGCATCGTACATCTCAAAGTTAATGGCGTTCCGCTTTTCCGGCCGGTTGAGGACGATCTCGAAGATCGTGTCCCGCTGCTTGGTCAGAATGAGGTCACTCATATGTTTTTTCCTTAGTTGAAGCGATATACTTGCCATGCGGAGCGGGGCGAGCCCGAGGAGCGATCAACGAAATTCTAACAGCGCCCGTGTTATACTGCACTTTGATGATTTTCCCACGCAAGGGAGCTCTCCTCTTTTATGCTGCTTCTGGCACCGCATCCCAACTGGAAGGAGAAGGCCTTTGCGCAACTGGTAACGGAGAAGAGATTTGAGGCGACCACAACCTGTGCCACCCGAACCGGGCCAGGAGTCGGTGTGGGACTACCCGCGCCCGCCCCGGCTGGAGCCCACGGACAAACATATCGAGATCTTCTTTAACGGCGAGAGAGTGGCCGCAACGCGCCGCGCGTACCGCGTGCTGGAGACGAGCCATCCACCGGTCTACTATATCCCTCCTGAAGACATCAATCAGGACTTTCTAGAACCATCCGCGGGAACCTCTTTTTGCGAGTGGAAGGGCCAGGCTCGCTACTATGACGTTGTCGTTGGCGGGCACCGGGCAGCTAAAGTTGCCTGGGCCTACCCCAGCCCCACCACTTCCTTTACGCCGATCAAGGATTATGTCGCTTTCTACGCCGGACCAATGGACAGCTGCCTGGTCGACGGCGAGGAGGCACGGCCCCAGCCCGGGAACTTCTACGGTGGCTGGATCACCGACGACGTCGTCGGCCCCTTTAAGGGAGAAACCGGCAGCTATGGCTGGTAGGCGCCAGAGAGAAACCGAACGATAGATAGCGAGAAAAGGAGACGCGAATGGCAGACAAAGAAAAAATGCGCAAGAGCGACGCCGAATGGCGCGAGCAGCTAACGCCTGAACAGTATCACGTGACGCGAGAGAAGGGCACCGAGCGCGCCTTTACCGGCAAATATTGGAATCATAAGGAAGAGGGCGTCTACCGCTGCATCGGCTGTGGCACAGAGCTTTTTACATCCGACACCAAGTACGACTCCCACTGCGGCTGGCCCAGCTTCTATGCGCCCCTGCAGGAGGAGCAGATCCGGGAAGAAGAGGATCTCAGCTACGGCATGCGCCGCACAGAGGTGCTCTGCGACGTCTGCGATGCCCATCTGGGCCACGTCTTCACCGATGGCCCACAGCCGACCGGGCTCCGCTACTGCATTAATTCAGCTGCTCTCAACTTCGATGCGGAAGCGGAGAGGCAGTCAGAAGAGAGCGGAGAGAACGGGTCGTAGCGGCTGCCCTGGCGGTCGGCGGCTACTCCCCCAGCCGGATCCGCGGATTGAGCCACGCGTAGAGCAGATCGGCAACCAGATTGGCGAAGGCGAAGGCAAAGACCGTGATCATCGTCACCGCCTGTAGCAGCGGTAAATCGCGGCGATCGATGGCGAAGACGAGTAGCCGGCCAAGACCAGGATAGTTGAAGACGTTCTCGATCACGATCAGGCCGCTGATCAGCCAGCCAAAGCTGATGGCGACGACGGTGATCGTCGGCAGCAACGCGTTGCGCAGCACGTGCCTGACGATCACCACGCGCCACGGCAACCCCTTCAGCGTTGCCGTGCGCACGTAGGGGCGCTCCATCTCTTCCGCCACCCCGGCCCGCGTCAGACGCGCAATGTAGGCCAGAAGCACGAGGGTCGCCGTCAGGGCCGGCAGCACGAGCATGGGGAACGCCTCGGCAAAGGTGGCGTCGGGGCGGACGGAGGAATTGGCGGGAAAGGGGCGGACGCCAAAGCGCTCAAACAGAAAATCGTTGAGGGTAAAGGCAAAGATCTGGATCAGGACCAGCCCGGTGACAAACTCCGGCAGCCCGACCACAGAGAGGGAGGCGACGCTGATGATGTTGTCCAGCGGGCGGTCGGCATTGAGGCCCGCCAGGATCCCCAGCAGTACGGCCACCGGTACGGCAAAGAGCATCGTCACCAGTGCCAGCCGGAGCGAGTTGCGCAGCCGCTGCATGACCAACGGGCGGATCTCGGCCCGCGTGCTGAATGACTCTCCCCAATCACCCTGTAGAAAGTTGCCCAGCCAGTTGAAATATTGCACCGCCAGCGGCTCGTCCAGCCCCAGCCGCTCTGTACAGGCGGCGAGCGCGCTCTCGCCCGCTTCGCGGCCCAGGATGATGCGGCAGACGTCGCCCGGTAGATATTGGGTAATGGCGAAGACGATCAGCGAAGTGACGACGAGCGTCAGGAGGAGAAAGGCCAGCCGGCGCAGCAGGTAACGGCTCATCTCGCACCGCTCCCGCGCAGCAGGCGCTTTGGCACCTCTCTGGGCGGCGCCAAAGCGCCTGCTGCGAACCGGTAGCTGTTATGCATCTTCGACCTGCGCTGCCTGAAGATCCTCCAGCGGAATGTGGCAGAAGATCCGCCCGCCATTCTCTGCGGCCCGCCACGGCGGCGTCTGCTCGACGCAGATGTCGCCCAGAAAGCGCGGGCAGCGGGGATGGAAGGGGCAGCCGGTCCGACCCACGTTCTGTCCCGGCTCCGAAGCGCGCAGCGCCGGCAGCGGGCGCGGTGGCGCATCGGGATCGAGGCGGGGAATGGCTGCCAGCAGCACCTCTGTGTATGGGTGGTGCGGCGGCGTCAGCAGCCCCTCCGCCGGCATTAGTTCCATCAGGTGCCCACCATACATGACGGCGATCTCATCCGCCAGATAGCCGACGACGGCGAGATCATGAGAGATAAAGAGGGTGCTGCTATCTCGCTCGCGCTGAAGCTCGTTGAGCAGGTTGAGAATGGAGGCCTGCACCGAAACGTCGAGCGAAGAGACCGGCTCGTCGGCGACGAGCAGCTCGGGATCGGCGGCGAAGGCGCGGGCAATCGCCGCACGCTGCTTCTCGCCGCCGCTGAGTTGGCGCGGCAGTCGGTAGGCGTAGGAGGCGGGCAGGCGCACAGCCTCGAGCAGGCGTGCGACCGCCGCGTCTGCCTCTTCCCGCGACAGCCCCTGCAGGCGCATCAGCGGTCGGCGCAGCGTGGCGCCGACGGTGCGATAGGGATTCAGCGCCTCCTCCGGATTCTGAAAGACGATCTGTAACCGGCTTAGTAGCTCCTCAGAGCGCTCCGAGAGGCCCGAGGGCAGGGGCAGGTTGAAAAGCGCCATCTCGCCTCCCGTCGTCTCCTCCAGCCCGACGACGGCCCGGGCCAGCGTCGTCTTGCCGCTGCCGCTCTCGCCAACCAACCCCAGCGTACGACCGGGCGCAATTTCCAGCGAGACCCCGTCGACGGCGCGCACAGGTGGGCGCTCCCGACGCGCCAAAATCTCGCGGATGGTGTGCGGCGCTTCAAAATGCACCTCCACGTCGTCCAGATCTAAGACTGGCGCCCCGTCCCCTTCTCCATCGGCATCGCCCACATGGGCGCCGTCGGCGGCGGGTGGCGTGGCGGGGGCGGACAGCGCGCCCGCCAGCACCTCTTCCCAGCGATGGCAGCGAACGGCGCGCCCGGGAAGCGGCGTCTCTCGCGGCGGGCGCACCTCATGGCAAATTTCGATCGCCAGCGGGCAACGGTCGGCATAGACGCAGGCCGGCGGACGTTCGCCCAGCGGCGGGATCTGGCCGGGAATCGACTGCAGGGCCACGCCGCGCCGGCCCGCCTCCAGGCGCGGGACGCTCGCCAGCAGGCCGTGAGTGTAGGGATGGAGCGGCTGCCGGAACAGCTCTCCTACCGGTCCCTCCTCCACCAGGTCGCCGGCGTAGAGCACGGCGACGCGGTCGCAGATCTCGGCCACGACCCCCAGATTATGGGTGACGTAAAGCGCGGCCGTTTCACGCGCCTCCGTCAGATCGCGGAAGAGGTCGAGAATCGCCGCTTGTGTGGTCACGTCCAGCGCCGTCGTCGGTTCGTCCAGTACCAGTAGCGCCGGCTCGGTACTCAGCGCCAGGGCGATCATCACCCGCTGCTGCATGCCGCCGCTGATCTGGTGCGGATAGGCCCGAACGACGCGCTCCGGATCGGGAATGCGCACCATCTCCAGCAGCTCGGCGGCTCGCTCCAGCGCGCGAGCGCGATCCATCCCCAGGTGCAGGCGCAGCGCCTCTGCCAACTGCTCGCCGATGCGCAGCGAGGGGTTTAGCGCCGAGAGAGGGTCCTGAGGCACCAACGCCATCTCCGCGCCCCACAAGGCCCGCATCTGGCTGCGGTCGAGGGAGAGCAGGTCGCGCCCGTTAAGGATGATCTCCCCTGCAAGGACGCGCGCCGCTTCCCTCAGATAGCCCATCACCGCGAGGGCGATGGTCGACTTGCCGCTGCCGCTTTCGCCGACCAGCCCTACTCTCTCGCCGGCCATGATCTGCAGCGACACGTCGCGCACAGCCTGCAGCCACGCGCCCCGGCTGCGATAGGCGACCGTCAGATCGCGGATGGCCAGCACCGGGGGCCGTTGCTCGCTCATTCCACCTCCGGTTGCAAGACCCGTTTCAGGCCGTCAGCCATCAGATTGACGCCGATCACGAGCAGAGCGATGGCCGCCGCGGGAAAGTAGAGGGCCCACGGCGTCTGGGAGACGTTGTGGCGCGCTTCGTTGACCATCAAACCCCAATCCGCATTGGGCGGCTGAACCCCAACGCCCAGGAAGCCCAACGAGGCGACGAGAAAGATGGCGTATGAAAAGCGCAGCGCCGCCTCCACCGCCAGCGCCGGGAGAACAGAGGGCAAAATCTCGAAGAGGAGTATCGACGGGAGCGGTTCGCCCTGCGTTCGCGCCGCCTCGACAAAGCCCTGGCTCTTGACGCCCAGCACCACGCTGCGCACGACGCGGGCGATGATCGGCGTGTAGACCACGACGATGACAATAAAAATGCTGTTGCGTGAAGGGCCGACGGTGCCCAGTAGCAGCAGGGCAAGTAACAGCGCGGGGATGGCAAGCAGGCTGTCGAAGAAGCGCATGATGAGCTCGTCTGTCCAGCCACCCGCATAGCCGGCGACGAGGCCAAAGAAGGTGCCGCTGATGACCGAGAGGAGCGTCCCCAAACCGGCGAGGAGGAAGATGTCCTGCGCGCCCAGCAGGACGCGGCTAAAGACATCTCGTCCGAGGCGGTCGGTGCCGAAAGGGTGCTCCAGCGACGGCGGCTGGCGCGCGTCGGCAAAGATCTGCTCGTTTTCGCCATAAGGGGCCAGCCAGCTCCCCAGGATTGCCAGCAACAGGAAGAGCACGACCAGGATGGTGCCGCCCGCCGATGCCGGGCGGCTGAAGAGCGCGCGCAGCTGACCGCCAAAGCCACGGCCCCGGCCGGGTGCCGGGCGCGCCGTCTCCTGAGAGGGGGTGGTGAGGGAGGACACGCTAACGTTCTATTGCCATTGGGAAGGCGGCGCGTCGTCGTACGCGCGGCGCGCCGTCACAAGCGCACCGGTGCAGAAAGTCCACGAAGGGGTGCACCTCTTCGTGGACTCGCCGTCGCCGCTCAGAACACGCTCCTGGCGGTCACTCTGCCAGACGCACGTCGCGGAGATCGCTGCGACCGGCAAATGCCTTCAGTTCAAAGTCTTCAAACTGGTCGTTAATCGCGGCGAACTGAGCGAAGTAGTAGGGAATGATGATTGGCCCCTCGTCGACCAGCAGCTGCTGAATCTCGCGGTAGGCCTCAGCCCGCTCCTCTTCATCCTGGGTCGTGCCCGCGACTTCAATCAGCTCGTCCAACCGTTCGTTGCAGTAATGCGCCTCGTTCCACTGTGCGCCGCAGGCCAACATCGTGTCGAGGTAGAACTGGGGATAGGGCCGAGAGCCCCAGCCGGTGATCCCAAGATCGACTTCCAGCCAGCCATTGTCGCCGTAGTAAACACTTTCCGGTTCGACGCTGATCTCCACGTCAACGCCCGCCTCGGCCCACTGGGCCTGCAGGACGGTCGCCAGATCGGGACGGTTGCCGGTGTCCGGCACGTGTAGCACCAGCTCCAGCCCATCCTCATAGCCGGCGTCTGCCAGCAGTTCGCGCGCCCGCGCAACATCGCGCGCCGGCGGCTCGATCGTTTCGGCGTGATAGCGCTCGTAGAGAGGTCCGATCGGCGTATCGTTGCCGATGGCGCCGTAGCCCTGCTGTACCAGACCAAAGATCGCCTCGCGGTCGGTTGCCAGCTTCAGCGCCTCGATGACGCGCGGATCATCGCCCGGCGCGCGATCGGCCCGCAGACGGACGAGGTCGAAGCCGTTGGTGGGAATATCAAGGGTTTCAATGCCCGGCTGTCCCTGTAGGCTCTCGAAGAGGGGCGTGGACATGCGCATCACCAGATCGATCTGGCCCCCCTGAAGGGCGTCCACGGCGGCAGTTTCGTCGTTGAAAAAGACGATTTCCAGCCCCTCCAGCGCCGGCTGGCCTTCGATAAAGTAGTCCGGATTGGCTACCAGTTCAATACGGTCCTCCGGAATATATTCGCTAACGACAAACGGACCGGTGCCGTTGAATCCCGTCACATCCTCGACGCCCGCCTTGGTTATCAACGCGTGGTTGTCGCTGAGATCGAAAAGAAAGAAGGGATTGGGCTCACTCAACGTAAAAGTGACCTCCAGATCGTCAGTGGCCTCCACAGTATCGATATTTCTGTAGAGGTCGACGGTCGGGAGGTCGCTTACCGGGTCGCGAAGGCGATTGAAGGTCCAGACGACATCCTCCGCGGTAAAGGGATCGCCGTCGTGCCACGTGACGTCGGACGCAAGATTGAAGGTATACACGAGACCATCGTCGGAGATCGTCCAGTCTGTCGCCAGCCGGGGTATCGGATTGGACTGGGCGTCGATGTCTACCAGATAGTCGTAGACGTGGCTGGCAATCAGCACTTCGCTATCGGAGGAAATAAAGCCCGGGTCAGTCTGTACGAGCGGCTGCATCGCCACCCGGAGCACGCCGTCACGCCCCGCCAGATCGACGTCGTCGGCTACGTCCTCATCCGCATCAACAGCCTCATCAACGGGTTCGTCAGCGGCCTCTTCGTCGATCTCCAGATCTACGTCTTCTTCTACTTCGTCGTCGACCACTTCTTCAACTGGTTCGGGGTCCCCCACCTCCTCCTCGCCACCACAGGCGCTCAGGGCGAGCGCCAGTACCATCAACACAGTGATAAAAGGGAGCAAGCGCTTGTTGTGTAACCGGAAATTGGTTCCTGCCAGATTCATTTTCTTCTCCTTACGGTTCTCTTTCATCTCAATCTTTACTCATACGTCAGATATTCTATTCCGCATACTTTTAACAGCTATGGTGCTGGATAAATGTAACTTGCAGTACATATATGCGCCAGCAGAGCTGATTTTTAAGGCGCCTTCTCCAGAGCTTCAACCGCTTCGAGGAAATCCAGAATCGTCCGCGCCACCAGATCCGGTCGTTCCATCGGCGCCAGATGGCTCACGTCCGACAGGGTCACAAAGCGCGCCTCCGGCTGTAGCTGCTGCCACAGCTCCCACGCCGGCGGAAAGAGCGTGTCTGACGCTTCGGCGCGGATAGCCAGCGTCGGCTGCGTCAGTTGAGGGATCATCCGCCACACGTCGGTCGGCGCCAGACTGTAGATGCGCGCTTCCCATCCTTTGTTGTAGCGCAGTCCCACCTGTCCGTTCGCCACCTTTTCCGTGCCAAAGCGAACGTAATTTTGGAGGCTCTCGTCCGACCAGCGGCGAAAGACCGCTTTGTCGCGATAGTGGTCGAAGGCGGCTTGGCGGTCGGGCCAGCGGTCGCGGCGGTCACGGGCGGTCTCTGCGAGATGGGTCAGGCGTACGTGCGAATCGCGCTCGCCCGCGCTGAGCGCAGCCAGGACCTCCGGCGGCAGAAAGACGGGCTCGACGAAGACCAGCGCACGAAAGAGCGTGGGACGGCGGAGCGCCGCGTAGAGCGTGGCGACACCGCCTAGCGAGTGTCCCACCCCTATCAGATCCCGCCACCCCTCCTGGTCGCAGAGCCGGATCAAATCCTCAGCCAGCTCGTGCCAGCTTTGCAAACCCTCAGGCGCCGCATCCGGCCACAGGGGGCGTTGTTCGATCGCCACCACATGGTACGAAGCGGCGAGGGCCGAGAGGAACTGGGCGTATACACGTGGAGGGTAGCTGTTGGCGTGGGCAAAGTGAAGCAGGCGCCCGCTGCCACCGACGTTGATATGGGGAATTTTCTCCGTCAAGTGCGCTCCTTGCGGTCAACGCTTCAGGTCAGGCTACCTCCCGGATCGGAGGGGCAGCAGGCAGCGCCAGTATAGCCGCTCGTGAAGGCGCAGACTATTGGATTTGAATAAGCAAAGCCGGAAAAAGATAGTTATCCACAGCTTATCCAGGGGTGAGGATAAGTTCAGCCGGCGACCAGAAGCGCCAGTAGCTCCCGGGTTGCCAGCTTGGTCGCCGGGCCGATTTCGCCGGGCGGGCCGACGCAGGCAGGGCAGCCGTCGTGACAGAGGCAGTCGGAGACGAGCTCAAGCGCGGCTGCCAGCAGCTCGTCGTGCAGCTCGAAGAGGCGCTCGCTGAAGCCGACACCTGCCGGTACACGCTCATATACAACGATCGTCGGGGCAGCCGTGAGGGGATTTCTGACCTCAGCGCTCACTTGAATGTCGCCCGGATCGCACATCAGAAATAGAGGAGCCAGGTTACGCAGGACGTATGCCAGCCCGCCAAGGGCGGAACGCGTCTGTTGTCCAGCTTCCGCAATCCGGTGGCAGCGGGAGCAGAGGGTGACTAGATTGTCGAGGCGGTTAGCCTCCAGGTCGTGGCGGTTGTGGCCCCGCCGGTAGCCAAAGTCACGGAATGGGCGGAGATGGTGAACGTGCAGGGGGCGCCCGCCGCTATCGGTCGCGCCGCAGCGTTGGCAGCGATAACCGTCGCGCGCCAGTGCCTGCCGGCGCCGCTGGGGCCACAGCGGGCCATAGTCGTTTGGCGCCAGGAGAAGCCCCTGTTCCACCAGCGCCGCCGTCAGCGCCTCGCCGAAGATTATCCAGTACCCGCTGGTCGCAAGTTCCATCTCAGGTAGATTGATGTCGCCAAAGCCCAGCGTCTCGTGGGAATATTGCTTGATCTTACGGTAGCCGGTGGCGCGCGTGACCACAGTGAGGTCGCCGTGGGCGCGCAGCAGGCCGTCGGCCTCCTCCTGGGCCAGCGGCTGCAGGTCGCGGATGGTACTACTGACGCTGGCACGCGTGTAGTAGTCGACGTCGACGGGAATGACGTGCGCCAGACGGTTCTCCCAGTCCAGCCGCTCGACGAGGTAACTACGTGCCTGGTGCATGTAAATGGCCCCTTCGTGCAGCAGGAGGGGCGTGCTTTCCAGGTCCAGCTCCCCAATCACTTCCGGCCGATAGCCACTTTCGTCCTGAATCACCACGCTTTCGCCGCCGCTGGTGCGCAGGGAAAAGGCGGACGCGGGGGGACCTTCGCCAAGCCAGTGGTACTGGCCCCGCGTAAAGTGCAGCGTTCCCTCGTGTGCCAGCAGCGCCAGCAGATCATCGACCGCTCCGGCCGCGCCAAACGGCTCGCCCTCCCGGAAAGGGAGTTCGAAGGCGGCACAATGAAGATGATTGACCATGATCCGTAAATTGTTAGGGTTGAGCAGCGCGTGTTCAGGGCTGCGGCCAAAGAGGTAGCGTGGGTGGCGGCAGATGTACTGGTCCAGCGGGCTGCTGCTGGCGACGAGGATAACGGCTGAGAGATCGTTGCGCCTGCCGGTGCGGCCCGCCTGCTGCCAGGTGGAGGCGATAGAGCCGGGATAGCCGGCGATGACGGCGGCGCTGAGGTCGCCGATGTCGACGCCCAGCTCCAGCGCATTAGTGGCGACCACGCCCCGGATGTCTCCCTCCCGCAGCCCGCGCTCGATCGCCCGCCGCTCGAGGGGTAGATACCCGCCGCGGTAGCCGGCAATCGTCTCCCCCTCCCGCCCACGCCCCGCCAGTTCGTCGCGCAGATAGGTCAGCAGTAGCTCTACCGTCTGTCGGGCGCGGGCAAAGACCACTGTCTGGATATCGTGGCGCAGAAAGGCGGCTGCAGCATCACGCGCCACCAGCACTGTGCTGCGGCGCATACCCAACACCTCGTCGACCAGGGGCGGATTGTAGAGGATGACCTCCTTCCTCCCAGCCGGCGCGCCGTTCTCCCGTTCGTCGATCAGCGTAAAAGGCGCCTCGACCAGCCGCTCGGCATGCTCCTGCGGATTGGCAATGGTGGCCGAGCAGCAGATAAAGAGCGGGTCGCTGCGGTAGAAGTGGCAGAGGCGGCGCAGGCGGCTCAGCACGTTCGCTACGTGGCTGCCAAAGACGCCCCGGTAGGTGTGAATTTCGTCGATGACCACGTATTGCAGCCGACTGAAAAAGCGACGCCATTGCAGATGGTAAGGCAAGATGCCGCTGTGCAACATGTCGGGGTTCGTGATCAAAATGTTCGCCTCCTGGCGGATCTGGCGCCGGCGGCTACGCGGGGTGTCGCCGTCGTAACTGCGCACCACTGCGGGTAGGTTACCGGCGTCGACCAGAGCCGCCGTCTCTGCCTCTTGGTCGTGAGCCAGCGCTTTAGTGGGGAAGAGATAGAGGGCAGTGGTGTCCGGCTCGAACAACATCCGCTCGAGCACGGGGACCGTGTAACAGAGGGATTTGCCGGAAGCGGTAGCCGTCGCCACCACAACATTTTGTCCAACGCGGATGCAGTCGATGGCCCGCGCCTGATGAGTATAGAAGGCCTCAATGCCGCGCGCTGCCAGTGCACGCTGCAGGGCCGGCGTCAGCGGCTCTTGAAGAGGCGCTGTACGCGCGGGCCGCGCCGGGAGCCGTTCCCAGGCCACAACCTGTTCAGTAAAGTTGCGGCTGGTTCGCAGTTGAGACAGAAGTGCTTGCAGATTCATTCTCATTTTGTTCACGGCGCTCAAATAAACAATCGGCTGCCTATTTTACCAGAATAAAGCGCGTGTGAATGCTCTGCCCATTGTCCACTGATTATCAAGTGGAGCATCTCTTAAGCCCTTTTTTATATAGTTGTCTTAGTAGGGCTGTTGACATGTGTATAACTTGTCACTCAGCTGCTCTACTCCCGTATATCTGATGGCGGCGCCAGCGCCTGTACCATATCTTCTGCCCCAAAAGGAAGAGAGCCGTACGAAGGTTGTGGATAGCTCCTGCAATACATGTTACTTACTTATGACAAGCTGCTTCTGATGATTATGTCAACGATACTCGGCGACCGGTACATATGGTGGGCTCACAACCGACAGCGCCCTTATATACTGTTGCCGCAACCGTTTTTTCGGCGCTGAAGGAAGATACTTGTCCACTAAAAGAACTGCTTTTCCACAATAAATCTTGGGTTATCCACAGCTTCAGCCAGGACCGACCGCACTACTTTTTTTAGCGCCTCATCTTGACAAACGCTTTTAAAATTGTCTAAAATGAAAGATAAGCTAGGTCGATCTTCCTCGCGCATCAACGCATGCACCGGCTGCACGAGAGGCAACGCTATGAGCATTATCAAGGTATCTGCCCGTTCACGAACGGCATCGGTCGCCGGCGCCATCGCCGGCGTGATGCGTGATACGGGACGCGCGGAGGTTCAGGCTATCGGGGCTGGAGCCGTAAACCAGGCAGTCAAAGCAATCATCATCGCCAGCGGCTATCTTGCCGAAGAAGAGACCTATGTTGCCTGTGCTCCTTCCTTTGTCGACGTAGAGATTGACGGACATGAACGAACGGCGGTTCGTTTTCTCGTTCTCCCTCATCATGAGATGGTGGACGCGGAGAACCTCCCCAGCAGCGAGTGGGGACACGGCGACTAGCGCCCGCTGTTGATCGCCTGTTGGGGGGCTGCCCGTCTTGATCTACATCTCGCCGGCTCCACCTATCAGCTCCCGACCTGCTGTTTCCCCACGTCCGTTGCCGGCGTGGTGACGGCTGGTCTTCTTCATCCGTGAAAGAGGTGACGAACTGGCCCCACCCGGGTAGACTACAGCTATCCGGGTGCTTCCGGCGGTAGTGGGAGCGTCCGCTCTGGCGCGACGATTATGTGGATTCGCTTCATACTGTACGGACTCGGCGGCTGGTGCGGCGAGGTCCTATACACGGGGGTGACCGACTCCCTCCTGCGAAGAGAGTGGCGGCTCGCCGGTACAACGTACCTGTGGATGTTTCCCATCTACGGACTGATTGCGCTCCTTTACGAGCCCGTGCACAATCTTATACGTCCCATTGCGCTGCCGGCCCGGGCCACAATCTGGGCTTTCGGATTTACGAGCGTCGAGTGGATAACGGGGTGGCTAATTGCTCGCCTTATCGGGCGTTGTCCCTGGGATTACTCCGGACGGCGCTGGGCGCTGAACCCTTATATTCGACTCGACTACCTGCCCATCTGGGCACTCGTGGGGCTGGCGCTGGAACCGATTCACGATTTTCTCGTACTCCTGACGCCGGCCATTGTAGCCGCCTGGAGGGAGATCTTTTGAGGGCGCGCCACGTACTGTTGATAATGTGGAAAAACTAAGCCGTATGCTGCAACCGACCGATTTCTTTGATCTTTCCGATCCGCTCGTGGCCGACCTCTTTGAGGGCTGTACCTACGTGTGGCAAGCGCTTGCCCACGTAGAAGAGCACGTACGTCGTTTGACGGGCGAACGCCAGGAGATCCTCGGTGAGGTGATGCCGGGCGCCTTCATTGGTGAACAGCCGATCTATGTCGCCGCCCGCGCGCGCATCGAGCCCGGAGCCTACGTACAGGGCCCGGCTTACATCGGCGACGGCGCCGTCGTGCGCCATGGGGCTTTTGTGCGTGAAAACGTCATCCTGCTGCCGGGCAGCGTCCTTGGTCATGCCAGTGAAGCAAAGAACAGCCTCCTGCTTTCGGATGCCCATGCACCCCATTTTAACTACGTCGGCGACAGCATCCTCGGTCACCGCGCCAACCTCGGCGCGGGCACCAAGCTGAGCAATCTGACAATGGTCAGCCAGAAGGATCCGGAAAGTGGGCGTCGGCCGACCCTCAAGCTGGTGGTCGCCGACGAGAGCTATGACACCGGGCTGGCGAAGCTCGGTGCAATCCTCGGCGACGACGCCCAGACCGGCTGCAACTCTGTCCTGAATCCAGGGGTGCTGATTGGCCCGCGCAGCCTGGTCTATGCCAACCTCAGTCTGCGCAAAGGGTACTATCCTGCCGATACGGTCATCAAATTGCGCCAGACAGTGCAACAGGCGCCCCTCCGCGAACGTTATTACAGATAGCGGCAGACGCCGCCTTGGATCGAGAATGAAGAAGCATAAGAGAGAGTAGTAGGAGGAGAGACGTGACCAATCATGACTACGAGCAGGGGCCATGGCGCCTCGACGAGCTATTTTCTGACTTTGATGCCCCAGAGGTACAGGAGGCGCTTGACAGCTTAGAAGCGCAGGTAAAAGCGTTCGAAGCATTTCGCCCCCAGTTAGAGTCCGACCTCGACGGAGCAAAGTTTCGCCAGATCCTGGGGGCGTATGAAAGGCTCGTCCGCCAGATCGCTCGTCTGGGCGGATACGCCCATCTTCGCTTTGCCGCCAATACCCAGGATCAGCAGGCGCTCACTTTTCGCGCTCAAATGCAACAACTGCGGGCGGAGCTGGAGAACCGGACGCTGTTCTTCCAGCTCTGGTGGAAGGGGCTCAATAAAACAGAGGCGCA
>JAWVYW010000017.1:0-36911 GCA_033722535.1 Promineifilaceae bacterium (SeqCode)
AGGAACAAAGAATGATTGAAGAGTTAGATAGGCTTTATGAGCAAAAGCTGGGCGCGCTGCAGAGCGCATCGACGACGGCCGAGCTAGAGGAGTGGTACCGCGCCACGCTGGGACGCAAGGGCGAAGTGCAGATGGAGACACGCAAGGTCGGCCAGCTGCCGCCGGAAGAGCGGCCCGCGTTCGGCCGGCGCGTGAATGAGATCAAGCAGGCGCTGGAAGCGGCATATGAAGCGCGCCAGGCGACGCTGCGGGCACAAGAGCTGGAAGCGGAGATGGCGACAGACGCCATCGACGTCACGCTCCCGGGCCGTTCGTCCTGGCAGGGGCGCCTGCACCCCGCGACCCAGGTACTGCGCGATATATACCGCATCTGGGGCGATATGGGCTTCCAGGTCTACCGTAGCCGTGAAGTGGAAACAGACGAGTACAATTTTGAGTTGCTCAACATTCCCGCGCACCACCCAGCGCGCGATATGTGGGATACTTTCCATACCACCACCCCCGGCGTCATCTTGCGCACACACACCAGCCCGGGCCAAATCCACGCCATGCGCGAATATTACCCCCAGCCGATCCGCGTGATCCTGCCCGGCATGTGCTACCGCTACGAGCAGATTACGGCGCGCAGCGAGATTCAGTTCCATCAGGTCGAAGGGCTGGCGGTAGGCAAGAATATCACAATGGCCCACCTCAAGGGCACGCTGGCCGATTTCGCCCGCCGCATCTTCGGCGCAGATCGCGACATTCGTTTCCGCGCCAACTACTTCCCCTTCACCGAGCCCAGCGCGGAGATGGACGTCGAATGTGTCCTCTGCCAGGGCGAGGGTTGCCCGGTCTGCAAATACACCGGCTGGCTCGAGATCCTGGGTTGTGGCATGGTTCATCCGACGGTCCTACGCAACGGTGGCTATGATCCGGAGGTTTACTCCGGCTTCGCCTTCGGCATGGGGCCAGAGCGAATCGCGATGCTCAAGTATGGTATCGACGATATCCGCTATTTCTGGGGCAACGACCTGCGCTTCCTGGAACAGTTCTGAGAACTGCAGCCAAACTGAAGTGGGGAATGCTGTAAATGGTTAAATCAACCGCCGGAAGGCTCGGCGGACGCTGTCACAGGGCGAGAAGCAGCTCGACAGCCTCCCGGCGGTTCACGTCTTTTGCTGGTGAACGTTTCACGTGCCCGGCACCTCACGTTTTCGGAGAACATTATGCGCGTACCGATTTCATGGCTTAAAGAGTATGTGGAGATCGATCTGCCGGTGGAAGAGCTGGCGGAAAAGCTGACGATCGCTGGCCTCGAGGTGAGCGAGATCGACTATGTCGGCGTCCCTGGCGGCGACGGGGATGATCGTCTGGTCTGGGACCGGGAGCGGCTGATCCTGGGGCAGATCCTCAAAGTGGAAGAGCATCCAAACGCCGACCGCCTGGTGCTGGCGACGGTGGACTACGGCGCCGACGAGCCGGAAACAGTCGTGACCGGCGCGCCCAACCTCTTCCCCCTGCTGGGCGAGGGAGATATCAGCGAGCGCCAGCTTTACAGCCCTTTTGCCCTGGAAGGCGCTGTCGTCTACGACGGCCATAAGGAAGAGCCGACGAAGATGACGCTCAAGGGGCGCGAGCTGCGCGGCATCTACAACCGGTCGATGGTACTTTCCGAGAAGGAGCTCGGCCTGAGCGAGGAGCATGAAGGCGTGATGATCCTTGAGGGCGATTACAAAGCGGGCACGCCCCTGCAGGAGCTTCTGGGCGATGTCGTGCTGGAGATCGACATCATCCCCAATATCGCCCGTGCGGCCTCGATCCTGGGCGTGGCGCGCGAGGTAGCCGCGCTCACCGGCAAGGAGCTGCGCCCACCCTCCTTCGAGCTCCAGCAGGAGGGACCTCCTATTGAAGGGCGCGTCACTATCAGCACGCAGCGCCCAGACCTCAACCCCCGCTTCGTGGCGTTGGTTATCGAGGGGGTCGAGCAGAAGCCGAGCCCATTCTGGATGCAGCACCGGCTGCGCCTGGCGGGGCAACGGCCGATCAACGTCGTCGTCGACGTCAGCAATTACGTCATGCTCGAGATCGGCGAACCCAACCACGCCTTCGACTACGACTTCCTGCGCCGCCGCGCCGACGAGTACAACCCCGATGGCCCGATCCACATTCTCACCCGTCTCCCGGAAGAGGGGGAAACGGTGACGACGCTGGACGGCGTGGAGCGAACGCTCCCACCGTTCACCATCCTCGTCGCCGACCCCGCCGGCCCGCTCAGCATCGGCGGTATCATGGGCGGCGAGGAGAGCGAGATCGGCCCTGGAACGACGACCGTACTACTGGAAGCAGCGGCCTGGAACTTCATCAACATCCGCCGCAGTATGCACGCCCTGCGCCTGAACACGGAGGCGGGCTTCCGCTTCAGCCGCGGCGTGCATCCCCATCAGGCGATCCTGGGCGCGAAGCGGGCAGCGGAACTGTTGCGTCGCCTCGCCGGCGGCACCGTCTGGGAGGGTATCGTCGACTACTATCCGAACCCGCCTGAAGAGAAGCAGATCGCCCTCACTGCGGCGGAGGTAGCCCGCATCGGCGGCATCGACGTCAGCCAGGCGGCAATCAAGAAGATGCTTGAAGCCCTGGAGTTCATCGTGGAGGCGCGCGACGACCACCTGCTGGTTACCCCGCCCGACCACCGGCTGGACATCGAAGGCAGCCATGATCTGGTCGAGGAAGTCTGCCGCGTTTATGGCTACGATCGCATCCCCGAAGAGGAGATGAGCGACACGCTGCCCCCCCAGCGGAACAATCCCGACCTCGCACTGGAAGAGGAGATCCGGGACATCCTGGTACAGATGGGGCTGCAGGAGGTTATCACCTACCGGCTGACGACGCCGGCGCGGGAGACGATCATCTTCCCGCTGGGCAGCGACGTCCCGCCGGACGATCGCCCCTACGTGACGCTCAGCAACCCGATCACCGTCGAGCGGGTGGCAATGCGCCACAACCTGCTCGTTTCAGTGCTGGAAGTCGCCGCCGAGAACAGCCGCTTCAAGGAGCACATTGCCCTCTTCGAGGTGGGACCGATCTATATCGCCGCCGAGGAGGGTCCGCTGCCGGACGAGCTACGCCGGCTGGCCGTCGTTCTGAGCGGCCCGCGCGCGCAGACGCATTGGGCGAATGGCGACGCGGCGGAGAGCTACGACTTCTACGACCTCAAGGGCATCGTCGAGGGCCTTCTGGCGGCGCTGCGGATCGAAGCGGTGCAATTCGAGGCGGGGCGCCATCCCACCTTCCGCCCGGGCCGCACAGCACGGCTGCTCGTCGGCGGGCGCCAGGTTGGGCTGCTTGGCGAGCTGCACCCGCTGGTGGTGGAGAGGCTGGAGATGCGCACCGATCATCCGGTGCTCGCTGCCGATCTCGACGTGGAACAGCTACTAGCCATCGTTCCCGCCCGCCATCGGGTCGAGCCGCTGCCGGCGTACCCTGCCGTGCACGAGGATCTGGCCCTGATCGTCGACGCCGACATTCCGGCGGCGCAGGTAGAGGCGGCGATCCACAAGGCAGGCGGCTTCCTGCTGAAGTCGGTGGAGCTGTTCGACGTCTACCAGGGCGAGTCCATCCCGGCGGGCAAGAAGAGCCTTGCCTACCACCTCTCCTTCCAGTCGCCAAGCAAGACGCTTACCGACCGCGAGATTAAACGGCAGCGTAAACGGCTGCTCAAAGCGCTGGAGAGACAGTTGGGTGCTCGCCTGCGCGAGTAGCGCAAACAGAAGGCCGCCCCTCGCTTTATCGCCAACCCGCAAGAGGCGGGTATACTGGTGGGAGAGTGAACGACGTTCAGAAGCAGGCAAGAGTAGATGATCATTGACATCAGCCGCACGCTGCACAGCGGGATCGGCGTCTGGCCCGGCGACACGCCCTTTGAGCGCCAGACGATGTTGACCCGCAGCGAGGGCGGCAGCGTCAACCTCTCGACGCTGACGCTCAGCGCCCACACCGGCAGCCACGTCGACGCCCCCTTTCACTTTCAGGACGAGGGAACGACGGTAGAGGCGCTGGAGCTCGCTCCTTTTTGGGGGCCGGCGCAGGTGGTAACTGTCGGCAGAGAGACGGGCGCTCTGGTGCCGGAGGACTTTGCCGAATGGGATCTGACGCGGGCACCGCGCCTCCTCGTCCATTCGGCAGCCAGCGCGCTCGATCCGTCTCTCTTTCCTGAGCAATTTGTTTATCCCTCCCCCGAGCTGGCGGGCTTCCTGGCGGAGCAGGGCATCGTCCTCTACGGCACGGATGCCCCCTCAATGGATGCCGCCGACAGTAAAGCGCTACCCGGCCACAACGCGCTACAGCAGCACGGTATTGCCATTCTGGAGGGACTGGAGCTCAGCCGCGCCCCGGATGGCCTCTACGAATTGGTCGCCCTCCCCCTGAAAATCGAAGGGTGTGACGGCAGCCCGGTGCGCGCTGCTCTCCGCCCCATCTGAGATAACGCCCATGCCACAGTTTCCTCTCACCCGCGCCGCCGCACAGCAGATAGACGAGCGCGATCCCCTCGCCTCCTTTCGCGACCGCTTCATCATCGCAGATGATAGGCTGCTCTATATGCTGGGCAACTCCCTCGGGCGGCTACCCAAAGCGGCTGCGGAGAGAATCGAGCATCTGGTCCACCACGAATGGGGCGAGCGGCTGATACGGAGCTGGAACGAGAGCTGGATCGATCTGCCGGCGCAGACGGGCGACAAGATCGCCGAGTTGCTCGGCGCGGGGCCGGGAGAAATCATCATCGCCGACTCGACCTCCGTCAACCTCTATAAGGTCGCCATCGCCGCTCTACGCCTGCGGCCCGGACGGCGCAAAATCGTCACCGACAACCTCAACTTCCCTTCCGATCTTTACGTCCTCCAGGGGGCTCTCAGCACCGTCCGCGGTCCTCATTTTCTGCAGATTGTCCCTTCGCCGGACGACGTGCGTGGCCCGGTGGAGGGGCTGGCGCGGGCCATCGACGAGGACACCGCCCTCGTCACCCTTTCCCATACCGTCTTTAAGAGCGCCTACATTTATGAGCTGGCGGCGATCACGCGCCTGGCGCACGAAGCCGGCGCGCTGACTGTATGGGATGTGAGCCACAGCGTCGGCGCGATGCCGCTGGACTTTACGGGCGCGGGCGTGGATTTCGCCGTCGGCTGCACCTATAAATATCTCAACGGTGGTCCGGGCGCGCCCGCCTTTCTCTTCGTGCGTGAGGAGCTACAAGAGGAAGCACAAAACCCGATATCCGGCTGGATGGGCCAGGACAGGCCGTTCGACTTCGATCTGGAGTACCGCTCCGCACCCGGCCTGCGCCGCTTCCTCACCGGCACGCCACCGATTCTGAGTCTCGCCGCCATAGAAGCCGGCGTGGACCTCCTTCTGGAAGCGGGCATGGAACATGTGCGCGCCAAGTCGAGCGCGCAGACGGCGTACCTGATCGCGCTCTGGGAGGCTCGACTCGCGCCGATGGGCTTCGAACTACGCTCCCCTCGCGAGCGCGACCGGCGCGGCTCGCACGTCTCGTTCGGCCATCCCGAGGGGCTCCGTATTTCGCAGGCGCTCAAGAAGGAGATGAAGGTGCTGCCCGACTTCCGCAGCCCGGATACTCTGCGCTTCTCTGTGGCCCCCCTCTACACACGCTACGTCGACCTCTTCGACGCGGTCGAACGGCTGCGCACTGTCGTCGTCGACCGCCTTTACGAGAAGTACTCCCTTGAAGCGCCCGCCGTCACCTAAGCCGCACAACATGCAACGGGTTAACTGCCACGAAACGAGCGCCGGGCGCTGCATCTACAGCTTTCAGGTGGAAGCATTCCCGACGCTCGTCGCCAACATCTACCTCGTCGACGACGGTGACCGGCTGATCCTGATCGATACGGGTTCGGGGCTGGAGCAGTCGAATGAGGAGTTCCTGGCGGGTTTTGCCGCGCTGCGAGCGCGCTATGGCGTCTCTTTTTCCCCCACCGACCTCGACCTGATTCTGATCACCCACGCCCACATGGATCACTTCGGCGGCCTGCCCTTCGTACGCACGCTCACCGACGCCCCCATCGGCGCACATATCCTCGACCGCCGCGTCCTCTCCCACTACGAGGAGCGGATCGTGGTGGCGACGAAGCGGCTGGAGACCTTTCTCGAGCGAGCGGGGGTGGGCGACACGCACCGCCAGACGCTAATGCGGATCTATCTCTTCGCCAAGGGCATCTATCGCTCGACGCCGGTTGATTTTCTCCTGGAGGATGGAGAGCCGGTGGCAGGTATCATTCCCCATCACGTGCCAGGTCACTGCCCGGGGCAGGTCTGTTTGCAGGTCGACGACATTCTGCTCACCGCCGATCACGTCCTCTCCCGCACCACGCCCCACCAGGCACCGGAGGCAATCACGCTGAACACCGGCCTTGGTCACTACCTCGCCTCGCTGGAGAAGATCGGGCAGGTGGAAGGTATTGCGCTGGCCTTGGGCGGACACGAGGCGCCAATGCCGGACCTTCAGGGTCGTATTCGAGCGATTCAGGCGTTACATGAGGCGCGCCTGCAACGGGTGCTGGAGCTCTGTGCCGAGCCGGCCTCCGTCGCCGACGTCAGCCGCGCCCTCTTCGGTGAGGTGGACAGCTACCACGTGCTACTCGCGCTTGAAGAGGCCGGGGCACACGTCGAGTACCTGTACCAGCGGGGGGAGCTGGTGGCGGTCAATCTGGACGAGATAGAGCAGGAGCGGAATCCGACTATTCTCTACCGGCGGACGTAGCCGCTTCTGCCGCCGGTTCGTAAGCCAGGTTCGGCGCCAGCCAGCGCTCGATCGTCTCTACGGCCATCCCCTTGCGCCGCGCATAGTCCTCTACCTGATCGCGCCCGATGCGACCGATGCCGAAATAGGCGGCGTCCGGATGCGAGAAGTAGTAACCGCTGACGCTCGCCGCCGGCTGCATGGCGCAGCTTTCGGTAAGTGTCATTCCCGCGTTGCGCGGAGCGTCGAGCAGGCAGAATAGCGTCTCTTTTTCCGTGTGGTCCGGACAGGCAGGGTAACCGGGAGCGGGACGGATACCGCGGTACTCCTCGGCAATCAACGCTTCGTTCTCCAGATCCTCTTCCGGCGCATAGCCCCAGATCTCGCGACGGACGTGCTCGTGCATCTGTTCGGCAAACGCTTCGGCCAGCCGATCAGCCAGCGCCTTGGCCAGGATAGCGCTGTAATCGTCATTGGCGGCCTCAAAACGCGTCACAACCTCCTCCAGCCCGATACCGGCGGTGACGGCAAAGAAGCCCAGATAGTCCTCGACGCCACGCCCCTCCGGCGCGATGAAGTCGGCCAGGCACATGTTCGGTCGGCCCGGGGGCTTGTCCATCTGCTGGCGCAGGAAGTGAACGGCTATAGCCTCTTTCTGCCCGGCGCCGTCCTGGTCGACACCGTCCGGATGAACGAACACATCATCCCCCCTGCGAGCCGCCGGCCAGATGGCGACGACGCCCTTCGCCGTCACCCATTTCTCGGCGATCATGCGGTCCAGCATCTGCTGCGCGTCCTTGAAAAGCTGGCTTGCCGCCTCCCCGACCGTCTCATCTTCCAAAATGTGCGGGTACTTGCCGACGAACTCCCAGCTCCGGAAGAAGGGCGTCCAGTCGATGTAGTCGCGGAGCGTCGCCAGATCGTACTCTGCAAAGACGTGCAGACCAGGCTGGCGGGGCGCTGGCGGTCGATAGCTCGCCCATTCCGTTTCAAAGCGGTTGTCCCGCGCCCCCTCCAGACCCTGCAGCTGCCTGCGGGAGCGACGTCCGGCGTGCCCCTCGCGCAGCGATCTGTACGCTTCGGCGATTTCCGCCCCAAAGCGCGCGCGCCCTTCACCACTCAGCAAGTTAGAGACGACGCCCACCGCACGCGAGGCATCGACCACGTGAACGACGGGGGCGCGTTCGTATTCGGGCGCAATCTTAACGGCAGTATGGATTTTGGAGGTCGTCGCGCCGCCAATCAGCAGCGGCAGATCGAATTCCTGGCGCGTCATCTCCCGCGCCACGTGGCGCATCTCCTCCAGCGAGGGCGTGATAAGACCACTGAGGCCGATGATGTCTACACTCTGCGCGCGCGCCGTCTCCAGGATTTTTGCCGCCGGAACCATGACGCCGAGGTCGATCACTTCATAGCCGTTGCAACCCAGCACAACGCCGACGATGTTCTTCCCGATATCGTGCACGTCGCCCTTGACGGTGGCCAGCAGAATGCGCCCGTTGCTGCTCCCACCGCTCTTGGAAGCCTCGATGTAGGGCACCAGGTGGGCCACCGCCTGCTTCATCACCCGTGCACTCTTCACGACCTGCGGCAGAAACATCTTGCCGGCGGCAAAGAGGTCGCCGACGATGTTCATCCCATCCATCAGGGGCCCCTCGATGACTTGAATGGGCTCTGCGTACTGCTGCCGGGCCTCTTCGGCATCTTCGACGATATAGTCGGTGATTCCCTTGACGAGGGCGTGGGCCAGCCGCTCCTCTACCGGCGCATCGCGCCAGGCAAGGTCGACCACACGTTCCTTGCGCTCCCCTTTCACCGTCTCAGCGTAGGTTACGAGCCGCTCGGTGGCGTCGGGCCGGCGGTTCAGCAGCACGTCCTCCACCCGCTCGCGCAGCTCCGGCTCGATCTCTTCGTAAACCTCAAGCTGCCCGGCGTTGACGATACCCATATCCATGCCGGCCTGGATGGCATGATAGAGAAAGGCGGCGTGCATCGCCTCGCGCACGGTGTTGTTGCCGCGGAAGGAGAAGGAGATGTTGCTCACGCCGCCGCTGACGTAGGCGTGAGGCAGCGTTTCTTTGATGCGCCGCGTCGCATCGATGTAGGCCAGCGCGTAGTCGTCGTGCTCCTCGATGCCGGTGGCAACGGCGAAGATATTCGGGTCGAAGATAATATCTTCAGGGGCGAAGCCGACCTCCTCCGTCAGGATGCGGTAAGCGCGTGTGCAGATCTCCACCTTACGCTCGGTGCTCTCTGCCTGCCCCTGCTCGTCAAAGGCCATCACAATCACGGCAGCCCCGTAGCGCCGTGCGAGGCGCGCCTCTTCTCGGAAAGGCTCTGCTCCCTCCTTGAGGCTGATCGAGTTAACGATTGGCTTGCCCTGCACAGCTTTCAGACCGGCTTCGATCACCGACCACTTTGAGCTATCGATGACCAGGGGAACGCGCGCGATGTCCGGCTCAGACGCGATCAGGTTGAGAAATTCGACCATCGCCGTCTCCGAGTCGAGCATCCCTTCGTCCATGTTGACGTCGACCATCTGTGCCCCATTCTCAACCTGCTGCCGGGCCACGCTCAGCGCCTCTTCGAATTCGCCGTTGAGGATCAGGCGGGCGAAGCGGCGGGAGCCGGTGACGTTGGTTCGCTCGCCGATATTGACGAAGTTCAACTCCGGGGTGACGGTGAGCGCCTCGAGACCACTCAGACGCAGGTGGCGCGGGCGCTCCGGAACGTCGCGCGGCGGCAGATCGGCTACCCACTCTGTGAATTTCTCGATGTGGGCCGGCGTGGTACCACAGCAGCCGCCGACAATGTTGACAAAGCCGCTTGCGGCAAAGTCGCGCAGGACGCGGGCCATCTCTTCCGGCCCCTCGTCGTATTCGCCAAATTCGTTAGGCAACCCGGCATTGGGGTAGACGCTGACGAAGGTATCGGCGACCCTCGCCAGCTCCTCCAGGTGCGGGCGCAGCGCTTCTGGCCCGAGCGCACAGTTGAGACCAACCACGAGCGGCTCCGCGTGGCGAATGCTGTGCCAGAACGCCTCAACCGTCTGCCCAGAGAGTGTGCGCCCAGAGGCGTCGGTAATCGTGCCGGAGACGATAAGCGGCAGGCGCACGGCGTGTTCGTCAAAGTAGCGCATGATGGCAAAGAGGGCGGCCTTGGCGTTGAGGGTATCGAAGATCGTCTCCACCAGCAGGATGTCCACGCCCCCTTCTACGAGACCGCTGACTGCCGTGTAGTAGGCTGCTTCCAGTTCGTCGAAGGTGATGTTGCGCAGCCCAGGACGGTTAACATCGGGGGAGAGGGAGGCGGTGCGATTGGTCGGTCCCAGAGCGCCGGCGACGAAGCGCGGACGCTCCTCATCTTGCAGCTCGTCCACCGCTTCGCGCGCCAGGCGCGCCGCGGCGTGATTCATCTCGAAGGCCAGCGACTCCATTCCATAGTCGGCCTGCGAAACTGCCTGGGCATTGAAAGTGTTTGTCTCGATGATGTCCGCGCCCGCGGCGAGATAGGCACTATGAATGGCCTTGATGATCTGCGGCTGGCTCAAGTTAAGCAGGTCGTTGTTGCCCTGGAGATCGCTCGGCCAATCGGCAAAGCGCTCGCCGCGGAAGTCCGCCTCCTGCAGGTTGTAGCGCTGGATCATGGTGCCCATCGCGCCGTCCAGAATAAGGATCCGCTTTTCGAGCTGTTCGGTCAGTTCTCGCGTTTTATCTGTCGCCATTCCTGTCGCACTCCTGCATGAAAAAAGCCTCTCAAGATGAGAGGCTATCTGTCGCGCCGTCTCATCTTCCAGCCGCTCCAGATGGATCAAGAATCTAGCACGGCTGCCGGATTTGGCACCTGCCGCGCGGGGGCGGCGGTTGCCGAGGCTTCACTGGGCCGGTCCCTCTGCCTCTCTTGATGAGTCGCAGGTCTCTGTCACCAGGGCGGCAACAGTACCTGCGTGGTATGTCATTCGAACGGTAGTGTATAGGTGCGTTGTACGCATGTCAAATGAAGGGCGACGGGGCGAAAGGCGGCGCTGCTCAGTCGGAGAGGGTAATTCCTGCTTCGCTCAGCCGCTCCTGGACAAAAGCCAGCAGGCGCGGGCGCATCTCGGCAGCGCGCCCGAAGCGAGCCTTCGACATAAGGGTCAGCTCAGCACTCTCGCCGATGGCGCCAGTCTCGCTGAGGATCTGCCACGGCTCCAGAAGGTTGGGCAGCTCGACCACCGCCTGCTCGCCCAACGCCTCTAACACCGTGAGCGCACGACCGAGCTCCTCGGAGGCAACCTTAACCTTGATGGTAACAGACGAGAAGCGCCCGCGGCTGAAATTGCGGATGAGCCGGATATCCCCGTTAGGCACCACGTACAGCTCTCCCGTCGGAGCGCGTAGAAGCGTCGCTCGCAGCGTCACCCGCTCGATCACACCCTCAACCTCCATCAGCTCGACCTTTTCCCCGACGTCGAAGGTATCCTCAAAGATGAAGCTGATTCCCGCCAGAAAATCGCTCAGCAGCGGACGCACACTGAAGCCGAAGGCGGCGCTGAAGAGACCAACCATCCACACAAGCGTCTCGGCCTCTATGAACTGACCGAGGCTGATCAGAATGGCAATGATAAAGACAAGCAGAGAAAGCGTGTTGGCGACCAGCCCATGAACCGTATTCTTGCGCTCCTGACGGAGCCGCCGCCCTTCGATGGCGAAACGGTTGAGATTGATCAACCGGCCCGTCAGCCGCCAGGAAAAGAGGTGAATGATGTAGGCGGCGAGAAAGGCGAGGGTGATGACGGCCAGCCGCCGAACCTGTGTCTGCGTGACCAGGAGCTCCTGTAACTGTTCCATATCCCTATTATGCCGGGAACGGTGATCTCTGCACCTGGCTACGGCTGTTCCAGCGCTGTTATTTGTATCGAGCGCGGCAGGATTTGGGTCGCGACACCGGGCGGAGCGACAACCGACGGCGTCAGCGTGATTGTTTCACCCGGTTCCAGCCCGGTCAGATCGGCTGCTTCGACGACAACCTGCAAGAGGTCAGGTGACGCCTCGATCTCATTGAGCAGCGGCACCGGGCCACTGACGAGAACGTCGACAGATGATGGCTGCAACGCGAGCTGCAGACCCGGGGAGCCGACGATCTGGACCTCTCGCCGGAGAACATGATTCCCTAACTCAGTCTCGACGTCGAGGGTAATCAAGACTGAGCGCACCGTCTCGCCCAGGGCACCGACGGCATCGACACCGGGTGGGATTTGCAGCGCCTCCTGTACTTGCAGATCGCCGGTGACCCTACTGAGCTCGATCGGAGTCGTGGGAATAAAAGCACCAAGCCCCTCCAGCGCTTCCTCCGGCCCCAGGAGCGTTACCTGGCTCGGCTCGACGACCAACTCGCGCAGGCGGTATCCCGGCGGCAGCTGGCCCACGGTGACGACGCGCACGGCAGCTTCGCGCGCATTTTCGCGGGGTCCGATCTCCAGAACTACCTCCACCCGTTCCGGCAGCACGCGCACGCCAGGCACCGGCTCGCCATCTTCGTCAACCGGGACGACCTCCACAATGCGGCGGATGGTGCGGGTGGCTTCTGCGACCGATAGCTCGGCGATTACCGAGACGACCTCCTCAACTCGTGGACGCGGCCCGGCAATGGAAACCTGCGTTGGCGTCAGCACAGTCTCCGGCAGCAACTCAAAGGCGGGGGGCAAAAACTCTTCATCTTCGGTGACCAGCTCCACCTCTATCGTCTGTGTCACCACCTCAACCAGGCGCACGTCAAGAACCGGGGGAATGACACGAACAACCTGAACGGGACTGACACTCGCCTGCACGTCTACGTCGACCCGGTGCAGTCCGGGCGTCAGGCCAGCGAGCGAAGCCGCCGCCTGAAAGCTACTCGCCGTTAAGGAAGGTAGCAGCTCATCATGGGTCTTCACGATTGCCGTGACCTCGTCGGGCAACGGTTCGAGCAGCTGCGTCCCGTTGGGTCTGCCGACGATCTCCAGCGGGATATCCTCAATACGCTCTTCCTGAACCGGGTTTGTTCGCTGGATCACGAAGGCCCACATCGTCAGCGCCAACAGTAAAGAAGTTAAAAAAAGTCCCAGGTCAGAGACCAGCTTGTGCGACTCCGGCATGGTCGTGGAGGAGCCGATCCATTCGCTTATCTCCGCGAACAAGCTCCGCAGAGAGAACTCCTCCGTCTCCACGTCGGGTGGGTTGTAAAAGGAGTGGATCTGCTCGCGCAGCTCCGTCCTTTCCAGATCGGTATCCAGGCGCCCATAGCGTGCCGCCGAGATCTGGCCCGTCTCTTCGCTGACGACCAGCACAAGGGCGTCACTCGTCTCCGTCAACCCTACCGCCGCCCGGTGGCGTGTGCCCAGCCGCCTCTGGCGAGCGTAAAGCTGCCGATTGCTCACCGGCAGCACACAACCAGCCGCCAGAACTTTGTCGCCTCGAATGACGACGGCGCCGTCGTGCAGCGGGGTGCCGCTGTAAAAGATCGTCTGCAACAGTTCGCTGGTGACGTCACTGTGAACGGGAACGCCGGTATCGCGAATATCCTCCAGCGCGTCATCGCCCTCCAGAACGATGAGGGCGCCGACACCGTTCGCCGAAAGGTTTTCGAGGGCCCGTACGAGCGGCTTCATCGTTATTTCGGCGGCTGCGCTGCGTAGGTTAAACGTTCCGACACGCCGCCCCAGCTCCTCCAGCCCGTGGCGCAACTCCGCCTGATAGAGCACGGGAGTGGCAATCAGGACGGCTACGAGGGCGACCTGGAGCAGGAAGTCAAAAGTTGGTAGCGGGAGAAAGACGGTAAAGATGAAGAAAAGGGCCACCAGGATGAGGGTGCCGCGTAAGAGTACAGAGGCGCGACTTCTGCGGAAGAAGTTTAAAAGGAGGTAAAAGACCAGCGTGACCAGCGCCAGATCGACTATCTCTGTGACTGTGAGATTGACCAGGCTGAAGTAGAGATCTGAAAATAGCGCGCGAAAGGAGGTAATCATTGCGGCACAAGCGGTTGACCGGACGTATCTTCAGGCAGATCAAGATAGTCCAGCACCCGCCGGCGAATCGTCGCCGCCATCGCCTCGGGATCGTCCCCATTCAGCGGTATCTGTCCCCCCGCGAGTGTGTTCCGCCCGCCGGCCGAGCCCATGCCACCGACAACCGTGTTTGCCAGCTCGCCCGCGTCGGCATCTTCGCTACGCGCCCGGATCGAAAGATAAAGCTGCTGTCCGTAGACGCCCATGCAGACCACCCACGCAACTCCTTCTATGCGTAAAAAGAGATCGGCGATCTCGGCTGTTAGATCTGGATAGCCTGTCTCCCCCAGATAAGAGATGACGGCGCCGTCATAGATGAGGGCCGTTTCCATCGCTTTTGAGAGGTCGCGAAAGTAGGCAGCCGGCACTTCGGCGTTCTCTATCTCGACCACGGCGTCGACGTCGACGTACGACAGAAGATAGAAGTAAGCAGCCACGTCGGCGGCGCTGGTATCGCGGCTCAGGGCCTTGGTGTCGGTTTTGATTCCATAAAAGAGCCCTGTGGCAATCTTCTGCGGCGGCTCCACCTCGGCAGCGCGAAAGTACTGAGTGATAATCGTCGAAGACGCCCCGATCCAGGGCCGGACATCGCTGAAGCCAGTGCTGTCACCGCCTAAATCCCCATGGTGATCGACCACAACGGTAACCGGATAGTCCGCCCCCACCGGGCTGTTCCCTGCTCCCGGCTGCGTGTCGATGAGCGCAACCGCACCATTTGGCTCGAACTCGTCGGGCAATACGGCGAGAGGTGTCTGTAAAAAACGGACCAGCGCTTTGTTCTCGGCGCGACCGATCACGCCACGGTAGCCGACAGTTCCCCCTATCCCGAGCACTTTCTCCAGAAGAAAGCACAGACCGACGCCGGCGGCAACGGCATCAGGATCGGGATCATCATGGAGCAGGATAGAGATTTCCTCGAGTTCGTCAACTGCGTTGCTGAGCTTTTCCCACCGTCGAGGCACGCTTCTCTTCTCCTATGCCGCCGGCTTGCTGATACCGCTACTTGTCTTCTGGCGCCGCTCACCTTCTTGCCATTCGTAGGCGTAACAGGAACCAGGCCAGAAAGAAAAAGGCCAGCCCTATCAGTCCCAGGTTTGCAAGCAGGTCGAGATCCCTAAAAATACCGCGGAGCATCACGTCCTGCAACATCTGAATGGCATAGGTAGCCGGCAGCAGCCAGGAGATAATCTGCACGACGGGGCGCAAAAGCTGCAGCGTCAGAAAGAAGCCACTGAAAAAGATACTGGCCAGGAGGAGAATCATCGAAAACTGAACTGCCTGGCTGGTATTTTCGGCCATCAGCGATATCACAAAGCCCACTCCGAGGGACGCGAAAAGGAGCAAAGCAATCACGACGGCGTAGTTCACCCATCGCCCCGGCATCGGGAGTTGGAGGCCGAGGACGACGAGGGCAGTCAGAGCGGCGACCAATACCGCGAGGAAAAGGAAGTAGCTGATGTACTTGCCCAGGAGCGTCTCAAGGGCCGAGAGCGGCGAGACGCGGAAGAGCTCCACCGTGCCCTCGTGCCGCTCGCGCACGATAGAGAGGGCGGCAAAGGTGATTGCCAGATGCTGGGCGACGAGGGCAATTGCCGCTGGCACGTAATAGTCGGAGACGCGTGGCGGTGTCTCCCCAATATTGGTTACGTCCGAGCGGAAGGGGCTGATCAAGACGGCAGGAGAGATTGTTCGGAAATCGGCGAGCACATTCTCAAGACCGTTAAACTGGTCGGCGATCCGTTCAGCCTGCGCAATTTCTTCGCTGTAGTCGCTCTGGCCCGGCTCGATACCGGTGAATAGCTCCAGCGACTCCTGGATCGATTCCAGCTGATCGCTGACAACGCTGACATCTACACCCTCCTCTCCAAAACGGTCCTCCACCGTCTGCAGCAGCTCCGCGCTCGTGCCGAGTGAGAGCGACAACAGCGCAGCTGTGTCGGAGAGCTCCGTCCGCAATCGATTAGCCCGCTGGATGTCGCCTTCTTGCAGGGCATTGTGCATGCGTTCGGCTGTGACCCGGGCCTGAATGACGATCGCCTGCACATCGGCGCTCTGCTGCTGACCTTCGGAAGCAACCGCGGCGACCACACGCCGGTTCACCTCGTCGGTGTAGATGCGGGCAAACGCTTCGATATAATCTACCTGAAAGGGATCGATCTCGTTGTGGTAAATTTCAAATGGAGCCTGCTGGCTGTCGCGAATCTGGGCGATCGGCGATTCGGGGAGGGCGACGACGATGTCGACGTTGTCGGCAAGCAGCTCCTGTTGTGCCCGCTCCATCGATTCGCTCTCGCCGGCGAATTCGAGAAGTGGATTGATGCCGGCGACGTACTCGTCCAGATAGTCGTGGAACGGGTTATCCTCTTCGAGGACAAAGAGAGCGCGTAAGGGCTGGGCCTGCACGCGATAGCCCAGGCCAAAGGTCAGCAAAATCAGGAAAGGGCCCAGAACCAGCGTCAGCACAAGCCGCGGCTGGCGCAAGATTTCAAAGATCTCTTTGCGGGGAAAAGCGGAAATACGAATCAGAAACCGGCTAAGACCTTCAATCATTGGCGCGGCTTTCCTCCACCAGCTTTACAAAGACGTCGTCAAAGGGCGGCTGGTACTCCTCGACGGCCTCGACGGTAAGTGACTGCTCCTCACACCAGTCTAGCAATTGCGCCATATCGGTCGCCGCCTCCTGTACAACCATTCGCGCCCAGTCCTCAGCCATCCGATTCGGGCGCTCGAGCACGTACGGCAACTCCTGTAGCCCCCGAAGATGCCGGTAGGCCAGGGGCTCCTCCGTGCGCAAGTCGACGATGTCGCCCCCGTAGGCACGATAGCGCAGCCCCTCCGGGGTGTCAATGACCAGGAGCTTTCCGTCCGACAGGACGCCGACAAGATCGCAGTAGGTCGCCTCGCTGACGTACTGCGTGGTGATAAAGAGTGTGCCCCCATTGTCACGAAGGGAATGAAAATGGTCCCAGAACTTGCGCCGCAGAACGGGATCGATACCCGCCGTCGGCTCGTCGAGGAAGAGCAACTCCGGCCGGTGGACGAGGGTCGCCGCCAGGCTGAGACGGCGCTGCATGCCGCCGCTGATCTCCCGGGCCAGCTTATCCCGGTCGTCGTCCAGCTCGACGAAGTCCAGCACCGAACGGAGGCGCTGATGGCGCCGCAGCCCCATGCCATAGATACTGGCCACGAAGTTCAGATTTTCCCACACCGTCAGCTCCGGGTACAGAACGAAGAGCTGGGGCATGTAGCCAATCTGTTCCTGCACGCTACGATCAAAGACGGCGGGATCGACGCCCAGCACCTGCACCTCGCCGGACGTCGGTTCGAGCACGCCGTTGAGCAGACGAACGGTCGTCGTCTTCCCGGAGCCGCTGGGCCCAATAAAGCCGAAGATCTTGCCGCGCGGGATGGTCATCGTCACATCTTTGACCGCCTCTTCTTTGCCAAAGGCACGCGACAGGTTGAGAGTTCGAACAGCCGGCGTCTCCGATGTTCGTACGGAGGATAACGAACTAGTCATAGATATTCCTTTTTTACCCTGAAATTGCGCTGGCGTCCCCTGAAATGTAGAACAATCCGACCGGAGCAGCGAGTAACGTGACCGGCGGGTTCCCTTCCCTCTCCACTATCAGCCGCTTCCCCTGTCTCTCTCCTTGAGGCGCACTGTCGCCGTCGGGCAGATAGCGCTGGCTCACGTCACTTTCTGCGGGCAACGTCGGCGCCGGTGGGAGCCAATCGTCCCCCAGCGCCCGCTCCACGGCAAAAAAGACCACGGCGAGCAGGAGGATGACGGCCAGCGTGCTCAGAATGACCAGAGAAGCTCTACTTTTAATGCGTTGTCTGCGGGCAGCGTCTTTTAGCTCTTCCATGCGTCCCATGATCCCACAAAGATCCTGTTTTCGACATGGGGATTTACCCTACCCCATTTTTGCTCTTTACCCCATATGGGCTAGAGTAGAGTGAAATGGAGCAGAAAGTGAGCAGAACGTGGTCAGTCGGGCGGGGCTGCTGGCGCCTCTTGGTGCTCGCTTTTCAGGCAGCCGTTCTCAGTCTGATTCTGGCCTTTATCGTCCTTTTCATCGCTTACGGCGCCCTGAGCCACCAGTTAGCCGGCGCTATCGATCAGGTTGTCGCCTACGAGGGGAGTGGGCCCGGGGGCACGCCGCGCTTCTTCGATCGCCACGGCGAGTTGCTGTTTGAGCTGGAGACAGTTGAGAAGCGGCGCTGGTTGAGTTACGACGAGATCCCGACTGCTGTCATTTCGGCGACCGTCGCCGTGGAAGACGATACGTTCTGGGAGAACCCCGGCTTCGATCCCGCCGCCATCGGGGCAGCGGCGGTGGCCTACGCCCGGCAGGATGGCAGCACCCGGCCGGCCGGCGCCAGTACGATCACACAGCAGCTGGTACGCCACATCGCGTTCGACTACGAAGAGCGCCTCAACATCAGCGTAGAGCGCAAAGTGCGCGAAATTTTCCTGGCCTTCATCCTCACGCGCCAGCGCTCGAAAGAGGACATCATTACGATGTACCTCAACGAAATCTACTATGGCAACCTCGCCTACGGGATCGAGGCCGCGGCTCAGACCTACTTTGATCGCCCGGCAGCGGAGCTGAGTCTGGCGGAAGTCAGCTTCCTCGTCGGGCTACCCCAGGCCCCGGCTGAGCTGGATCCGTACATTTACTATGAGGCAGCCCGCGCGCGGCAGAAGTGGGTGCTGGCGCTGATGGCTGCGGAGGGGATGTTCGCGGCGGATGACGCGGCGCGTCTAGAGGAAGAGCCACTCGCACTGGCGCCGCGTATTCGGCCGAATGCGGGTGCGGACGCCGTCCTGGAAGCGCCACATTTCATTATCTACCTCCAGAATCAGTTGGAACAGCGGTACGGCCCCACTGCCCTGTCCCGGGGCGGCTGGCAGATCACGACCACACTCGACCTCGGCATTCAGAAGCTGGTCGAGCAGGCCGTGCGCGAGCAGGTGACGGCGCGCGCGGCACACCACAACGTCAACAACGGCGCGGCGGTGGTCCTGAAACCGGCCACGGGCGAAATTCTGGCCCTGGTGGGCAGCGTCGATTACTGGAACGAGCAGATCGACGGCCAGGTGAACGTCGCTTTACAGCCCCGCCAGCCGGGTAGCGCGATCAAGCCCATTACCTATGCCGCGGCCATGGAGCGAGGCTGGAATGGCGGCGATGTTCTCTGGGACGTCCCCATCGTGATCGATCTCGGCAACGGACGGAGATTTGAGCCGGTCAACTATGACCGCCGCTTTCACGGCCCGCTGCTCTTTCGCGACGCCCTGGCCAACAGCTATAACATTCCCCCAGTTCAGCTTATCCGCGACATTGGTATCGGCACCATGATCACGATGGCCCGCCGCATGGGTGTTTCCTCCCTCACCCGTCCCGCCAACTTTTACGGCCTGACGCTCGCTCTGGGCGGCGGCGACGTACGCCTACTCGAGCTGACCCACGCCTACGCGACGCTGGCCAACATGGGGCGGCGCCCGCCGCTGACCGGCGTCCTGGAGATAGTGGACAGCCGCGGGCGGCATGTCTTCAAGCAGCGGCGGACGCCCGCGGCCAACGCGCTCGATCCACGTATCGCCTATATCATCACCGATATTCTGGACGACGACGCGGCGCGCGCGCCGGCGATGGGCTTTCATAATGCCCTCAACCTGCCCTTTCCCGCGGCGGCCAAGACGGGGACCACCAACGACTGGCGCGACAACTGGACGATCGGCTACACGCCCGGCCTCGTTGCCGGCGTATGGTTCGGGAATACCGACGGCCGTCCGATGCAGGATTCGTCGGGGCTGCGGGGAGCCGCCCCGGTTTGGCGGCGCATTGTAGAAGGTGTCTATGCCAATCCCGCCTTGTTCTCAGCGCTGGAGGTAGAAGGGCAGCCGCCGCCTGCCGAGTTCGTGCGCCCGCAGGGGCTCGTGGAGAAAACGGTCTGTCTGCCACGTGGCACAGGCGGGGCTCGCTGTACGGCTACACGTTCTGAGCTGTTCCTGGCCACTGCACCCCAACATGGAATCGCCCGCCTCGGTTACGTACCGGATAGCACAACGCAGCCGGGGGCATGGCGCCTCCGCGTTCTCCCCCTGCCGCGCGACGCCGCGCAACACATCCAGCGCCCGGCGCTTGCCGGCGGCGAGCAGCCGCCTCAGCCAACGCACTGCGTGGTAAATGGCTCTGCCTCCCTGCCCGCTGTGCAAGAACGCCTGTACCTGCCGATCCCGCCGTACTACGCAGATGAAGTGCGCGCCCGCCTATGGCTGAGGGCCACCGGCGCCGGCTATCGTATGGCCCCACCCACCGTCTGCCCATTGGATGTCGTCCGCGCCGATCGCTAGAACTGCGGCATGCTAACGGATCTGCATCTGCTGCTCCGGCGCTTCAGCACCGTTTTCGATAGGAATGATCAGCTCCACGATCACGCCTGCCTCCTCACGCCGGTTGTACATGCGGCAGCGACCGCCGATGCCCCAGATAATTGAAGCCACCATCGGCAGCCCGAGTCCCATACCGGAGACTTCACCGGTGAAGGCTTTCTCCCCCTGGTAGTAAGGCATCCAGACCTGCGCCAGCTGTTCAGGAGAGAGCGAAAGTCCATCGTCGCCCCACCAGATACCGACCTCGTTCGACTGCATCATGAAGGCAAATATTTGGATCGATGGGTCCTGCTGAGGATGAAACTTCTTCGCGTTCTCCAACAGTTCCCACACAATCGCTTCGACGGCCTGCGGGGCGAGCTTAATCCGTGTGTCGCCCAGCTTTTCCATGCCGGCCATCGACAGAGCGTCGATTTCCAGTTCGCGGGCAACCCGACGAATCAGAGGTTCGAGCTCGCTCACATTAAAACCAGAACCAGTAGGGGCCGAGCCGGTGGACTTCAGATAGGTGAGGATATCTTCGACCTCAGCCTGTAATCTCCGCCCGCCGGAGAGAGCCCGCCCGACCAGCTCCCCGCTTTGCTGTTTGTCGAGCTGATCGATGTGGCGGGAGAGGATCTCCAGGCTGTTCATCATGACGGTCAGCGGGGTGCGCAGCTTGTGAAAGATCATCGAATGAAAGCGCCATATGTCCCGCTGGAGCTCCATCTGCTCGGTCACATCTCGCAGAGCAATAACCTGCTGAATGTCGTCCCCCGCAGGCAGATTCAGATTGCCGACCTGAAGCCAAAATGGCTTCGACGTGGGCGATTCGGGGCGAACGAGATACCGTGGCGCATCACCGATGGGATCGGCAGGCCAGTTACGCCACGCGTCACGGGGCTCCAACTGAAACTGGCGCCGGGCCAGCTCCATGAAGGTGCCGTCGATGCGAGCGTTCTCGGCGACAGGGAGGTCAAGGTAAAGGCGTGCACGGGAGTTAGCGTAGACCAGCTTCTCTTCCTCGTCGACCATCAGATACCCTTCATCCGCCTGATCGAGCACCCACTCAAACTTTACCCGCTCGACAAGTAAGCGGCGATAGCGATTAAGGTGGGTGATATTGTGGACGCGCGTGCGCAGCTCGACACTATCAAACGGCTTGAAGACGAAGTCATCTGCGCCGACCTCAATACCCCTCATCCATGACTTGCGGTCGTTGAGAGCGGTGACCATGACGATCGGTACGTCTCGCAGAACAGGATGTTGCCGCAGGCGGCGACAGACCTCAAAACCATCCATACCGGGCATCATAATATCGAGGAGAATGAGGTCGGGGATTATGTGCTCAGCTTTTTGAAGTCCGGTCAGTCCATCGGCGGCAAATGCGATGGTGTAATCTTTGTGAGAAAGCAGCATGCCGAGCGTTTCCCGCATGACTTTCTGGTCGTCAATGATCAGGATGGCGCTCTTGTCGCGCAGTTGCCTATGATCTAGTGGTGCCGTCACTGTTGAAAAACGTCTCCGAAGTGGCTCCAGTTACCGATCGCTTCCTTTGATTATAGCAGGAAAGCCCAAGGTTTACCTATTAACGGATCTTGGCGCCAATTGTACTCGCAAAATTAGCCACTCTGCGCGATGCGCGGGTCCGGCACCACGGCGGCGTGACTCCTGGCGACCCCGCTCCACGGGTGCAGCTTAAATTCTACGCCACCTGCGTCAACACGCTGCACCTGCCCCCCTGCGTTGAGGGCGACCGTCACCGTCTCCAGCCCCTCGCCGCTTACGGTGTAGACGTAAAGGCCCGATGCAGCGTCCACAGTAACAGTGCGCCTCTCTCCCTGCCAGAGGACAGGATGAGCGCGCCGGAAGCGGATGAGGTCACGGTAGAAAGCCAGGAGCTCGATGTCCTGATCCTCGCCCCAGATCATCGGCATCCGCGCCTCTTCGAGGATATTACCCCGCTCCTGGACGACGTCCCGCTCCTGAGAGAGGCCTGCCTCCGTGCCATAGTAGACGATGGGCGGCCCCGGCTGCGTAAACTGGCACAGCGCCGCCAGCTTCAGCTTGTGCACATCGCCGCCGGCGAGCCACAGAAAGCGATTGACGTCGTGATTATCGAGGAAGCTGGGCCGGAGGAAATCACGCGGAAAGTAGCTGTTATGCAGATTAAGAAATCGATCGAGCGCGGCTACATCCATGGTGTGAAAAGCAAAAGTGTCGCGCAGCGCCTGCATCAGCAGAAAGTCGAGGGTACCATCCAGCCGCCCGGCGTAGCGGAGCTGCACCGGCGGCGCCTCCACCGCTTCGCCAAAGATCCAGGCGTCCGGCTGCACTGCCTTCACCACGGCTCGAAACGTCGTCCAGAAATCCATACTGGGGCCGAGGGCATAGTCGAGGCGAAAGCCGTCAAAGCCGATATCCCGCAGCCAGTAGCTGGCAGCCTGCAGGAGGTGTTCGCGCGCCGCGGGATGATCCACGTTGATCTGGGGCAGATCGCGCACGCCGAAAAATGTCCTGTATTCATCCGGCCAGCGATCCCAGTGGTACCAGTCATGGTACGGGCTGCTCCGCTCTCTGAGCGCCTCCTGAAAGGTTGGGTGACCGCTACCCCAGTGGTTGGCGACGAAGTCGAGCAGAAGGCGGATGCCTCGTTGGTGCGCCGCGTCCACCAGCTCGCGAATGTCGTCCAGCGTACCGAGGCGCGGATTGACGGCGAAATAATCGGTGGCATGATAGCCGTGGTGACTTTCGTCGGGGAAAAAGGGATTCAGCCAAATGCAGTTGAAACCAAGCTCGGCTACGTAGTCCAGCCGCTCGATAATACCGCGTAACGTGCCGCCGTAGATGTCGCCCAGATGCTGCGCCTTCCGCCACCTTCGCCCACGGCCGGGGTCGAAGCGATCGGGAAGAATCTGGTAGATAACGGCCTCTCTGGCCCACGCCGGTGGAGCGGTGCTACCGACCAGGTAGGAGAAGCGCACGCCGCCGTCGGCGGGAAGCGGCGCGCCACCACCCGCAGGGTAGGCCACAATCCGATAGCGCACGATTGTCCCTGCCGGAGCAGCCGGCAGCTGCCCGCGCCACTGCTGCTGATAACTCCAGTTAAGCAAGTCCCACGTGATCTCTGCCCGCTCCAGCTCCACCTCCACCAGTTCAGGATCCACAATGTGGCAGACGACCCGTTCGACCGGTTGCGACAGCTCTGTAGTCACGTGCACGCTAGGGGCATCGTCGGCGCCCGGGGTGCGGGGGCTGAGGCGGTGAAGGTGGCTCACTCCGCCCGCCTGTTGGCGGAGGTATGCGACGCGCTTCTCGAGCGTGCTCAGGCTGCCAAAGATGAATTCATTCATCGAAAGAGGAGCCTCCTTGCAACCAGCCCACCTAATCAGAGGCCCGGCGGCTCATGGCGTCGGCGTCCTGGCTCCGGCGGCGCCATAGCCACCACCCAATACCCGCAAGCGCCAGCGCACCCAGCGCCGCAGCCGCAGCCCCAACGGGTAAGAAGGTCGGACCGTAGAGGGCTATCATCTGTGCAAGCCGCACTTCCGGCCCGGTCGGATAGCGCAGATGGTAGAAGCGGTCGCCGGCCACGTCATGAAAGATCTGCTCTCGGCCATCCGGCCACACGAGGCGCACACTCGTCGCCGCTTCGGCCCTGCCCAGGCCAAAGTGGAGGATTGTGTCGTTGCCGCTGCCCAGGCTGGAGCCGATCTTCACCTCCTGCATCTGGGTGCGCCCTCCGGGTGTCGCGACGTAGGCGCGCGCGCCGACTGCGTCCCGGTTTATCGGTCCGCCACCCTCCAGCGCCAGCGCCAGCCAGTGGTAGTCGTCATGATAGGCGGCGCCGCGATTCTGAGAGAGATGGTATTCGCCGTCGTGATTACCTACGAGCAGGTCGACCCAGCCGTCCCGGTTGTAATCTGCGTAGGCAACGCCCAGCGTGCGCCCATCCGTGTCCAGACCGCTGTTGGCGATGGGCCGGAAGCTTCCATCGCGCTGGTTGTGGAAGAGCGGATCGGCGGCGTTGCGCCCCTTCACCCCATCCATAACGGCCAGATAGAGATCCTGCCAGCCGTCGTTGTCGCAGTCGAAGAAGACGGCGCCCCAGCCGACGGCTCGCGCTTCGGCGACGCCGCTCTCCTCGGCGACGTCCCGGAAGAGGCCGCCGCCCTGGTTTTGCAGCAGCGCCATCGGCCCCGCATTGGAGAAGTAGAAGTCGAGGTCGCCGTCGTTGTCGTAGTCGCCGGTTGCCAGACCCATACCCATCAGACGGGTGTCGGCACCGGCGGCCTCGGCAACCTCTGTAAAGCACCAGCCGTCGCAGCCCGGTCCATCGTTTCGCCAGAGCATGTTGCCAACCGGGTTGATGAACTCGTCGTTGACCAGGTAGATGTCGAGGTCGCCGTCGTTATCATAGTCGACAAAGCTGGCGACAAAACCGGCGCCAACCGTCTTGCTGCCCAGAAGCGCTGTCACGTCCTCAAAGGTACCGTCGCCGTTGTTGTGGTAGAGGCGGTCGGAGTCGCCGGTTGAGGGACGGCCGCAGCGTGGGTGACAGGACCAGTTGGCGACGTAAAGATCAAGAAAGCCATCGCCATCGTAGTCGCCCCACGATGCCGTCTGCCCATTTTTCTCATCCCCTACCCCAGCGGTCGCCGTCACGTCGGTAAAGCCGGCGCCGCCTTCGTTGCGGAAGAGCACGTTCGCGCCCCAGTTGACGACGTAAAGGTCGCGCCAGCCGTCGTTATCGTAATCGGCAAAGACGGCACCCCCGCTGTAAGCGTCGGGTAGCGCGACCTCGTCGGCAAGCGGTGAAGTACGAAATGTGCCGTCGCCGTTGCTCTCGTAGAGGGTATTGGGGCCGGCGGTATCGGTCACGTAAAGGTCGAGCCAGCCGTCGCCATTATAGTCGGCCCAGGCCTGGCCGATGGCGCGGTCATCTCCCTGGCGGTTGCCGCCGATACCAGCGCGCTCGCTGACGTCGACGAAGAGCGCGGGCGGCTCTTGAGTTGTCGCGGAGGCAGGGCCGGCGGTGAGCACCGCCAGGACGACCGCTGCCAGAAAAAAGACGGCGAACACCCAGGAATGGGCGGGCACACACGCATACCGGCGCCGCGTCTCCCCGGGTCGCAGCCCGCGGCGCCACCGACGAGGCATTATCCCTTCACCGCTCCCTGGGTCAGGCCGCCGACGATGTAATCCTGCAGGAGCAGATAGATGACCATGATCGGTAGCGCGCCAATTAGTGCGCCGGCGGCGAAGAGCCCCCACTGCTGGGCGAATTGCCCGCTGGTGAAGGTGAAGAGGCCGACCATCAGCGTGATCTGGTCCTGGCTCTTTAACAGAATGCGGGCCAGCACGAAGTCGCCGTAGGTGCCGATAAAGGTGAGGATTGCCACCACAACCAGGATCGGGCGCACAAGGGGAAAGATCAGGATCCAGAAGATCTGCCAGTGGCTGGCGCCGTCCACCATTGCCGACTCGTCAATGGCGCGCGGAATGGAGTCGAAAAAGCCCTTCATCAGCCAGATGTTGATGCCCATAGCGCCGCCGAGGTAGACCATGATCAGACCGGCGTGAGTATCGAGCCCCAGCCAGGGAATATTGTAGCCGATCTCCAGGACCAGCAGGAAGATGGCGATCATGGCCAGCATCCCGGGGAAGACCTGGATCAGCAGAATCGTCTGCAGCATGGTTCGCCGGCCGCGGAAGCGGAAGCGGGAAAAGGCGTAGGCGGCAAGCGTGGTAATGAAGACAGAGCCGACGGTGGAGATGGTAGAGATCTTGATCGAGTTCCACCACCACGTCAGAAACGGATACGTGTCCATCAAATTGCGGAAGTTGTCGAGCGAAGCGTTTTCCGGGATCAACCTCTGTGTGGAGAGGCTGGCAACCGGGTTGATCGCCGCCGAGATGATCCAGATTACCGGAAAGATGGCGAAGAGGATCAGGAAGAGGCTCAGCAGCAAACGCAAGATCAGCGAGCGCCGCTTCTGGGCGCTGCGCGAGCCGCTCGTCCTCAGTAAGCTAGACATTTTCACCTACCTCCTCCCACATCGTAGTGTAGCGGAACTGGAACAGGGTCAGCGCAGCCACGATGAAGAAGATAATGATCGTAATTGCCGAAGCGAGTCCGTACTGCGCGCCACGAGAGCCGAAGGCCAGCTGATAAACGTAGGTGATGAGGAGGTCGGTATGGCCGGCCGGCGTCGGCGTGTTGGCAATCGGCGGACCGCCGCGGTTGTAAAGATAGATCACGTTGAAGTTGTTGAAGTTGAAGGTGAAAGAGGCGATCAACAGCGGACCGACAGCCACCAGCAGCAGCGGCAACGTCAGCCGCCAGAAGCGCTGCCAGGCGCTGGCTCCGTCGACTTCTGCCGCCTCATAGATGTCACCGGGAATGGCCTGTAGTGCGCCGCTGCAGATGAGCATGAAGTACGGGTAGCCGAGCCAGAGATTGATCAGCAGAATGCCGATTTTGGCCCACATCGGATCGCTGAACCAGGGCGGCGATGCGCCGAAAACCCCCTGCAGCGTCTCGCTGACGATGCCGACCTGCGGATTGAGCAGCCCCCGCCAGATGAGGATCGTAATCAGGCTGGGGATGGTGTAGGGCACCAGCAGAAAGGAGCGAATGACCTTCTTGGCGGGGAAAGAGGGATCGTTATAGATCAGCGCCACAAAGAGACCCATGGCAAAGGTCGTGAGGACACTGAGGGTGGCAAAGGCGAAGTTCCAGATGATGATCCGCAACAGAGGCCCCTGCAGCGCCGGACTTGTGACGAAGTTCTCGAAGTTTTCAAAGCCAATGGTCGTCTGGAAGCCGGGCGTGAGCGTATCTCCGTCGGCCGAGGTAAAGGTCCCGTCAATCGGCTGGTAGATCTCGCCTGTCTCCTGGCTGATAATCACATCCTGGTCGGGGTCATACACGAACGCTGGCTCTAGCTCAGCCGCCCGCCCAAAGCCCTGGACGCGCACCACGCGTGGAGGCTCGCCAAAGGCCTGCTCGCTGATTTCCTGTACAGCGCGCAGCGTCTCTGCCCGTGTCAGCCGCTCGAAGCCTTCGATGGTCTCAGGTATCCCCTCCTCGTCCAGCGGCCCAAAGATCCCCTCGCCGGGCGTGACGGGCTGCAGCGGCTCGTCCGGCCGGGCAAAAAAGAGCTCACCGGCGTCCGACTCCAACACCAGGGCGCTTGTGCCATCCTCTCCCTCGAAAGCCGCCCACGTGTATGTCACGGCATCTTCCGGCAGGAAGAGGCGGCTCTCCAACTGCTCGATCACTTGGGGTTTCGTCAGCAGGTGGCCGGTACCATAGTTAGTAAAGGCGACATAGACGGTAAAGAGAATGGGATAGATGGCAAAGAGGCCCATGAAGACGAGGCCCACTGACATCCACCGGATTGGGTATAGCTCAGAGCGGAGAAAGACGACGTTCAAGAAGATGGTTAGAATGGCAACGGCCAACGAAAGCCAGTACACACCATCCTGAACCGAAGCGTAGATAAACCAGACGGCAAAAGTGTCGAGCAAAAGCAACGCGACCAGACGCAGAATTGTGCCCGTGGAGAACCGAGGGGCCCCATTTTCCCTCGTGGATGGGTTTTCCAGGCTCATTCTTTTCCCTCCTCGGTAATTGATCTCAAAGGCCGAGGGTGTGCGCGGCGCGTTGACCGCGCAATCACCCTCGGCCTTTCATAGTTCACTTACGGATGACGCGTCATGTGTTACTCCGGGATGCCGAGCGCTTCTTCAACCTGCTCGCCGGCAGTCGTGAGTGCATCCTCCGGCTCCTGCTCACCCTGCATAATCAGCGTGATCGCATCACCCCAGGCGCCCCAGACGGCCGCCATCTCGGGGATTGCGGGCATCAGAGCCGCGTCAGCGCCGATTTCGCCAAATGTCAGCAGATTCTCGTCTTCGATATCCTCGAAAACCGGGATGTAGGCCGAAGGCCGAAGGCCGGCCTCCTGCAGTTCGGTCATGACGTCTTCAGTCGCCACGAACTCCGTCAGGAAGGCCTGCGCCAGGAAGACCTGATCGCTGAGCGCGTTGACCATGAAGCCCTGTACGCCCAGGAACGGCTGGCCCGGCTCCGTAGCATCTGGGAATCCGGCGATACCGAAGGGCACGCCGGAAGCGGAGATGCGGTCCAGCGCCCAAGGACCGGCCATGATGAACGCCGCATCGCCCTGCTCAAAGAGAATGTGGGCGGTATCCCAGTCGGCATCCGACGGGGCCAGACCCGCGTCAATCATGTCCTGCAGGAAGTTACCCGCCTCAATGAAGCCGGGTTCATCCAGCCCCACGTTCGTGGGCACGAAGTCGCCATTCTCCTGCGGGAAGATGAAACCACCAAAGGCAGTGTAGAGCGGGTAGGCATCGTACGTGGCGCCAACCGGAACGGCCATACCGTACTCGACCTCGCCTGCGTCCACGAGCTCCTGGGAGATATCTCTCAGCTCTTCCCAGGTCTCAGGGGGCGTTTCGACCAGATCGGCATTGTAGAAGAGGGCAATATTCTCGATGGCGTATGGCATGCCGTAGAGATTGCCGCCGATGGTGAAGGCTTCCAGGGAGACCGGCAGGAAGTCATCCTGCTTGGCGCCGAGATCCATCTCCGCCAGCAGGCCGCCGGCTACGAGCTCGCCAATCCAGTCGTGAGCGCCGATGACGATGTCAGGCCCTTCGCCAGCCGGGGCGGCAATGGCGAACTGCTCGCGGATGTCGGCTACCTGCTCCACGACCAGGGCGACGCCGAATTCTGCCTCGAACTCTGTAGCCAGGGCGGCGAGGATCGGCGCGCGCGTGTCGTCGGCCCAGACGACCAGAGCGTCTTCCACGACCACATCTTCTTCGACGACGTCTTCTTCGACGACATCCTCTTCGACGACGTCGACATCTTCTTCCTCGACGACGTCAACATCTTCCTCGACAATATCTTCGTCTTCGCCTTCGTCAATGACTTCACCAGTCTCGTCGTCGATGTCGTCTTCGGCGATATCTTCGACTTCTACTTCGTCGACAGTTGTGTCGTCAGTATCGCAGGCCGTAAAGACCATGGCGCCGACGAGCAACAACAAAATCAACAGGTACCACTTCTTCTTGTGCATCTTTCTCCTCACTTTTAAATGAATGTGGGTGAACGGGTGCAAGGTGCCTTCGGCAAGTCGCACCTTACTCCTCTTGGAAAACCAGCTCGCGTAAACGATGTTGAACGTTTACCGTGGTTAAACCAGCTAACGCATCTGTTGTGCTATGTGGTCTCCCAGCATCACCTCCTTTTCCATCAAGGGCATGCCTTCACATGGAGAGGCTCACTCTACCAGCAGAGGTGGGATGTTAATAGTAGGGATTTCCCCCATATCCCCACTTCGCAACCGGGTAGGCATTACTTGTCGAGCCCGGTAAAATCGGAAAAAGATAGTGGGGGGAAGTAGCTGGTCGTCATCTTCCAGCAGAAGCAAAGCTCTTCAATGAACGTGTCGCTCACATCTGTCTGCGTCGTCCTACATGATGTACTGCAGCGGGCAGAATATCAGGCATACTTGCTTGCTGGGTAAACAGTAACACACACAATTTTGAGTGTCAAGCGCCCCTGGAGCGGGGATGGAGCGGGCGCCTGCAGCGACTCGGAGTTGAAAAACAACGCCATTTCGAGCACAATAGCGCTATTCCTGAGATGGCATTTGTACAGCCTCATCTCGTAGTCGCGTTTAGTTGAGGGGTTAAAGATGTCTCGTCGCCGTGCCTTGCTGTTTCTGTTTGTCTCCTTACTGATGCCAGGGGTAATTCTCGCCGCCGGCCCGCGCCTACAGGGTGGGCAGGACGGGCAAGTAAAGGGAGGCGAGCTGACGCTCGCCGCGCCTATACTTACAGAGAGAGGAACGATCACCTCCGGCGACGGGAGTTTCATCTACACCTCTGATGTGCTGGAGGCACCACTTCCCTTCAACGCGCTCGTCGCCAGCTGGGCGCTGACGGGGGAGGACGAGCATGGATTGGATGATGAACATGGGCCAGAGATTGCGATTCGTACTGGGCGCGCCGGGCGCTGGAGCGAGTGGTTTGTGCTACACGCGGACCATGATCTGACGCTTCCGGAAGACAAAGTCGTGACTGGCCCATTTGTGACCGTCCCCGCTGCCGAGCGGTGGCATGATCAGGTACAGCTACGTATCACGCCGGAAGCGGAGCATGCCCACGCCGCTCCCGCGGAAACTCCGCTTTCAGAGGCAGCGGCAACATTCGAAGCGCTGGGCGTGGAGGAGATCCGCCTCGTCTTTATCGATTCGACGGCGGGACCGACGACCACCGAGATCCTTGCAGATCAGCCGGCCATGGCACCCCAGGCGGGTGCAGCAAACGACGTCATAGAGCCGACGGACGTCTATCCGAAGCCGCCTGTGATCAGCCGCGCCCAGTGGTGCACCGACTCCCGCTGTCACTACAGTGATGGCCTTCGTTACGTCCCGGTGACCCACCTGCTGGTGCACCACACCGTCACGTCCAGCGATGCCGACAGCGCGGCGACGATGCGTGCCATCTGGTACTATCACGCCATAACCCGTGGCTGGGGCGACATCGGCTACAACTATCTCGTGGACATGGAAGGCGTGCTCTTTGAGGGGCATCTCGGCGGCGACAATGTTGTCGGTACGCACGCCGCCGCCGCCAACGCAGGCAGCATGGCCCTCTCCTTCATCGGCAACTTCAATGAGACGAACGCGCCGGAGATGATGATTGAATCCGCCACCCGCCTTCTGGCCTGGAAGGCCGACCAGCGCAACATCGACGTCTACAATGCCAGCCGTCCGCCGTACATGAACTGGGGCCTGCCCCACCTGGCCGGCCACCGCGACGTCTACGGGACCACCGACTGCCCGGGCCACACCGTACACGCACTTCTGCCCTCCATCCGCGACGAGGTTGCTCAGCGGATTGACCTTACGCCGACCTACGACTACTATGACGAACTCAGTCCAGAGGCCAACTTCAGCCAGAGCGCTGTCAACTGGTGGACAGGGCCGCGCAACTGCGGCTATAACAGCCACGCATACTATACCTGGACGGTGACCGAGACGGAAAAGAGCACCAACTGGGCCCAATGGCGCCCCGAGATTAGCGCACCGGGTCGCTATGAACTCTCTATCTATGCCCCCTACTGCTACACCGACTCGCGTGATGCGACGCACGCCGTCTACTACGTCGTCCACGCCAACGGCGCCAGCGCCGTCGTGGTGAATCAGGATGAAAGTCTCGGTCTCTGGGCCCCGCTAGGGGAGTACGAGTTTGAGGCTGGCACCGAGGGACGCGTTATCCTGACCGATCTCATGTGGGCCGGCGGGAGTGCCGATCAGGCGCTGTGGTTCGATGCCATTCGTCTACTCTATCGCCAGCCGACCCTCATCGACCCCCGCCCGCTGCCCGACAGCCTGCACGGGACAGAGCCGGTCTCGTTCCGTTGGGACGTCGCTAACCGCGCTTCTCTGATAACTCAGACCTTCCAGCTCGCTGCCGACGCCGCCTTCTCTCAGACCATTACTACTGAAGCTATTCCCGTCGACACGAACGCCGCGTCTCACCTTCTGCCGCACGACGGCGCCTTCTACTGGCGGATCCTATTCCATAACACTCGTGAGGAGACGGTTACGTCACCCGGCGTACGCATCTATCGTGATACGATACCGCCGACTTCGTCCGTCCACCTGCTGCTGGCCCTGCCCGGTGGGCGTTATCATGCCGCCTGGAATGGCGAGGATGCAGTGTCCGGCATCGTCAGCTACAATGTCGACTATCGCGCCGACGAGGAGAGCACGTGGACCCGCTGGCTGACCAACACCAGCCGGACGGAGGCTACCTTATCCCTGCCGGTGCTCGGCGGCCCCTACTGGTTCCGCAGCCAGGCAGTGGATGCAGCCGGGAATGTCGAAGCAGCACATGAAGACCCCGGGGATATCAGTACGACAGAGGCAACGTTTCTGACGCACGAGTATCTGTTGCCGCTAATGACAAGGGAGAAGTAGTAAGATGACTGAGGCCGAACAGGTCGATATCCTGATCATCGGATCTGGACCGAGCGGCATCTCAACGGCGCTTCATCTGGTACAGCGCAACGCCGCATGGGCCGAGCGTGTGCTCGTCGTCGATAAAGCGGTGCACCCGCGTGAAAAGCTGTGCGGTGGGGGCGTGACCCACCTGGGCACCGACGTCCTGGCCCGTCTGGGGCTGACGTTTGACCCGACTCACGTTTCTCTAAGTGAGGTACAGCTCATTTACGGCGACGAAAAGTACACCATTCTCGGCAATCCGGCCTTTCGCATTACGCGCCGCGACGAATTCGACCATTGGCTGGTGCAGGTGGCGCAGGAGCGCGGCATCACCGTGCGCCAGGGAGAACGGGTTAAAGACATCGAAGTCCACGACGACTACGTGGAAGTCACTACTGCGAAAGGGACTATCCGCGCCCGCGTCGTGGTCGGCGCCGATGGTTCTCGCAGCTTCGTGCGTACGCGACTCAAGTGGGACGATGACTCTCGTGTGGCCCGGCTGCTAGAGGTCCTGACGCCGGAGGACGCCGGCGCAATGCCAGAATTTCGCGAAGGGATCGCCGTCTTCGACTTTACGCCGATGGAGGACGATCTGCAGGGTTACTACTGGGACTTCCCCAGCTATGTCGACGGCAAAGCGTACATGAACCGCGGCGTCTTCGACAGCCGGGCGCGCCCGGAGCAGGAGCGGGCCGATCTGAAAGGAGTCCTCGGCAGCTCACTCGCTGAGCGGGAGCGCAATCTGGAGGATTACCGGCTGAAAGGCCATCCCATCCGCTGGTTTGACCCGCAGGGGCGGTACGCGATTCCGCGCGTGCTGCTCGTCGGCGATGCCGCCGGCGCCGACCCGCTCTTTGGTGAGGGAATCGCCTTCGCACTGGGGTATGGCGAGGTGGCTGCCGCCATGCTCGAAGATGCCTTTGCGCGGGATGATTTCTCCTTCGTCGACTACAACGAGCGCCTGCTCGCCACCCCTCTTTTCCGCCACCTCGCGCTGCGCAGCCGGCTGGCGCGCATCGCCTACCGCTTCAAAAAATACCCCCGGCTTGTGCGCCTCGGCTGGCGGCTCGTGCGCTTTGTGCTGCGCTTTTCTCGCTGGCGCAGCCGCGATTACGAGCCGGGAGAAGCCCCCCGCATCTGGCGTGAGCAGGCGGCGCGCCAGTAGCAGCAGCCGCGGGCGCCACGCGACTCCGACTTCGTTAGAAACTTACTGCTGCTTGTCTTTCGGGGGACGCGGGTGGCCGTAAAGCCACCAGTAGCTATCACGCGGGTAGGCCGGCTGCCATTCAGTGGGCCAGACAAAATCACCTCGGTCCCATATGCGGCTCAGTTCGCGGTCGAGCCGCCCCACCGCTCGGGGCACCTCCTCGTCCAGCTCATAAGGTGGTACACGTAGCTGATCGATCAGCGCCTTGATCATCGCTCGTGTGTCGACGGCCGAATCGTAGTAGGCGATGTTCTGGCCCTGCTTCACTTCCTGCAAATATTCCCGCCACTGCCGCAGGCGTGCCTGAAGCTCGTCGTGCGCCTTCCGCTCGAAGCGCACCACCTTCTCCTGCAACGCTTCATTGAAGGTGTTGATCGCTTCGTGGAGGCGCGCCTGCTCCTGCATATTGAGGAGGTCGCGCAGAGCGAGCAGACGGTGCTGGCGCATCAGGTACCCGCCCAACGTTAGCTGGGGTAAATCGCCCCGTCTCAGAGGGTAAAAGAGAATTTCGCTGCGCAGATAGTCGTCCATTGCTCCCGCCATCGCTTCCAGGACCGTCAGATCGTGTTTCAGCTTTTCTACTGCTTCCATCTTCTCTTGAGTATCCTCCTTCTCATGTGGATAACGTTCATGCAGAGATGACGTCGTGTAGGACGGCATGCAGCTTCTTGGTAGCGTCCCGGGGCACGCACATCGGCCCGCCGATCACCATTGTAGCAGCAACTGAGAGATTTGCCCTCTCACCACCAGTCCGCTCGCTCTTAGAGTAAATCCTTATCGCTCTGAAACGAGAACCAAGCTGCTGGTATAATATACCCTCGATAAAGCGACTTATTGCGGAGGTGGAACGATGACGAAGATGCGACGGGCCGTAATCCTGAAGCTGGCCGCGGCGGCCTATGAGATGGACCTCGACGTCAACACCGGCGTTCTGCAGCAGGACGAGAAGGGGCGCTGGCAGATCGGCGAGCGCGATCTACTCGAGTGGCTGAGCGCCTATGCCGGAGAGGAGATTGTGCTGGTAATGGGCTCCCTCGACGACGAAGCGCCGATAGCGGTTCGCACCTGCCGCACCTGTGGACGTGACTACACCGATCTCGAATGCCCAACCTGCCGGGCAAACCGGATCCGCCTGCGCGGTCGCTAGAGCTGCTCAGAAGGCTATCTCTCGATGCGTTTTCCCCATCGTTTTCTTCTCTCCTTTTTTTTCGCCCCTCTCCTCTTCCTTCTCAACCTGGCACCGTCACTTCAGGCCGCGCCAGAACAGCTGGACTGGCTGACGGTTGACATCTGGCCGGAGTTCGACCGGCCCGGCGCTCTCGTCCTGCTGACCGGCAGCCTGCCCATCGGCGCCCCCCTCCCGGCGCAAATCACGATACCCCTGCCGGAAGAAGCGACGCTAAACGCCGTCGCCCGCATCAGTGAGGCCAACGAGATGGTCGACGACATCAGCTTCAACCGCAACGGCGACACGCTGACGCTGCTCACACCCGACCGGCGCTTCCGCGTGGAGTATTACGCGCCGACAGTCGAGAGCGAGATCGGGCGCCAGTATCGCTTCGTCTGGGAAGCGCCGCTGGCGGTGGACGAGCTCTCGCTCAGCGTGCAACGGCCGGCGGCGGCCACAGCCATAGACATCGATCCCGCACCGGAGGCGGTGGTGCAGGGGCTGTATGGGCTGGAATACGCCGTGCTGCCGACGGTGTCCGTGTACAGCGGGCAGCCATACCTTGCCGAGTTAAGGTACGTCATGGGCAGCGCGCAGCTTACGGCATCGCTTGTAGAAGGCGAGGCGAGTATGCCCGGCGCCGCGCCAGATGCCGCAGTCGTAGCGGAGCCATTCGATCTACAGTGGGGAATGGCACTGGCAGCGGCCGGGGGTGCCTTGCTGGCGCTAGCCCTTGGCTGGCAGCTCTGGGGCAGCCGGTTGCGCGCCCGGCAACGGCCGCTCAAGCCGCGGCCCAGACGCGGCGCGGACAGTGGCGGATCGGCGAACGGCGACAAGGGGGCGACAGGCGTCGTCCGCTTTTGCCACCACTGCGGTGCGCGGGCCAAGGCGGGGGGTCGCTTCTGCCAGCAATGTGGACGACGGCTGAAGGAAAGCGCCTGATCGAAAAAAGGCCTGGCATAACGAGCCAGGCCTTTTTAGTTACTTGGTGCTGTCGCGCCGGTTCTTACTCGTCCAGTGTCTGTGGCGGTACCGCGCCTTCCGGGTACTCCACCTCCACGTTGCTCTCGAACTCCGTCTCGCCCAGGATAAAGGCCATAACATCAGCCATCTCCTGCAGCGTCATCCGCTCGCCAAAGTTGCCAGGCATGGCGCTTGGCTCGCCGCAGGGACCGTTGGGGCACTCCAGCGAGATATAGGCGTTCGGCATGAGAATCGATTCGTAGAGGTAGTCGGCGGCGGTGTACCCTTCCAGCGGAACTCGCCCCTCGATATCGCCCAGCCACGGGCCGACCAGGGCAGTCGCCTCGTCTTCAAGATCGCCGTGGCAGCTCTGACAGGCGTAGGTAACCTCGTACAGCTGAGCGCCGTTCTCCGGGTTTCCGGTGGGCAGCTCAGCGGCGAACAGGGGCCAGACCGGGCCCTCTACCACGACATCCTCGCCACATAGCTCCTGGCTTTCCCAGTTCAGGACAAAGAGGGTCACGTCGTTGACGTAGTTGTTCGGCAGGGGGCCGCCAAAGCGCTCACCCCAGGTGGGCATGCCGTTCCACGGGCGGCCGGCGGCGATGGTGCTCTCAATGAAGTCAAACTTGGTGCCCCCCCAGTCAAGCGCGTCCATCCGCTGGCTGCGCGTGCCGCAAAGGAGATCGGCATTGTTGAGCGAACGGCCGATACAGCCGGTCGGCTCGCCCGTTGCGGGATCAAAGCAGGCCTCCGCACGACCATTCACGCCGTGGCACGACGCACAGTTGTTGACGTACAGCTCGGCACCGTTTTCGACTGACCGCCCCTCAAATGCATCTGAGAAGACTTCCAGACGGCCCGGCTCGGTCAGCGAGACGGCGCCGAGGATGATCATCGTCAGCATGAAGGCGATGGTCCCGATAATGATCTTTACTTGCATCGTTGCTATTCCTTGCTCGGGCGCCCCTCACGCGTGAGACGCGCGCCCTATTGAGACTTCACCCTGCTACTGTAACAGCCGCGTCTCCGACTCATAGTTGGACAACTCGTGGCGATAGCCGGTGCGAGTGTACTCGTAGAGGAACCGTTCCGGATTATCGGGATCGGGCACCTCGAACACCAGCGTGACGCGGCGCATGTTGTGCTGGAAGTCGTCGATGTACAGGAGGGCGATGGGGTTGGGCATCGCTTCGTCGGTAAAGCTGTTGCTGAAGCGAACTTCTTCCCCTCTTGTCTCAATATCGCACTCCTCATACTCGTCGAAGTGATAAAGTTCCAGATCCTCTTCGTCGTAGATGCCATCGGGATACCAGCAACTACGATTTTGCATCGCGTGCTCAAACTCTTCCAGCGCCTCGGTCAGGTAAGGGTTGCCACCAAC
>JAWVYW010000018.1:0-36752 GCA_033722535.1 Promineifilaceae bacterium (SeqCode)
ACGCCCAGCATCTTCCGCTGGCCGACGCTACCTTTGACGTTGTTCTTGCCGCTCATATGCTCTACCACGTGCCAGGCCAGGCCGGGGCGGTCGCCGCCTTCCGGCGTGTGCTGCGGTCAGAGGGCCGCCTGCTGGTTACCACCAACAGCGAGGACAGCATGTCGGAATTGAAAGCGCTGGAGCGGGAAGTGGCGGTACGGCTTGGGCTGCCGGCGCCGGCCCATGCTTCGCTTTCCTTCACACTCGAGAGCGGCGGCAGCCTCCTGCGCCGCTTTTTCGAGCACGTCGAGCGGTACGATCTGCCCGGCGCGCTCGTCTTTCCCGATCCGCAGCCGGTTATCGACTATCTCGCTTCCAGCCGGCAGCGCTACGAGCGGGCGCTGCCCCCGGCGCTGACGTGGCACGACGTGGAACGTGAGCTGGTGAACGTTCTGGAGGAAAAGATCGCCGGGCAGGGTGCGTTCAGAGTACACAAGTTGACGGGTCTCTTTGTCTGCTGGAATGGTGTGCGTGACTGAGAACAGCTTTTTCGCTACCCTGCTCTCCCGCCGCTCCATCCGTCGCTATGAGCCCCGGCCGGTGCCTGACGAGCTGGTTGAACAGATTCTGACCGCTGCCATGTGGGCCCCCTCGGCTCACAATCGCCAGCCCTGGCGCTTCGTCGTCACCCGCGAGATGGACACCAAAGAGAGGTTGGCCCGCGCGATGGGTAGTAAGTTGCAGCGTGACCTCGAGGCGGATGGCGTGCCCGAGGCCGTCATTGCCAAGGATGTGAATCGCTCCTATGAACGCATTACGAAGGCGCCGGTGTTAGTCCTGATCTGCCTGAGTATGCTCGACATGGACCGCTATCCCGACGAATTGCGGCAACGGAACGAATGGATAATGGCTGCCCAGAGTACGGCGATGGCCGGTGAGAATCTACTCCTGGCTGCCCATGCCCTCGGTCTGGGCGCCTGCTGGATGTGCGCTCCCCTCTTCTGTCCTGATACGGTGAAGGAGACGCTCGCCCTTCCCGACGACTGGGAGCCGCAGGGGCTGATCACGCTTGGTTTTCCTGCGGAGACGAAGGAGAAGAGCCGCCAGCCACTGGAGACGCGCGTCGTATACAGGTAGCCGTCCGACCTGTCATCTGCTATAATGGGCGAACCTGTTTTGAGCTGTTTCCGCCCGGCTTTCCTGAAGCGGTCGGGAAGGTGAAACAGCTAACTCGCCGGATAGTCGTGGCGCCGCCTGATAGCACGCTATCGGGCGGCGTCTTAATTTATTTCTTTGCAGGCAGAAACGAACAGAGTGGTGGCGCCCGGGACAGTGCTCAGGACAACGCGTCTGAGGCAGCCGCCGCGTAGACTCAAGTAATGAGGAGAAACTGACTATGGGTGTTCCCCAACCCACCACAGGCGTGGCTCCGGACGCCGGTCGACAACAAGAGCAACGTGTAAATGACTTTGCGATTGTGGTTGCCACGGCCAACGGAACCGGCAGCCAGACATCTAACCTGACCATCTTGCGCGCCCTGTTCAAGATGGGCATTCCCGTCAACGGTAAGAATATCTTCCCATCCAACATTCAGGGCTTGCCGACGTGGTACCACATTCGCGTCAGCAAAGACGGCTATGTGGCCCGGCGCGAGACCTCCGAAGTGCTTGTGGCCTTTAACCAGGCGACCGTTAACCAGGATGTTCAGGAGCTGCCATCTGGCGGCATTTGCCTTTACAACGACGACTGGCGCAGTATGCCGGAACGGGATGACATCGTCATGTATGGCATTCCGGTCAACGAATTTCTGCGGGAAGTGGGCGCGCGCGGAAAGTTTCGCGATCGCTTCACCAACATGATCTACGTCGGCGCCCTGGCGCAGCTGATCGGCATCGAACTGGAGGCAATCGAGGAGGCGCTTAACTACCACTTCGGCGGGCGGCAGAAAATCGTCGAGCCGAATATGGAGGTCATCCAGCTCGCCTACGACTGGGCCGCCGAAAACCTGGAGAAGCGAGATCCGTTCCGCGTTGAGCGGATGGATGAGACGGAAGGGCTCTTCCTGATCACCGGTAACGAAGCGGCGGCGCTGGGCGCTATCTTCGGCGGCATGACGCTCACCGCCTGGTATCCCATCACTCCTTCGACCAGTGTCGTCGATGCGTTGACCGCCCATCTTCCTGCGCTGCGTAACGACGAGGAGGGCAACCCGACCTACGTCGTCGTACAGGCGGAGGATGAGTTGGCGGCAATCGGCATGGTCGTTGGCGCCGGCTGGGCCGGCGCGCGCGCCATGACCGCCACCTCCGGCCCCGGTATCTCCTTGATGGCCGAATTCGCCGGGCTGGCGTACTTTGCCGAGATCCCCGCCGTCATCTGGGACATTCAGCGTGTGGGACCCAGCACAGGCCTGCCGACCCGCACCTCCCAGGGCGATGTTACCTTCGCCTACCATCTAGGTCACGGCGACACCAAGAACATCCTCCTCTTCCCGGCGAATCCGAAGGAGTGCTTCGAGTTCGGCGGCACCGCCTTTGACCTGGCGGAGGAGCTACAGACGCTGGTTCTCGTTCTCAGCGACCTCGACCTGGGGATGAACAATTGGATGACCGAGCCCTTCGACTATCCCGAGGAGCCGCTCAAGCGGGGCAAGGTGCTTTCCGCCGATCAGGTCGACCGCAACTGGGGCCGCTATAAGGACGTGGATGGCACCGGCGTCGGCTACCGCACGCTGCCGGGCAACGAGCATCCGCTGAGCGCCTACTTCACGCGCGGCACCGGCCACGACGAACGGGCCGTCTACAGTGAGGATCCGGACAAGTGGGTCGATAACATGGCGCGCATCCTGCGCAAGTTTGAAACGGCACGCCAGATCGTCCCGGGGCCAGTGGTGGACGAAGCGGGAGCCGCGATTGGCATTATCGCCTACGGTACTACAGAGCCGGCCATCGAAGAGGCGCGCGACCGGCTGGCCGCAGAGGGTGTGAAGACAGACTTCATGCGCCTGCGCGCGCTGCCGATCAACGACGAGGTGCGAAACTTTGTGGAGCGCCACGACCGCACTTACGTCGTGGAAATGAACAGAGACGGCCAGATGCACGGAATTTTACAGTTAGAGATGCCTGATATTGCCACGAAGTTGCTCTCGCTTGCCTATCTGGACGGTATGCCGCTGGCGGCACGCTGGATAGCCGAGAGCTTACACGCAATGGAAAAGGAGATTACCGGATGAGTTCCCGCACGCGCGACCGTACAAATGAAATTGGTCTGGAGTTTACCGACTACAAGGGGCAGCCGACGACGCTCTGCCAGGGGTGCGGGCACAACTCGATCTCCAACCAGATCGTGCAGATTGCCTTCGAGCTGAATGTACGTCCCCACGAGATCATCAAGCTGAGCGGCATCGGCTGCTCTAGTAAGTCCCCCGCCTACTTCCTGGGCATGTCGCACGGCTTCAATGCCCTGCATGGCCGAATGCCCTCGGTCGGCACTGGCGCGCTACTGGCGAACCACCACCTGAAGGCGATGGGCGTCAGCGGGGACGGCGATACCGGCAGCATCGGCATGGGCCAGTTTAAGCACATCTGCCGGCGAAACCTGCGCATGGTCTACATTGTCGAGAACAACGGCGTCTACGGCCTGACGAAAGGGCAATTTTCGGCCACCGCCGACGAAGGGCTGGAGCTGAAGTATGCTGGCTATAACGAGTTTCCGCCGATCGATCTCTGCCAGGAGGCGATTGTCGCCGGCTGTGGCTTCGTCGCCCGCTCCTTCTCCGGCGATCCGACCCAGGTGCGCGAGCTGATGAAGGCCGCCCTCAGCCACGGCGGCACCGCCGTCCTCGACATCATCAGCCCCTGCGTGGCCTTCAACAACGTCGACCACTCGACCAAAAGCTACACCTACGGCAAGAAGCACGAGGTGCCCCTCCACGACATCGGCTATGTGCCGAAGCGAGAGGAGATCATGATCGACGAGTACGGGCCTGGCGAGGCCCGCTCGGTAGAGCTGCACGACGGGTCGCACATCATCCTGCGCAAGCTGGAGTCCGACTACGATCCTACTGACCGCCTCGGCGCGCTGGCGCGCCTGGAAGAGGCGCTGGAAACGCGCGAGCTGGTTACCGGTCTGATCTACTTCAACGACGAGCGACCGTCGTTGGCGGAAGCAGCAGGACTCAAAGATAGTCTCCCTGCGCTGGCTCACCTGCCCGACGAGAAGCTGCGCCCCTCCCGCAAGAAGCTGGACGAGGTGATGGCGCGCTTCCTCTAGCAGGAGCGGCCTTGATCAGCGCGAACACGCGCTGCAAAATCACCTTTTGCTGTTAAAATAGTGGTCGCTTCCATTCGGGGGCGGCCACTGTCATTTACCCGTTCTGCTCTCTCCCTTACGGTGGAGGATTGCGATGCAGTTTAACCTCTTTGAAGACAAGCCGCGGCAATTCGACTCCTTTGAAGCGCTTCTGGCGACCATGATCGACATGGAAGATGATCCGCTGGCCGACGCGGGAACGACGATGGTCATCTTCCGGGGCAATCCGGAGGCGAAGCTGATGATCGTAGGCGAGGCCCCGGGGCCCAACGAAAATGAACTGGGGCAGCCTTTCGTCGGTAAGTCGGGCCAGTTGCTCGATCGTATCCTCGAGGCGGCAGGCTTCGACCCGCAGGAGGACGTCTTCATCACCAACGCCGTCTTCCGCATGCCTCCAGGCACGGGCGGCAAGCCGTTCCGCAAGCCGACGGAGGATGAGATTGAGGCCTACAAATTTTACCTCCTGGAGCTGATCCGCCTGCTCGATCCGGCGATCATCCTGCTCGCAGGCAACGTAGCGACGCAGTCGCTGTTGGGCAAGACTGGGATTACGCGCCTCCGCGGCAACTGGTACCACTGGAACGACCGCTGGGTCATGCCGATCTTTCATCCCGCCTACCTCCTGCGCAATCCAACGCGGAGCGCAGAGGGGCCGAAAGCGCTCACCTGGAGCGACTTTCAGGAGGTGCGCGAGAAGTATGACGAGCTGGTCGGCTGAGCTGGGATCCGACGTCTGATGGCTTACTCTGACAAAGCGGCCCTGCGGGGAGAGCCCGGCTACGTCTGGCGCTCCGGTCAGGAGCGCCGGCTGACCATGATCCGGCGCTGGGCCGATCTCTCCGGACGGCTCCTGGACGACGGCTGTGGCCTGGGCACCTATTTGCAGGCCTTTACACCGTTCAGCGAGGAACGTTTTGGAATCGAACTGGAGCTGGACCGGGCGCGCGTGGCGCGGGAGCGGGCGACCGGTGTCGCTCTGGGGGTAGGGGAGGCGCTGCCTTTTCCCGAGGGCGCATTTGACTTCGTCCTGAGCAACGAAGTGATTGAGCACGTCCATGACGACGCCCTTTACGCACGCGAGTGTGTGCGCGTCTTGCGCCCGGGGGGGCGCGCAATCATCTTTGCGCCCAATCGCTGGTACCCGGTCGAGCAGCACGGCGTCTACTGGCGCGGCGAGTATCACTTCGGTAACATTCCGCTGGTCAACTACCTCCCCGATCGCTGGCGCAACCGGCTGGCTCCCCATGTGCGGACCTACACCGCCGCCGGCCTGCGCCGCCAGTTCCAGAGCCTGCCCGTCGACGTCGTCCACCACAGCCGCATCTACGGCGGCTACGACAACATCGAAGCGCGCTGGCCCCGCTTTGGCCGCCTCCTCAAACGCGTCCTCTACACCGCCGAAAAGACGCCGCTCCGGCGCTTCGGCATCTCGCACCTTCTCGTGATCGAAAAGCGGGTAGGCTGATCCTCCGCATCCCGACGTAATTGGATAATAAAATTACACTGTATAATACGTCTAATAGATCCAATTCGCTTGTGTCTCGCCCGTCGAGGGATTAGAATTTAAAGACGAGACAACGCTAAAGAGAGAAGCGCGTGCATGGAGGTACGATAGATGGCAGACGATAAGCAGAACGGACAGCGTGAGGTGGCGGGTGAGAAGGTCAAGCGCGGCTTGGCACAGATGTTGAAGGGCGGCGTGATCATGGATGTGGTGACCCCCGAACAGGCCGAGATCGCCGAAGAGACGGGCGCCGTGGCCGTGATGGCGCTCGAGCGGGTGCCGGCAGATATCCGCGCCCACGGCGGGGTGGCCCGTATGTCCGATCCAGGGCTGATCAAAGAGATCATGGCGGCGGTCAGCATTCCGGTGATGGCCAAGGTACGCATCGGCCACTTTGTCGAGGCCCAGATTCTCGAATCGCTCGGCGTCGACTACATCGACGAGAGCGAAGTTCTGACCCCGGCTGACGAAGAGCACCACATCAACAAACATAATTTTAAGGTGCCCTTCGTCTGTGGCTGCCGCAACCTGGGCGAAGCGCTGCGGCGTATCGGCGAGGGGGCGGCGATGATGCGCACCAAGGGCGAGGCCGGCACCGGCGACGTCGTCGAGGCGGTCCGCCATGCCCGTACCGTCCTGGGGGAGATCCGCCGCCTGCAGCTGATGCCCGACGAGGAGCTAATGAGCTACGCCAAAAGTATCGGCGCGCCGTACGCGTTGGTGAAAGAGACGAAAGAGTTGGGCCGCCTGCCCGTCGTCAACTTCGCCGCCGGAGGCATTGCCACGCCGGCGGATGCGGCGCTGATGATGCAGCTTGGCGTCGACGGCGTCTTTGTCGGCTCTGGCATCTTCAAGAGCGGCGACCCGCGTAAGCGGGGCAAGGCGATTGTGGAGGCGACTACCCACTACAATAATCCTGAGATCCTGGCCCGCGTGAGCGAAAATCTCGGCGAGGCGATGGTCGGCCGCACGGCGGCGACGCTGCCCGCCGAAGAGCAATTGGCCATCCGCGGCTGGTAATTTACGCTGCCGGCGACAGTAACAGTTATAGATCACGATGGCCGGGTGGATGATACACGCCCGGCCTCTTACTTTTTATGAGAGGAAACGGTGAGAATTGGTGTTCTGGCGCTTCAGGGCGCATTCATTGAACATATGCAGATGTTGACCGAGCTCGGGGTCGAGGCGGTTGAGGTGCGCCTGCCGGCCGACCTCGAAGGGCTCGACGGGCTGATCATCCCCGGCGGCGAAAGCACCACCATCGGCAAGCTCGCCGTCGCTTACGAGCTCGTCGACCCGCTCAAAGAGTTTGCCCTGGCGCGACCCGTCTGGGGAACGTGTGCAGGGATGATCTTAATGGCGCGCGACATCGGCGGCCTGGATCAGCCCCTGCTCGGCCTGATGGACATCGTCGTAGAGCGCAACGCCTTTGGCCGGCAGGTCGATAGCTTTGAGACCGATCTCGCTGTGCCTGCCTTAGACGACGGATCAGAGGCTTTTCCGGCGGTCTTCATTCGCGGTCCAAAACTGGTAGACGTGGACGAGGAAGCGGGGGTAGAGGTGCTTGCCCGGCTGGAGGACGGTACGGCGGTGGCGGCACGGCAGGGACATTGGCTCGTGACCTCTTTCCACCCCGAGCTCTCTCACGATCCCCGCTTTCATCGCTACTTCGTTACGCTGATCGAGCGGGCGAAGGGCGTCGTCCAGGGTGAACTTGCTCGCTAATCTTGGCGCCGCTCTACACGCCAGGACCAGCTTTCTTCAGGATGAGGAGAACTCCTCGCGGGCTGCATTCAGCTGTCCGGCTGCTAGCCGCTCTTGCTGCCCCCGACCGTTTATGTCTTCTCTGGCAGCAGCCTTTTCTGCCCCTCTCTCGCAGGGCATGACGACAGTAAATTTCGCACCGCCGTCGGGGTGATTGGCAGCGGTGAGCAGCCCGTTATGCTCGGCCACGATCTGCGCGGCGATCGATAAACCGAGTCCGGTCCCTTCCCCAGCCGGTTTGGTCGTGAAAAAGGGATCGAAAATCCTTTCGAGCAGCGCGTCCGGGATTCCGGGGCCGGAGTCGCGGACCGCAAAGGCCACGGCTCCCTCGTCGGGCAGCGCCCATGAAGAAACTGTAATCTGCCCACCATCCGGCTGGAGCGCATCGCGCGCATTCGTCAGCAGGTTGACCAGGACCTGGGTGATTTGATTCTGTTCCCACACCACCGGCTCCAGGTCCGGGTTGAGCGACGTTTCGATAGAGACGTTGTATTCGCGCCGGAACTGATAGTCGACCAGCGTGATCGCGCCGTCGATGATCCGGTTGAGGTCTGTTTTCACCGGTTGCGGGCTGTCGAGATGGGTGTAAGTGCGAAGCGTCTGCACGAGTTGCGCTGCGCGCCACGCATTGCGTTCAATCATCTGTAGATGGCCCATTAGAGCCTCCTCCGTCAGCCGCCCGTCGAGCGCCTGCTCGCTTAGCTCATGACAGGCGGTGGTAATGATGCTGATCGGATTGTTGAGTTCATGAGCCACACTCGCCGTCAGTGTCCCCACACCGGCGAGGCGTTGGGTTCGGGCAAGTGTGGCGCCAAATGACTTGAAATTGTCTGTTTCCACGAGTTGGGCGCACCTGATCGACTATCGCTTGGTTGCACATGGTCGGCGCCCGACGAGCCTGATAGCGAGGGCAACAACTACGCTGTAATTGGAGGAAATCAACTGTTTGCGCCAGACCAATAGACTGCTTCCAGCATACGTGAGGCGGCGATCTCCGTCCGTATGGGGACCGTAAATTCACCGTGAAGGCGCCGTGAACAGCCCTTTTTGAACCGTTCGCCCCCGCAGCGCACCACTCAGCGGTGAGCCTCGACTCCCTCCTGATTGCACATGTCCAGGACGGGGCAGGTGGAGCACTTGGGCAGCCGGCCGGTGCAGATGTGCTTGCCGAAGGGGACGAGGAGCTTGTTAATTTCGACCCAGTATTTCCGCGGCAACTTCTCTTCGAGCGCCCGCATCGTCTGTTCCGGGCGGTTCGTGTCCACGTAGCCCCAGCGGTTCGTCACCCGGTGCACGTGAACGTCCACGCCGATAAACTTCTCGTCACAGGCGATGCCGAGCACGAGATTGGCGCATTTCGGTCCAACGCCGTGGAAGCTCAGCAGCAACGCCTCGTCACACGGCAGCTCTCCCCCATGCTCCTCCGCCACGATGCGCGCGATCTCCCGGATCTGGCCCGCCTTGCGCTCGTGGAAAGTCGAGGCGGAGATTAGCTCGTCGATCTCCTTTTCGCTCAGCGCCGCCATCGCCTGCGGGCGGCGGGCGCGGGTAAAAAGTGCCTTCGCCGTCGGGTCTAGCGTCTCGTCGCGGGTGCGGATGGAGATGATACAGGCGATGAGCTGTTCAAACGGAGAGTCAAAGCCTTCCTCCGCCAGTTCAAAGAGGACCGCTTTGGGGTAAGGCTCCACTGCCTCGCCGATGCGGTCGATCACCACGTCAATGTCAAACGGCTTCTTATCCTGCTCGCTCATCCTCTACTTTCCTCTCTGCTTATTCGGGCCCTTGCGGCGTCTGCTCGATTATAGCCGCACACGATGTTTTTCTCACCCGCCGTCGTTCGTCCCCGCGCAGGCAGACCGCTTCGCAGCGCCGCCGCCACTTCGCTACAATCAACGCCATGGATGACTCCAGCCACACACAGCGCGGCTACCGGCAGGCCCTGGACTACCTTCAAGGCTTCATCAACTATGAAAAGAAGATGACGGAGCAGTACGCGGCGGAAAAGATGGATCCCACGCGCCCGAAGCGGCTGCTGGGCTACCTGGGCGATCCCCAGCGGCAGTACCCGACGATTCACATCGCCGGCACCAAGGGCAAGGGCTCCGTCGCCGCCATCTGCGCCGCTGCGCTCAGGGCAGCTGGCCTGCGGGTCGGTCTCTACACGTCACCCCATCTGCAGGAGCTGCGCGAGCGCATCCGTGTGCTCACGCCGACTGACGCCGACGGGCGTATTCCGGCGGCGCGCTTGGCCGACCTCGTCGGGCGCCTTCCCCCGGCAGTCGCCCATACTCCCGACGTCACCTGGTTCGAGCTGCTGACGGCGCTCGCGTTTCTCCACTTCGCCGAGGAGGCGGTCGACGTCGCGGTGGTGGAGGTAGGGTTGGGCGGCCGGCTCGACGCTACCAACGTAATCACGCCGCTCGTCTCCGTCATTACTCGCCTCGGCCTCGACCATACCGAGCTGCTGGGGGACACGCTCGCCGAGATCGCCGCCGAGAAAGGGGGGATCATCAAGCCAGGGGTGCCGGTGGTCAGCGCACCCCAGGCGCCGGAAGCGCTGGGCCGGCTGGAGGCGATTGCCCGGGAGCAGGGCGCTCCACTGCAGGTCGTGGGCCGCGATTGGGTCTATGAGGATGCAAGAAAGGGAGATGCAGATGAACCGGGCGAGTGGATAACGATCACCCACGCCCCACAGAAGGCCGCCGAGGGGGTGGCATTTCCCGCCGCCCGCTTTCACGTGGCTCTGACCGGCTCCCACCAGCAGGAGAATGCCGTCGTCGCCCTGGCGGCGCTGCATCAGGCGCGGCTGGCAGCGCCCTCCCGCCTCGCAGCGCTCGACCTGGCGGCGCTGCAGCAGGGGCTCGCGGGCGTCCACTGGCCTGGTCGGCTGCAGACGCTCTATCAGGGGCCACAGGGGCCGACGCTGCTGGCGGACGGCGCCCATAATGGCGAAGCGGCGGCCCGGCTGGCACAGGCGCTCCGGGAGCGCTACCGCTATCGTCGCCTCTGGCTCGTCGTCGGCACGACACTGGGCAAAGACATTGGGGCACTTCTGCAGCCGTTGTTGCCGCTTGCCGCGGGTGTCTTCGCCACCCGCGCGGAGCATCCGCGCGCGGCGCCGCTCCCGCGCATTGTGGAGGAGGCGGCTGCCCTCGGTTATGAAGTCGAGGCCACCGCGTCGCTCTCCGCTGCTGTTCGCGCTGCCCGGGCAGTCGCCGGCCCAGAAGATCTGATCTGCGTGACCGGTTCCCTCTTTGTCGTCGGAGACTTGCTTAATCAGTGGGAAGCTTTAAAATCCGAACTGTTCTAGTATTGGGGACGGGTAGAGGATGCCCCCCAAATGGCCTGTTTTAGCGAAACGAGCGAGAGTCAATGCGCGACGACAACTTTAATTTCATGCAGTACCCCGATTTCTTCGGCTCCTTCCCCTTCGACGATGATCTCTTTGACGAAGAAGACGAGGAGGCCGAAGCCGAACATCAAATAATCGAGGCGCCCTTCCTGCCGCTGCGGGACATGGTTCTCTTTCCTCAGATGGTGATGCCCCTCTTTGTGGGGCGGGATCGCTCTCTGGCAGCCGTGCAGGCGGCGGTCGCCAACGGCAAGAATCTGATTGTCGCCGCTCAGCGGGATAGTGACCTCTTTGACCCCACGGCGGATGATATCTTTGAGGTTGGGACGGAGATCGCCATCGGGCGCACTCTGCGCATGCCCGACAACACCACGAGTCTACTGGCCCAGGGACGTCGTCGCGTTCAGCTGTTAGAGTTTGTCCAGTGGGATCCGTATATCCGCGTGCGGGTTCAGCCACTGCCGGAGCCAGAGCACTGGGAGCTGGCGACAGAGGCGCTGATGCGCGCCGTGCTGGCACTCTTTGAGAAGATCGTCGTCCTCAATCAGCATCTCCCGGAAGAGGCGCTGACCTTTGCCCTCAACATCGACGAACCGGGGTGGCTGGCCGACTTCGTCGCCTCGACCCTCAACTTCCGCCTGCCGGTGCGCCAGGAGGTTCTGGAGACGCTCGACCCGATGGAGCGCCTGCACCGGGTCAACACTGTGCTGGCCCAGGAGCTGGAGGTGCTGGAGCTGGAGGACCAGATCCAGAGCCGTGTACAGCAGGAAATGGATAAGGTACAGCGTGAGCACTTCCTGCGCGAGCAGATCCGTGTCATCCAGGGTGAACTGGGCGATATCGACATCTTCTCCCAGGAGCTGGAAGAGCTGCGGGCGGCGCTGGAGGAGAAAGATCTGCCGGAGGAGGTGCGCGACCGAGCGGAGCGCGAGGTCGCTCGCCTGGCGAGCATGCCGCCCATGTCGCCGGAAGTCGGCATCGTGCGCACCTACCTCGACTGGATTCTGGAGCTACCGTGGAAGGAGCGGTCGAATGAGAAGCTCGACGTCGGCCATGCGGCCGAGGTGCTCGACCGGGATCACTATGGACTGAAGCCGGTCAAAGACCGCGTGTTGGAGACTATCGCCGTCAAGAAGCTGGCGCCGAGTACAAATCGCGCTCCCATTCTCTGCTTTGTTGGCCCCCCGGGCACGGGCAAGACGTCGATGGGCCGCTCGATTGCCGAGGCGCTGGGGCGGGAGTTCCTCCGCGTCAGTCTCGGCGGCGTGCGCGACGAAGCGGAGATCCGCGGTCACCGGCGCACCTATATCGGCGCGCTGCCGGGCCGCGTGATCCAGGCGATGCGCCGCGCCGGCACTATCAATCCGCTCTTCATGCTCGACGAAATCGACAAGCTGGGCCAGGATTTTCGCGGCGACCCCGCGGCGGCGCTGCTCGAGGTGCTCGATCCGGAGCAGAACTACGCCTTCTCCGACCACTACCTGGACCTCGACTACGATCTCTCCAAGGTGCTCTTCGTCGCTACGGCCAATTATCTCGATCCCATCCCCCACGCTCTCCTCGACCGCATGGAGGTCATCGAATTTCCCGGCTATCTGGAGGAGGAGAAGCTGGAGATCGCGCGCCATTTCCTCATCCCGCGCCAGCTGGAGCGCCACGGCCTGGAGGAGATCGGCCTGCGCTTCGAGGATGACGCCCTCAAACAGCTCATCCGCGAATACACCTACGAGGCCGGCGTGCGCAACCTGGAGCGGGAGATCGCCAAGGTCTGTCGCAAGATTGCGCGCCGTGTGGCAGAGGAGAAGTCGCACCCCCGGCGCCTGCGCTCGCGCCAGGTCATCGACCTCATCGGCCCGCCCCAGTTCAGCAAGGAGATGCTGCGCGAGGAGGACGAGGTCGGCGTGGCGACCGGCGTGGCCTGGACCGCTGCCGGTGGCGATACAATGTTCGTCGAGGTCAACCTGATGCCCGGCAAAGGCCAGCTGACGCTGACTGGCCAACTGGGCGAGGTGATGCAGGAGAGCGCGCAGGCGGCGCTGAGCTACACGCGCAGCCAGGCGCGCGTGCTGGGGCTGCCGGACGACATCTTCGAGAGCGTGGATGTCCACATTCACGTGCCCGAAGGCGCGGTGCCCAAGGACGGCCCCTCAGCCGGCGTGGCCCTGGCGACAGCACTTATCTCCGCCTTTACCGGCCGGCCGATCCGCCGCGATGTCGGCATGACCGGCGAAATTACCCTGCGCGGGCGCGTGCTGCCCGTGGGGGGAATCCGGGAAAAGGCGCTTGCCGCCCGCCGGGCCGGCGTCACCACCTTCGTGATGCCCAGCAAGAACGAAAATGATCTGCACGAGATCCCGCGCAAGCTGCGCCAGGGCTTGAACTTCGTCAAGGTCGACCGCATGCACGAGGTGCTCGACGCGGCGCTGGCGCCCCGCCCACCGCAGAACAGGAAGAAGCGGAAGGTGGCCGGGACGCGGCCGGCGGCGCCGCCGCCGGCCTGATCCTTGCCGTGATCACCAGCCACCGCAACCCGCTCATCAAGCGGATCAGGCGCCTGGGGCAGAAGAAATACCGCCGGCAGGAGGGCGCCTTTTTCGTCGAGGGGATCCGGGCGGTGCTGATGGCCCTGGAGCGCCAGGCGCCGGTTGAGACCGTCGTCTACGCCCCCGAACTACTGACGAGCGAAATCGCCTGGGAGGCGATCGCCAAGTGGCAGGCGGCGGGTAGCGAAACGACGATGATCAGCGGCGACCTCTTTCGCACCCTCTCCGAGCGCGACAACCCTGTTGGCCTGGGCGCCGTGGTCGGCACGCAGCTCCACGCTCTAGAGACGCTATCTGCCGGCGAAGGCGAGATCTTCGTCGCCCTCGACGACATCTCCGATCCCGGAAATCTGGGTACCATTGTCCGCACCCTCGACGGCATGGGCGGCGCCGGCCTCATCCTCGTCGGGCAGACCACCGACCCTTTCCACCCCACCGCCGTCAAAGCCAGCATGGGCGCCCTCTTTAATATTCCCGTGGCCGAAGTGGACAGGATGGAAACGCTCTGGGCATGGGCGGAAGAAAATGGCGTCAGCACCGTCGCCACCTCGGCCCACGCCGACGCCCTCTTCTGGACCGCCGACTATCGCTTTCCCGTGCTCCTGCTTCTCGGCAGCGAGGGGGAAGGGCTGCCGCCGGAGGTCATAGAACGCGCCGATCTAGCTGTCTCGATCCCCATGCACGGCGCTTCCTCATCGCTGAACCTGGCGGTCGCCGGCGGCTTGTTGCTCTACGAGCTGCGTCGGGCAGCCGGCGGGCGCGCGGCGGCGGAGAGGTAGAAGGCGAGAATCACTTCGCCAAGTTACAGATATTTGCGCTATATTCCGCACGTATAACTTGTGATCGTACAGTCAAGGAGCAAAATGATGAGCGAGGAAAAAACCCTCTACGAAAGCGAATCGTACCGTACCGTCCCTGAGGTTATCGAATTTTTCCGGCAGCTGGCGCACTGGTTGGAGGACAGGCGGATCATCTTCCCCCACGGCGAGGAAGAGATCGTGATCGAGATTCCGGACGAGGTCGTTCTGGAAATCGAGCTTGAGGAAGAGGACGCGGGAGTAAACCGGATCGAGCGCAGCCTGGAGATCGAAATCGAGTGGACCGAAGATACATCTGCTGAGGACGCGGCTGGCGGGGTGGGCGGTGACGACGAGGAGGCGGTGGTCGAAACCGATCAGGAAGCGTAGGCGCCGCACACCTTCAGTCGTCCTCGCAGCGAGCGAGGTAGCCGAGCCACGGCTGGAAAAAGGGGTGTAACTCGGGCAACGCGTCTCGCCGCGCCCAGAAGAGGGTGAAGGTGTGGTTATCCGTCTGCACGCGCCACTGCGGCTCTGTCTTCACACGGCAGCGGAAGTGGTAAAAATGGCGCTCCTGCCGGCTCGAAAGCGACGCGCGCCGTACCCAACCGGTGAGCTGATAGGTGACGTAAGATGAGGCGTCGACGTGGTCCCACTCCCGGTAGGAGACGTGAACCCACTCATCCTGCTCGCGCTCCACGTCGACGCGTGCGCCACGGGGAATAAAGGCCCAGCCAGGGCTGCCGGCGTCCGGACGCGCGTAGAGGGTGGGGGCGTCGCCGACGACGATCACTTTCTCCGGCGGCAGGTCACTCTCTTCGACGCCACAGTAAGCAAGTAGCTCCAGGTCGTCGGCACGCAGCGCGGTCTCTTCTCGCGCCTCGCGCCACGCAGCCGCCTCCGGCGTCTCCGCTGGTTCCACCGTCCCCGCCGGCAGTTGAATGCCAGCGTATGGATGTTCCAGCAGGAGCAACGCCTCCACACCCTCAATGCGGCGCGTGATGAAGACAGTTACCTTGTGCAGCGTAGTCACCGGCCTATCCTCTGCGTACGCGTATGCGGAGAGTTCTGACTACACATTGGCAATATGCCATCTGATTTGGTCGTCGAAGTGTACGTTGGTACAACTCTATCACATCTGACTTTAGCGTGGGCTGGTTTCTGATGTTGTTAACTCGGGCAGAACGAAAGCAGATCGCCGCTTATCTGGATCTGGAGGCGCCGGTGGAGAAGGCCGATGTGGCCTTCGTGTTCGGGACGATGTCGCTCGCCCCGGCCCGGCTTGCCGCCGAGCTCTTTCACCAGGGGAAGGTCTCCTCAATTATGCTCACCGGGGGCATCAACCGCCAGACCAGATACCCAGAAGCGGAGACGCATGCGAAAGAGGTTGTTCGCCTGCGCGTCCCGCCTGAGAAGATCCTGGTCGAGAACGGCTCCACCAACACAATGGAAAATGTAATGTTCGCCCGCCCAATATTGGAGGCGCGCCCAAATCTGTTCTCGGGCGCCGTTGTTGCCGTCACCAAGTGGTACCATGCGCGGCGGGCCCTCATGACATTGAAACGCTTTCTCCCTCCTGGCCTGCGCTTCTATACCGCCCGCTACGAGCATCAGGAGATCCGCCGCGACAACTGGTGGCAGACGCCGATCGGCAAGAAGTGCGTGCTCCACGAGTGGCGCTCGATTCCTATCTATCTGGAGCAGGGGAATCTCGCCGAGATTACGTTCCAGGATGGCGCCTGGCGTTGAGGGGCGGCCGCCGATTCACGCAAAGGAGGAAGAGGGATATGGACAGCTTTCACTTCGGGCAGGAGCACGGCCGCAAAATCCAGGCGTACGAGAGCGCCGGCGCCACCGTGGTCGGTTTACTGCGCACGACGCCCGCTTCCGTCGTCACCATCTATCTCGATCCAGGCGGCATCGTGGGCATGCATCCGGCAGCCGCCGATCAGCTCTTCCTGGTCGTCGCGGGCGGCGGATGGGCGACGGCGGGCGGAGAGGAGCGCGAGCTCGCGCCCGGGACGGCTGTGTTATGGCGCCGGGAAGAGGTCCATGAAACGCGCGCCGCCGCCGAAGGCCTGACAGCGGTCGTGGTCGAGGGCGCGGGGCTTGTAGAGGCGCTGGTCCCGAAAGTACGAGGCGAAGCAGGGGAAAAATAGAGCGGAGAAAGGGAAAGCTATCCCATCGTGATCCTATTGTACCGCGGGGTGACCGGGCGTAAAACGGGGTGTTATCTCCATTTTTCTCTCTCGCGCCCGCTGTTATGATGGTAGCCGAGGAGGATCAATGTTCCATCTTTACCATCTGGTTCCCCGCAACTTTGAAGGGAACACTCTTTATCCTCTCAACATGCTCCGGAACAGACTGCCTGAGGTGTACGAGGCGCACGCACGCAAGTATGAGGGGCGAGAGATGTTGCTAACGCGCCGCGTTCCCCTCCTCGACTGTCTCTGGAACGACGTCCTGCACTTTTCGCCGGTCCACCCCGAGCAGATTCGGGATGCCCTACGCGCCGTCGGCTATGAGTGGGAGCCGCGCCGCTGGTTTGCGGTCGATCCCGCCGCCTGCGGCTTCGACGCGGGCAACACCGTCGTCTATCTCTATCCAGCGCGAGGGCGAGGCGATTTTGCGACGCGCGACGAAGATTACATCGCTTACGACCCGGCGTTGCTGGAGGAGGTGGCTACTCTCCCGCAGGCGACGGCTGCGTATTACGCCGAGGCAGTGGCAGTGGGTGCGCCGATTTTCGTGTTTCACCGTATCGCCCACATCCTCCACCGAGGCAGTATTGAGTGTAACCGTGTGAAGGCCCTTGAAGTGTGACCCATTCTACCTGAGAGCACTGCTTCTGTGTGGGAGAGTGCTTCAGAGAACGAAGAGAGTAAAAAGTTATCATGCGCTATCGCTTCGCCGTCGAGGACATGGAGCCGGACCACTGGGTCGCTTGGAGTCTGGACCTTCCCGGCTGTTACAGCGCGGGCAGTACGGAAGCCCAGGCTGTTGGGCTTGCGCCGGAGCGGATTGGGGCGTACCGGCAACGTCTGGTCGCGCGAGGGGTAAGCGGATGGCCGCTCGCAGGACCCATTGACGTGGAGGTGGTGGAGCGCTTCCGGGCCTTTGCCTGCGCTCACGATCCCGATTATCTGGTCAATGCCTTTTTCGAGTATGACCGGCGGCCACTCGACGGTACGGAGATTTCCCTGGCTCTGCAGCTGCTCGCTTGGAATCGCCAAGCGCTATTGGAGCTGGTCGGTGGACTGGGCCCGGAGGAGCTGGCGGCATCAGTTGCAGACAGAAATGATTGGAGAGTCAGCCACATCCTGGCCCACATTGCGGGGGCCGAAAACTGGTATTTCGGACACCTGGACATGGACCTCCACACGCTGCCGGAAGAGCCGCTGGCGCGGCTGGCCGCGGCTCGAGCCAACACCGTCGACCGGCTCGCGCAACTGATCGGAATAGAGCGGATCACCCTAAATTGTGACGAGAAGTGGTCGCCGCGCAAGGTATTGCGCCGGACGCTGTGGCACGAGCAGGATCACACACAGCAGCTCGCGAAGCTGTTGCAAGGGAGGTAGCGTACTTTGGACTCGGAAAGGGAAGCTGTTGTTCGCCCGGCGACACTGGATGACGTACCGGGCATCGCCCGGGTTCACGTCGACGCCTGGCGTGAAACCTATGCGGACATTATCGCGCCCCACATTCTCGCCAGCCAATCCTATGAACGGCGGGAAGCACAATGGAGCGGCGCCCTCTCCGATCCCGCCAGGCGTATTCACCTCTCTGTCATGCAGGTGGAGAGCGGTGCTATCAGCGGCTTCGTGGCGGTGGGGCCCGAGGGAGGCGTGTTGCCTGACTATGATGGAGAGCTATACGCGATCTATCTCTTGCAGCGCTACCAGGGCGGCGGTTACGGTAGGCAATTGTTTGCCAGCGGCGCCCGGGCGCTGGGGGATAAGGGCTTCCGCTCGCTCGTCCTGTGGGTGCTGGAAGCCAATCCGGCCCGTGGTTTCTACGAGCATCTTGGCGGGTCCATCGTCGACCGCAAGATCCTTCCGGTCGGAGATGAGCAATACCCGGCGGTAGCCTACGGTTGGGCTGAGCTGCCTGATGGGTGAAAGAGGCGCCGGCGCGCAGGCCGCGCTCTACCCTTTCGAGGGTGTTAGTGGCTACCTCGTCCATCCTCGGCAGAGCCGCGCTGGGGCACCCGTTGCTCTCGGGCATACGGCGGCGGCAGAGCCATGGCAGGACGGCGATGTGCACCTGCACCGGGAGGCGTCTGAGATCTTCATTCTCCTCCAGGGCCGGCTGCGTTTTCTGGTGGGGGATAGCGTGCTCTCTTTGCGCCCGGCAGAGTTATTGCTGGTTCGTCCCGGCATACCCCATGCCATCGTCGGCGGTGCAGGTCTTATCGAGCATTTCGGTCTGCGCACCCCGGCAGTAGACGATCGGGAAAGCCTTTACTCACGGCCCATCGCGCAGCCCACGCTCACGCACGAAGAAGCGCGGGAAGTGAGCGGCGAGTGGGGCCACCGTATCCCCCTTTCAGATGGACGCAATCAGAACGTGTGGTTACTCGGGCGCGGCGTGGCACGCTTCCCCTGCGACTACCTCGCCCTCGCCTATGGGCGCTTCCGGAGCACCGCGGCAGCGGCCTTGCCATTTGCTCCGGAAGAGTTGCACCGCCATACACGCTGCTGGGAATATTACGTCGTGCTCCGCGGCACCGTGACGCTACAGGTAGACGACCATGTGCAGACGGCGCAGGCCGGCAGCCTCCTGGAAGTACCGCCCGGCGTCTGCCATGCCATCGCCGACCACGGGGTGCCCTTCGCCGGCCTGACCATTCGTGCGCCGCTGGTCCACGCGGATCGGGTAGAGTGCGAGAGCGTAAGACCGGCTGCCTGAGCTCCGATGTGGCTTATCAATCACGAGGCGTGCTCCTCGGAAGGATAGACCCTGATGACTATTCGCTTACGCGCCGCGGAAGAGAAAGACTGGCCGGCGATTCTGGAGCAGGCCGACGCCGCGTTACCCTGGGACGCCAGCGGCAACCGCGAGTGGCTGGAAAACAGGAAGGCTTTTGGTGGTCGAAGGCGCCACTACGTCGCCGAGGAGGTATCGAGCGGCGCTGTTGTCGGCTACGGCAATATTGAGGAGGGGCCCGATCCGGGAAACTACCGCATATATGTCGTCACTGAACCTGCCCTGCTGGAGGGAGAAGTGGGTACGTTCCTCTTCGAGCGACTCGTTTCCGATCTGCGCGAGCTGGAAGCAACTGGCGCGTGGGTGCGCGAATACAGTCGTGACAGGGCAACCGTAGCGTTTTTCGCCGAGAGAGGGTTCGAAGAGCGCGACCGCTTTACGCTCCCAGAGCACGAAGAGATGGTTGTTCTCGTCTGGAGGGAAATGTAGAAAAGTATGATCGATTCGCGACTAGGGGACAAAGTGGTCCTCATCACCGGCGCCAATCATGGGATTGGCGCTGCGACCGCCCGTGCCTTTGCCGCCCAGGGAGCTGCGGTTTTCATGACCTACTATCGCGTCCCGCACGACCTGAGCGCGGCAGAGCTGGCAGAGGCGCAGGAATCCGGTCGCGGCGGCCCGGCCCTTTACTACGCCAGACAGCAGCAGCCGGCGGGGCCGCTCGTAGAGGCGATCCAGGCGGCAGGGGGCCGCGCGGCGGCCTGGGAAGCAGATCTTGGTAATCCGCACAAGATCCCGGCTCTGTTTGACCGCTGTGAGACCGCGCTCGGGTGCGTGGACGTGCTCGTTAATAATCACACGTACGACGTCCTGGAAACCTTTGATCCCGCGCGCGTGACCGAAGAGGGATTTGGGGTGCAACTGGTGAGCGCGGCCGAAATCGACGCTCACTTCAGCGTCAACGCCCGCGCCTATGCGCTCTTGATGCGCGAATACGTGCAGCGCTTTCTGGCCCGCGACGCTACCTGGGGCCGCATCGTCAACATCAGCACTGACGCGGCTCACTCACATCCGGAAAACGTCAGCTACGCCGCCAGCAAGCACGCTATTGAAAGCTATACCCGCTCCGCCGCCGCCGAATTGGGCCACTATGGCATCACCGTCAACGCCATCGCGCCTGGACCGATCCAGACCGGCTATATCACGCCGGAAGCTGAAACCGAAATAGCGACCGGGACGCCGCTCGGGCGCATCGGTCGGCCCGAGGACGTGGCGGACGTCGTCGTCTTCTTTGCCTCGCAACAGGCGCGCTGGATCACGGGACAACTCCTCTACGTGGGCGGAGGCTGGCGGATGGGTCAATGACCTACTGCGTCCGCCCTCTGAGCTCCTCCTCTGCGCTTCTGGCAAACTTCTCGAAGTTCGGAAAGTGGGGCTGGTACCCCTCCGCGCACTCCCGCGCCAGTCCATCAAAGAGGACGCCGCTCTCTTTGATTGCCTGCAGAAGGCGGAGTGCACTGTACGGTTTCCGTAATGAAGGTAGTCCAGTGAGAATTTCATTGCCCATCCGGCCGCTGCGATGGTGGCTGGTGCCGGCTGCCCGATCGCGCAGGATCATTCCGAGCACGCAACACTCCTGCACGAGTTCCAACGTCAGGTGCGTGGCAATGAGCGTATCGTCGCGCATGATCTTGACGACCGCTATCACCGATTTATACCAGAAGCTGTTCGCCATCTGCTGAACCTCCTCAAGAGATGGCGGTGACGCAACCGGAGCGCCCACCGGTTCGCCCAGTGCATCTGCTGCCGCCGGCGAGCGGGAAATCAGGAGCCTGCTTTCGCCGGGGAAGAGCGTTTGTAGCTGATTCTTCGCTTCTACGAGTTTCGTCAGCGTCGTCAGAGCAATATCCAGACGCCGAAAATCGTCGAAGCAGACGCGCGTCGTCCACCGGTTCCCGTGATCCAACTGCTCGTAGGCGAACACCGGCCCAAGCGGCGCCAGCCAGTCAAGCGTAGGGAAGAAACGTGCCAACGCCGTTTGGCGCACCACCAGCAGGACGTCTACGTCGCTCCAGCTGTCCACCCGCTCCGGATATAGGAGCGAGCCGCGAAGTCCGACCAGAAGCACATCCTCGTCTCCCTCAAGTAGTGCGGCGAGGCGCTGTACCAACGTCTGTTGCCACCGCTCGCCGCCATCAGTCACTGATCGCACCTCCGGCCCCGCCCGTTGCAATCGGGCGGAGTTGGCGCAGGGTTGGCACCATCTTGAATTCCTCTCGTGAACGGAAAAGGTCTCGACGAAGAAGGGGGCGACGAGCTCCTGCTCACTCCCAGTGCTCAATAATCTCCTTAAAGGTCCCGACAAAGTAATCGGCGGTCGCCCCGTCTAAGATGCGGTGGTCGAAGGTCAGGCTAACGTAAGCCAGCGGCCGAACGGCAATGGCGTCGTCGATCACCTTCACCCGCTTCTCGATCTTGCCGATGCCCAGGATGCCGCACTGGGGCTGGTTGATGATGGGCGTGGCGAAGAGGCTGCCGGAGACGCCGTGGTTGGTGATGCTGAAGGTGCCGCCCTGTACTTCGGCCGGCTGGAGTTTGTTGTTACGCGCCCGCTCGGCCAGATCGTTGACCTGCTGCGCCAGCCCGAGCAGATTGTAGTAGTCGGCGTTCCTGATCACCGGCACGATCAGCCCGTCTTCCAGCGCCGTCGCCATGCCGATGTTGATCTCCTTCCGCAGCAGGATACCGTCGTCAGTCCAGGTGCTGTTGACCATCGGATGCTCCTTCAGCGCCTGGACGGTTGCCATCACGATATAGGGGGTGAAGGTCAGGCGCACGCCATCGCGGGCGAACGCCTCCTTGTGCGCCTGGCGGTGGGCGACCACGGCTGAGAAGTCGACCTCGAAGACGGTGGTTACGTGCGGGCTTGTATGTTTGCTCTCCACCATGTGCTCGGCGATACGGCGGCGCATATTCGTCAGCGGCACCACTTCGCCAGGTAGGGCCGTCGGCTGTGGTCGCGTCGGCTGCGGCTGCCGGCGTGGCTCGGTTGGGGCGGGCTGCACAGCGGGTGCGGGCATGACTGCCGGCTCGACCTCAGGCGCGCGCTCCCGCTCCTCGATATAGGCCAGAATATCCTTCTTCGTCGTCCGTCCGCCGCGCCCGGTGCCCGGCACCTGGCTCACGTCGACGTCGTGTTCCGCGGCAATACGGCGCACAACGGGGCTCGCCCAGTCGGCGAAGGGTAGCTCTTCATCCCGCTCCTCCGCTTCCGCCGTCCGCCCGCCGTTGCTCCGCCCCGGGTCGGACGCGGCGGATGGAGCCAGCTCTTCACGCGCCGGGGGTGCAACCGTTTCCCTCGCTGCCGCCGCTGGCTCGGCGCCTTCTACCACTTCGCCTGGCTCGCCGATGTAGGCCATTACCGTGCCCACCGGCACCGTCTCGCCCTCTTCGACCAGAATTTGCAACAGGGTGCCGGCGACCTCGGCGGTCGCTTCCGTCGTCACCTTATCGGTTTCGATCTCCAGCAGCGGCTCGTACTCGGCAATCGTGTCCCCTTCCTGCTTAAGCCAGCGGGCCACCGTCCCTTCGATTACGCCTTCGCCCATCTCGGGCATCACGACTTCTGTGGCCATTACCTCTCCTTATCTTGTCTTTAGCTTCGCTACAAAGGCGCCGTGTTCATCTGATTGCATCGCTTCCTTTTGGAGGAGCGACAGTATGCGGGCCAGATCGCCTATCTAGAATGCAGCTCCATCTAAGCACAACCCCGGAACTACCCGGCTGCGGGAAATGTCGTTCTCGTCACTCCATACCGGAACGTACACGCTCTCTTTCAGCCGGAACCACTCTAGACGCCGCTCAACCATCACAAATTATAAAACTCCGCTCGCGAAAGGCGCTCGTCTGCGTGCGAGGGCGGTGTTTCCACATCCTTCTGTTCGAGGACCGCCGTGCTGGGTGTATTCATCTCATTCTCTTCCTATTCATATAAGGCCGGATATCGGGCCGGATCGGCCTCATTCATCAGCTCGTAGACCGTATCGAAGATCGACTCCACGTTTGGCTTCGACCAGTAGTCGCCGTCGGTGCCGTAGGCGGGGCGATGTGCCTTGCCGGGCAGGGTGCGCGGCTCGGAGTCGAGCCAGTAGTAGCCGTTCTGCTTCTCCAGCACCTCCTGCATCATGTAGGCTGTCGTCCCGCCCGGTACGTCCTCATCGGTAAAGACGATGCGCGCGGTCTTCTTGAGTGACTCGACGATCATGCCGTGGATGTCGAACGGCAGCAGCGACTGGACGTCGATCACTTCGACCTCGACATCCACCTGGGCCAGCCGCTCCGCCGCCTCCAAAGCAATGCGGCACATAGCGCCGTAGGTCACCAGCGTCACGTCGTCTCCCTCTCTTAAAATCTCGGGTACGCCCAGCGGCACCGTCATCTCTCCGATATTGTCGGGAAGCTGCTCCTTGAGCCGGTAGGCATTCAGCACCTCCACTATCAACCCCGGCTCATCCGACTGCAGGAGCGTGTTGTAGAAGCCGGCCGCGCGGGTCATATCGCGCGGCACCAGCACGTGGACGCCCCGCACCAAATGGATGATCCCCGCCATCAGGGAGCCGGAGTGCCATATCCCTTCCAGCCGGTGGCCGCGGGTGCGGATGATAACAGGCGCTTTCTGCCCGCCACGCGTGCGCCAGTGGATCGTCGCCAGATCGTCGGACATAATTTGCAGTGCGTAGAGCAGGTAGTCCAGATACTGCATCTCGGCGATGGGCCGCAGGCCACGCAGCGCAAGACCAATTGCCTGGCCCAGGATCGTCGCCTCGCGGATGCCGGTGTCGGAGACGCGGAGCGGGCCGTACCGCTCCTGTAGGCCGGCAAAAGCCTGATTCACGCCGCCCAGATAGCCCAGATCTTCGCCGAAGGCCACGACGCGCGAGTTGCGCGCCAACATGTCGTCGAAGGCGGCATTGAGCACCTCGAAGCCGCTAACCGTCGGCGAGTCGTCGCCGTACATTGGCTTTACCTCCGGTACGTCAAGGGCACTCCGCTCAGTCTCGCTGTAGAGGTGAGAGCTGTAGCGCCCCTCGTTGACCTCCTCCTGCGCCTGCCACCACGCCGCCAGCACCTGCTGCCCGGGGATTTCCTCGCCGTGCAGGGCGACCAGCGCCTGGTGCGCCGTGCGCATCAGCTCCTTGCGGTTGGGGTTCTGCGTGCGCGCCAGGTGGCGGCGCAGCTCCTCGAGCCTCTCTACCGCTACGGCGTAGGGGGCCAGCTCCTCAAGAATGTCGCCGAGCTCCTGCGCCTCTTCGCGGATCGGTGTCATGAAGCGATCCCAGGCGGCGCGGCGAGTGGCTTCCACTTCCCGGCGCGCTTCCGCTTCCATTGCGTCCAGCTCCTCCTCCGTCGCCAGTCCCTCCTCCAGGATCCACAGACGCATCTGGCGAATGCAATCGTACTCCTCTTCCCACGCCAGCCGCTCCTCGCTCTTGTAGCGCTCGTGGCTGCCGGAGGTGGAATGACCCTGCGGTTGGGTCAGCTCGATGACGTGGACGATGGACGGCACGTGTTCCTCACGCGCCACGCGCGCTGCCTGCCGATAGACGTTGACCAGCGCCGGGTAATCCCAGCCGCGCACCGTATAAATATCGTACCCGTTGCGGCTGCCGGGATCTCGCTCGAAGCCCTGCAGGAGCAGAGAAATGTTCTGCTTGGTCATCTGGTACTCGTTGGGCACCGAGATCCCATACTCGTCATCCCAGATAGAGAGCACCATCGGCGCCTGGAGGACGCCGACGGCGTTCACCGCTTCCCAGAACATGCCCTCGGCGCAGGTAGCGTTGCCGACGGTGCCCCAGGCCACTTCCTCGCCGTTCTCCGATAGGTGGTCGAACTCCGCCAGTGACGGCAGCTCCCGGAAGAGCGACGATGCGTAGGCCAGCCCCACGAGCCGCGGCATCTGGGAACCGGTCGGCGAGAGATCGGGGGAGCTGTTGTACTGCTGCGTCAGATCTTTCCAGCTGCCGTCGGCGTTGAGGGAGCGGGTGGCAAAGTGGGCATTCATCGAGCGCCCGCCGGTCATGGGCTCCGCATCCAGATCGGCGTGGGCATAGAGCTGGGCAAAGAACTCCTCGACGGTGTGCACGCCCAGGGCGAACATCAGCGTCTGGTCGCGGTAATACCCGGATCGCCAGTCGCCCAGCTCCCAGGCATGGGCCATCGCCACCTGCGGCACTTCCTTGCCGTCGCCGAAAATGCCGAATTTGCCCTTGCCGCTGAAGACCTCGCGCCGGCCGATCAGGCTCGCCTGGCGGCTCATCAGGGCCAGCCTATAGTCGGTGAGTATCTCGTCTCTGGAAAGCGCTAATTCGCGCTCCTGCACTGCTTTATCTGCTGCTTGCGCCATACTCTTTCCTTTCGCAACTCGTGTGGGTGGGTGGGATGGGATAAAAAGTTGCTGCTTGCTACGCTATTCTAGCGGCAAGACGGTGAAATTATCAAAGGCGACCAACACCCCTCCCTGGCCGAGTGTCTCGACCATGATGCCTATGTCGCCCTCCTGTAATGCATTGTCGGTGACGCGCCCCACTTCTACGTCGTTGACGTAGAAGATCATGTTACCCGCTTCGGCACGTACGCGCAGCACGTTCGCTTCGCCGATCCCCTCGTTGACTGCTTCGTGCTCGAACCAGCCGTCCTGTACCAGCGGCGTCTCTTCCGTACAGGTGTCGTCGCAGCGCCCGATCCACACGAAGCCGTCGCCGCTCACTTCGAAGATGTAAAAAGATTCCAGGTTCTCGCCGACACGGAAGAGCATCCCGTAGCCGTTGTCCAGCGGCCCCTCCAGCTGCACTGCCTCCACCTCGTAAATGCCGTCGGCAAAGTGTTCTCCCGCCGTCGACCAGAAGAGGCCGAGGTCGGCGTTGACCAGGAACCTGTACACGCCGTCCTCGACGGTGCCCGCCGCCTCTAACCCCTCTTCTTCGACTCCCCAGCTTCCCGCGTCGTCAAAATTCTCCTCGTAAGGCAAATTAAAATTGTCACAGCCTGTCACAAGCAGCAGGGCAACCCATAAAGCGACCAGTAGTCGTCCTTTCATCAACGTTGTTTTGCTTCTCCTTTCTGATCCGATCTGAGCGGCACTCCTGAAACTTCTCGAAAGCGTCCGAACCCTTCTTCGTAGTTGCACCGCCTACGAGCTGATCGCCCCGGCCACAACCTCGGCCACATCCATGACGCGCATCGACTCGCCCGCCTCCTTGCTCGCATCTTCCAGCATGCGCGCGCAGAAGGGGCAGCCGATGGCCAGCGTCCCCGCGCCGGTCTTTTCCGCCTCCTCGTAGCGGTTATTGCTGACCGGCTGCAGGCCGTGCTCCTCCTCCTTCCAGAACTGAGCACCGCCTGCGCCACAGCAGAAAGAGAGGTTGCGGCTGCGCTCCATCTCCAGCAGTGTGGCGCCAGCCTGCGCCAGGGCCGCGCGCGGGGCATCATAGATGCCGTTGTGCCGGCCCAGGTAGCAGGGGTCGTGGAAGGTAATCTGCTCTAACTTATCACCGTTGAGGCGCAGCCGCCCGCGGCCGACCAGGTCGGCAATCATCTGTGTGTGGTGCAGTACGCGATAGTTACCGCCCAGCTCACCGTACTCCTTGCCGATGGTGTGCAGGCAGTGCGGGCAGCCGGTGACAATCGTTTTTTCACCGACGCCGCTCTCTTCGAAGAGTTCGATGTTGCCCCGCGCCAGCTCGTAATATAGATACTCATTCCCCGCACGCCGCGCGGAGTCGCCGGTGCACGATTCGTCGTTCCCCAGCACGGCGAAGCTGACCCCCGCGCTGTGTAGTACTGTGGCGATAGCGCGGGCGATCTCCTGCCCCTTGGGGTCGAAGGCGCCCGCGCAGCCGACCCAGTACAGTACTTCAAAGTCGGGATTTTCGGCGACTGTGGGAACGTCGAAGGGCAGCGGGCGCGTCCATTCCATGCGATCTTCCGTCATGCCCCACGGATTCTGCTGCCGCTCCATGCCCCGGAAGGCGCTCTGCAGCTCGTGCGGGAACTGGGCTTCCATCAGCACCTGATCGCGGCGGATGTAGAGAATGTCGAACATCGGCTCATTCGCCACCGGGCAAACCTCTACACAGGCGCCGCAGGCTGTGCAGGCCCAGAGCGCGCTCTCGCTGATGGCGTAATCCATCAGGTGCAGCTCGTCGGCGGCGCCGGCAGCTAGCGCTGTCATGTTCTCCTTGATGTAGTAGCGTTTGTTAATCTCCAGCGCCGCCGGCGATAGCTCCTTGCCGGTCACATACGCCGGGCAGGCATCCTGGCAGCGGTTGCACATGATGCAGGCGTAGGCGTCGAGAATATGTTTCTCGCTCAGATCAGTGAGGCGGGCGACACCGAACTGCTCAAGCGTCTCATCCTCGAAATCTATCGTCTCCAGCGCGCCCAGCGCCGGCCGTTCCGGGCGCAGTGCCCAGTTCACGGGCCCCATGAAGAGGTGCGCGTGCTTGGTATAGGGGAAGTAGGGCAAGAAGAGGAAGATGAGGCCCAGCGCGATCCACCAGCTGGCATGAAAGGCGAAGGTCAGCGCCGTCTCGCCCATCCCCAGCGACAGCCACAGCGGCGCCACGGCGTTGGCGAACGGTTGGAACGGATCGCCCCCTTCCAGCGCCAGGTCGAACGTCTGGCTGAGAAAGCGGAAGCCGACATGCAGCAGAATGAACACGCCCACTACCAGCGAATCCTGCGGCACGCCCGCGATCGCTTTGTCCATAATCATCACGTTCTCGCGCCGCGAGAGGGTGCGCGACCCGGCGGCGGTGGCGAAGCGGCGCAGCAGGAAGTAGGCGACCCCAATAAGAACGGCGACGCTGAAGATGTCCGCCAGCAGTCCATAGACCGTGCCCAGCGTACCTGGCCACTCGTCGATCCAGTCGGCCACAAAGCCTTCGACAATGTCGATGATGTTGATGATACCGTAGAAGATAAAGCCCCAGGCCACAAACCAGTGAATGATCGAGGTCAGCTTACGCGTCTTGATGATGTTGCCCTGCGTAAAAAGGGCGAGCGTCCCCTTGAGGATACGGCGCGGGAGGTCGTTGTAGGGTAGCCGCCCCTCTCCCCGACCGATCACACGATACATCTCCTCAAACGTTCGGGCCGTCGCGCCCAGCGAAATCAGGACGAGTAAAATGAATAGAACTTTCTCAACCGGGGATAGCATCGTTTCCTCTACATGCCTTGGCGTGATGGCGCTTTGACGTCGTTTGCGTGCGCCGGAAGTCTATCATATGGGACGGTGGGGGGCAATTTGCGAGGATGCACTTTATCTCGACAACGCGAGTGTAGATGGGGACAGGCATAAGCGATCACCCTTAACCCCCCGTCCAGTAGAGTAAGGGAAGCACATGCCCGAAACTGATTGTAGTCATTGGCGCAGCCGCGGCGTACCTCTGTCGATTTAGATTTATATCTAGCTGCACCCAGCTGCTGCTGGCGCTCCAGTTCCATCGCCACGCTTACTGAGTGGAAGATAGAAGGAACTGGCAGGCGCCGCCCCTCCTTTTATAATCACATCCCATGTGGCGCCGTCTTGTCGTACTCATCGCTTCCGTTCTCTTCCTGCTGTCGCTCTGGCCGCCGACGATGTCCCTATATGGGCTGACCGGAGAGGAAACGCTGCCGGGACAGATGCGAGGCCTGCTCCACTGGTTCCACACCGCCCTCCGCCCACAGCCGCTGCTCGCCCCTGACGCAGAAGTGGCCCACACGGACGTCGTCCCCTTTGGCGCGAACACCTTTCTCCAGAACGAGGCGCGCCCGGACGTGCGCGAAGAGAGCCTGCGCCTCCTCCAGGAGGCCGGCTTCCGCTTCATCCGCCAGGAGTTCACCTGGGAGGACATTGAGATCGACGCCAAGGGCGATTTCGTCGACCGCCGCAACGACCCGCAGGGGGTGGATGCCTGGGCGAAGTACGACCAGATTGTGAATCTTGCAGAAGCGTACGACGTCGAGATTATCGCCCGCCTGAGCAACCCGCCGGCCTGGACGCGGGCGCTGACCGACACGGTCGGCGCCTACGCCCCGCCCGACGACTACGACGACTACGGCGACTTTGTTGCCGCCGTCGCAGAGCGCTATGAAGGGCGCATCCGTTATTTCCAGCTCTGGAACGAGCCCAACATCTATCCGGAGTGGGGGGAGCAACCGGTTGATCCCGAGGCCTTTACGCGCCTCCTCTGCACCGGCTACCGTCGCGCCCGCCAGGCGAACCCGGAGGCCGTGATTTTGGCCCCGGCCCTCGCGCCGACCGTAGAGGTGAGCGACCGTGCCCTCAACGGCCTCATCTTCCTGGAGCGCATGTACGAGGCTGGCGCGGGAGACTGCTTCGACGTTATGTCGGTGCAGGCGTACGGTCTGTGGTCCGGGCCCAGCGACCGTCGCCTCCGTCCGACGGTGATCAACTATCCCTATCACCTGTACACGCGCGACATCATGGTCCGTCAGGGGGATGCGGAGAAGCCGATCTGGGTCAGCGAGATGGGCTGGAACACCGTACCCGAGCCGCTTCCCCCGTACTTCGGGAGGGTCACCGAGGCGCAGCAGGCGCGCTACACGGTGGAAGGCTTTGAACGTGCGCGCGCGGAGTGGCCCTGGATGGGGGTGGTCAACGTCTGGTTCTTCAAACGCGTCTCCGATGAAGAGCTGAGCCAGCCATTCTACTACTTCCGCATGATGGAGCCCGATTTTACGCCGCTGCCGGTGTGGACGGCGGTTGCACAGTACGCACCCCATCCTGGCCCGGTCGACCCGCAGCCGGCGTGGCTCTATCTCTGGCAGCGGTTGCGACCGGCGCTCTTCCTGTTGGGTGGCTCGATTTTCTTCTTTTCTGTGCTGATCTACCTGGCTCCGGGAGAGGACGCCAGGAAACTATAATCGTCACCGTGGTTTGAGCGTTAAAAGGGAGGCGGCCTTTTACAGCAGGCGGTCGGCAAAGGCGGGCAACGCAGCCGTGCCGCCGGTGTGCCAGAAGAGGATACTCTGATTGCGCGTGAAGGCGCCCCAGCGAATCAGATCGATCAGACCGCCCATAGCGCGCCCGGTGTAGACGGGGTCGAGCATGATGCCCTCCATCTGCGCCACGAGCTGAATCGCTTCCCGCTCCAACTCTCCGACGTAGGCGTAGCCTTCACCCAGGTAGTCGTCGTTAACGTCCATCCGATGGGCCACAGAGAGGGTCCCCAGCCCCAGATGCGTAGCGGTTGCCGTCGCCAGCGCGGAGGCCTGTGTCTTCAGGGTGTCGGCGTTCTCGTCGACGCTGATCCCCAGGATCTGGCCCCGGAACTGGTATACTTCGGCCCCCAGGACCATACCTGCCTGCGTGCCGCCGCTGCTGCTGGCGAAGACGATAAAGTCCACGTGCAGGGGCAGGGACTGTAGTTGCCGGGTAAGCTCCTTCATCGCATAGACGTAGCCGGTGGCCCCCATCACGTTGGAGCCGCCATAAGGGATGAGGTACGGTCGCCGCCCCATGGCGCGCAGTTCGGCGGCCACCTCGCCCATCATCTCTGCCGGCTCGCGCTCGCCGCTCCAGTAGACGTGCGCGCCCAGCAGCCTGTCGAGGAGCAGGTTGCCGCTGATCGCCGGCGGCGCCTCGCCCCGCAGAACCAGGCTACAGCCCAGCCCCAGTTTCGCCGCCGCGGCCGCCGTCTGCCGGCAGTGGTTGCTCTGCGGCGCGCCGACGGTGATTAGATGATCACATCTCTGCGCCAGTGCGTCGGCCACCAGGAATTCTAGCTTGCGCGTCTTGTTGCCCCCTGTTGCCAGCCCGGTCTGGTCGTCGCGCTTGATGTATAGCTCTGGTCCGCCCAGGTGGCGGCTCAGGCGCTCCATTGTTTCCAGTGGGGTGGGCAGGTGGGCGATGCGAACGCGCTCGGGGTAGGTTGGCTTTGTGATCATCGGCTGATTTTTACCATAAATCGATGTTTCGTTCCACCGGAGTGGACGCGCGCCGCGTGCTCCCCCGGGGTAGCTATAAGATCCTTCCGGAGGCTATCAGGCATGAGCGCCCCTCTTGGCGACGTCACATCCCTTCATCCGGTTAGCCTCCGGGAGGATCAGTGGGGTATTCAGGTGTCTGGAAAACTTCTTCTCCGGGTGCCGGTCTCTTGCCGTGAATGCCTCGCCCGCCGGCAGTCGGAGCTGGCGTATGTGACTGCCGTCGCTACGCTGGCCCGTACTTCTCCCGCACCTCGGTCTCGACCTCGCCAACGTCCTCGCCCACCGCGTAGAGGAAACGCGACGCGCCGGTTTCGCTGACGTACCGGAACTGCCGCGCCAGCCCGCGCGCCGTATCGTCTATCCCGTGCTCCTCCACCGAGCTGCGCAGCCAGTCGCCAAAGCTGCCGTGCTCGGCGGCAATATCCCTCATGCGGGCGGCATTGTCTACGACGGCCCGGATTTTGGCGCCGTAGCGGATAATGCGCTCATCTTCTGCCAGCCGCTCTACGTCCTCCTCGGTGAAGGCGGCGACGGCAGCGGGGTCGAAATCTTCGAAGGCGTCGAGGAAGCCTTCCCACTTGCCCTCTACCACCTGCCGGTTGAGCCCACCCATAAAAATGATCTTGGTCATCATTTCCAGGTAGCCGGCATCGCTCTCGGGGCGCTCGCCGGGTGTAACGTGCTTCATGTTTGTCATCTGTGCCTCCTTCGTTTTACTCTAGTTCCTGTTCGCCTTTACTTCCAGGATAACGGTCAAAGTAATTCTCGCTAATCTGAATCAGCCGCAAAATAAAGAGCGCGATCATGGTGGCGCCGACGGCGACCACGAACTGCGATAAGGCTACGCTGATCCCGACCGCGGCGGTGAAGAGGATTGAGGCCGCCGTCGTCAGCCCTTCCACCTGTGATCGTTGCCCCCGGCGTAGAATTGTGCCGGCGCCCAGAAAGCTGATCCCGGCTACGACCGCCTCGATGATACGTAACGGGTCGGCGGAGACGAGCGTGCTCGCCGTCTCGACGGTAAAGAGATTGATTGCCACGTCCCCCAGATCGACGATGAGCGTGGTAGCGCCGGCGACGAGCATATGCGTGCGCAGGCCAGCCGGTTTGCCAACGATTTCCCGCTCAAGGCCGATCAGGCCGCCCAGAAAGAGAGAGAGCAGGACCGCGCCGAGGATCTGGAACTGGACAATGTGTTCAGTAGTAAACTCTATCATAGACTTCCTTTTAGAAGGGCCAGGCGAGTAGGGCGGCGACGGCAGTCAGCGTGACCGAGAGGTTGTCCAGGCCCCAGACGGAGATCGCCTCGACGACGGTGGTTACGGCCATCACGGCGACGGCAGGGGCAAGCGCGGCAGCCGGCGAGATGGACGGCGGTCCCGGAATCAGCCACAGGGCGAGCCACGTGAAGAGCAGACCGGCGGCAAAAAAGGCCGCCGAACCCTGCAAGGTCCGCGTGTGGCGCCAAACGGTATACGAGATCGTGCCCAGAGAGCGACCGACCGGCGCTGCCAGTCCATCGCCCCATGTCAGCGGCATCAGCGCCGCCACCATCAGCGGCGGCTGTTCCCAGAAGAGGATGACCACAAAGGCAGCCGCCAGCGGAAAATAGACGGTGCCCAGATTGGCGCGATCGCTAGAGGCCATCGCCGCCAGAAAGCCAAAGCGCCAGTCGAGCAGGTTCAGAAGCGCAAAGATGAGCGCGGCGGCGACAAATGGCCAGGGGGTGAAGAAAAGAAAGGGCAATGTCCAGCTGATCATGCCGACGCCGATGTGGATCAGCTTGCGTGTAAAGTCAGAACCATATCCAAGCCGCGCGCCCAGCAGTTCGGCCACGCCGATTACGACGAAGACGTAACCGACAGAGATGAAAAAGGCGAGCCACTGGTTCATGACACTGCGCTCCTTGAATCAGACGACGAGGTGATCGTAGAGCATGTCCAGGCTGAGGTTGGGCACGACGGTGTGGTTTGTTTCCAGAGTCAGGCCGGCCGCGGCGGCACCGAGGCGCATACATTCGACCACGGGGAGATCGTTGAGCATGCCAAACATGATCGCTGCTGTAATTGCATCGCCGGTGCCGGTGCCGTCGACCATGGCGCTGTAGCGGGGTGGGATGGTGCCGTTCTCGTCGGCCGTGGCATACGATAGACCGAAGTCAGCCAGGGTGATGACGGCCACGTCGACTCCACGCTTCATCAATGTCCGTGCCATCTCCAGGCTGTTGTCTCCATCAGAGTGTGGAAAGTCGATCCCGATTAATGCGGCAGCCTCCGCTTCATTGGGGACGACCAGATGCAGCGCGTCGAGGTTAGGAATTAGCTTGTAGGCCAACCGCGTCGAAGAGGGATCCGCGCTCAGGGGCAGGTTGTACTCGTCCGCCAGCCTCAGTACCGTGTGCATCGTCTCCACAGGCAGACTGCCGTCGATCATGACTGCCGCCGCATTGCGGAAGAGGTGGCGCCGGTCGGTCAGGTACCGGGGTGTGATGTTATTAACCACTGTCGTGTCGTCCAGCGCGACAGCGAGTGTTCCGTCTGGCTCGATCAGGGCAATGTAAGAGCCGCTGTAGCTGCCGCGGGCGGTGAAAACATGCTCCACGTTCACGCCCGCGTCCGCCGTCTGTTGTAGCAACTGCCCCCCCAGGCGATCGTCTCCTACGGCGGAGATGAGATAGGCGTCAGCACCCAACAGCGCCAGATTCTCTGCGACGTTGCGCGCCGTACCGCCGCGCGTCGTCCTTATCTCTCCCGGATTAGATGTCCCCGGCTCCAGTCCTTCCACCGGTTTGCCTTTGACGTCGAGCAGGGTCGCCCCGATCACCAGCACATGTTCACTCATTGTTCCTCCAGTTGGCCGTTATCTCTGGCACTCAGATCACCTGTTGCGCGCCGGCCCCGTGTGTGGCGGGTGCCCCAGCGCCCGCCGGGGGCGCATTTGAGTGAAGGTTAGATCTACAATAGTAAGACATTGCCCCCATTGACTCGACGGCTTTTCCTGCTATAATACGCTTCGCTTTGGGCGGTTAGCTCAGTTGGTTAGAGCGCTACGTTGACATCGTAGAGGTCACAAGTTCGAGTCTTGTACCGCCCACCTCAGAAGGCCGCCCGCAGGCGGCCTTCCTGCTTTATATGCGGTGGTGCGACTAGATGTGAATCGGCGCCCCTTCAACCGCGTGCGCGGCCTCCATAAGCACCTCGCTCAGGGTAGGATGGGCATGCACGTTGCGGGCAATTTCCTCAGCCGTCAGCTCGTTCATCCGCGCCAGAGTCAGCTCCGGGAGCAGCTCGGTAACATTTGGCCCAATCATGTGCGCGCCCAGAATTTCACCATACCGTGCATCGGCTACAATCTTTACGAACCCTTCGCGTTCGCCGATGCCCAGCGCTTTACCGTTGGGCTGGAAGGGGAAGCGGCCCACGTTGACCTCGAAGCCCGCCTCCTTTGCCTGCGCCTCCGTATAGCCGAAGCTGGCAACCTGGGGCACGCAGTAAGTGGCCCGCGGCAACATGAGGTAGTCGAGGGCAATTGTATGGTGTCCGGCGATAGATTCCGCCGCCACCACACCCATCGCCGACCCGATGTGGGCCAGCATGAGCCCCTCGGGGGCCACCAGATCTCCGATGGCGTAGATGTGGGGAACGTTGGTGCGCATGTTCTCGTCCACGGCGACGCCGCCCCAGTCGTTCAGTTCCAGCTCCAGATCGGCGTTTAGGCCAATGCTGTCCACGTTGGGCTTGAAGCCGATGGCCACCATCATCTGGTCCACCTCCATCGTCTCCCCACTCTTCAGTGTGACGCGCACGCCGTCGCCGGTGACTTCAGCATCGGTAACGCTGGTGCCGGTGTGGAAGTTGATCCCCAACTTACGGTAAGCCTTTTCCAGCACTTCGCTCACTTCTGGATCTTCATTGGGCAGCAGGTGATCCAGTAGCTCGACAATCGTCACGTCCACGCCATAGTTGCCCCAGATGTAGGCAAATTCCACCCCAATGGGTCCCGCGCCGACGATGACCGCTTTATCGGGAACGGTTTCCGAGAGAATCGCCTCGGTATAGGTGATGATCCGCTCACCGTCGATTTCGATACCGGGAATGGCCCGCGGACGGGCGCCGGTCGCCAGGATGACATTCTCGAACGACAGTGTTTCTTCACCGCCATCGTTCAGTGCCACGTCAAGGGTGTTGCGCCCGCTGAGCCGGCCGGCTCCTTCGTAGAGGTCGATGTTGTTCTTCTTCATCAAAAAGCCGACGCCCTTAGAGAGGCGATTGGCGATCTGGCGGCTACGCTTAAAGGCGACGCTGTAGTCGGCGTTCATACTCTCGAAGCTGAAGCCAAACTCGCCAGCACGATCCTTGAAGGTATGCGCCAGCTCGGCGTTGTACAGGAGGGCTTTGCTGGGTATGCAGCCCACATTGAGACAGACGCCGCCGAGATACTGCTTCTCGACGATGGCTACCTTAAGGCCCAGTTGGGCAGCGCGAATTGCCGCCACATATCCTGCCGGCCCCGCCCCCAGTACGACGACTTGATATTCATTTGCCATAGGAATTCTCCCTACTGCTATCTTCTGACTCTATCGGTGGTGGAAGGCACGTCGAGTCTCGTCTACCAGGGACCGCGTGACATCGCGCAGGCCGGTTGGTGTGCTGGCTGCGGCGAATCCCGAAATGCCTTTGCCATTATAACCGCATCACTTGATGGCGCACAGATGGCGCCCATCGGCGAAACAGCCAGTGCCCATCATCTGCCGGTTGGAAACAGCAAGGAATAAGCGGAGCATGAGTGGCAACTACCCCTCTAACAAGACGCAATTATCATCCTACGCAGAATCGGGGTATAATGTGGAAATGATGGGATTTCCTGCATGGACCCTGTGGGGCATGGGGCTATCGGCGCTGACTGCGCTCGTGGCGCTCCTGTTGGCCCTGCTGGGGCAATCGCCCGGTCTCAGCCGTAGACTGGGCCTGGACATTTATCGGCTAGATTTGCGCATCCGGGCTTTCACCGGATACGCTTTTGCCTTCTTCCTGCTCACGCTGGGCTTCTTCCTTGCCGGCGTGCCCTTAGAGACGACCGCGCAGCCGGCGGCGGGACCGGTAACGGAGCCGCAAGCCACGGCGGAGACGCCGCAGGAGACGGCGACGCTGGTGGCGGAGGTTAACTCGCTAGTTATCACCGATACGATCACGAGTGGCGCAATTGGGATGGCGCCTGCCCCTACCTTCGGGAGCGAGGCGGTCAACGCCGTGGAAGCGTCGATCGGCGAAGGTGAGCGCCAGACGCCGGCGTCTGGTGCCTTCGTCGGTTTCCGCGAAGGGACGGCCACTGCGCCGCCCATTCCCACGGTCGCCGCGGCGGATGAAGAGGAAGGTGTCCAGCCGCCGGATGAGCCCACTCCTACGGGCACGGCCACTTCTACGCCCACCCGCACGCCCACGGCGACGCCCACAGCGACCCCGACGGCAACCCCCACCCCCGCGCCCAACCCCCCCCCCCCCCCCCCCATAAACCCCCCCCCGCACGCCCCGCCCCCGACCACCCACCACGCAAAAGGGAATAACAGTTTGGGTAATAGT